>CBINHE010000016.1:0-58246 GCA_966250375.1 uncultured Oxalobacteraceae bacterium
TCGACATGGCAGCACCTTACAGCAAAAGGTGTTGCACTTGGTTTTTGAGAACGCCAAGCATGGATTCTGCTGCGCAAATCGGTATTGATGATGTCGACATCGTCTTGCCGCTCAAGCTTGTATTGCTACCAAATTGGTATTATATTTTATACTTAAATAACGTTCTATTTTTGCGGAAATTTTTCGCAATGCATGCTTATCTGATTAATCCCTTCGCCCGTCAAATTACCACTGTGGAGTATCGTGGTGATCAGCGAAAAATCCATTGCTACCTTGACGCAGTACACATCGACATGATGCCGTTAAATCGGGCCGGCGATGGAATGTATATCGATGATGATGGTTTCGCCAAGGACCCGACGCGGCAAGCATATTTTTTATACTGGCAGGCGGAGGAAAGGATGGGGGCGGAATCGCATGTGGTTGCCGGCAAAGCCTTGGTCGTGGGAGCGTTGGTTGGCGGTATGCCCGCTGTGCCCTCGACTGGTATTGCGGAACTGGTGAGACGCGTCGCATGGGTTGATGCCGCGCATGCAGTGGCAATTGCCTCGCGCGCGTTACGCGATAATGGTCGACGCGTCGGTCGAAGTGGATGATAACACTTTGATTCCGTTCCGTTAATTTGATAATTTCGCTGATTTCCAGAATCATTGCTGCTAGTCTTACGCTGCAGATTTCAACAATCGTTTTCGCAATAATTCCATGATTGCCCGGCGTGCGCCTTCTGGATCGGAGCGATACAGGGTTTTGGCTGTTTCCAGAAACATTTTTTCGGCATCATCGCTGTCGTTGGTCAGATCGCTGTTGGTTGCATGTTCTCTGTCTATCCAGCCATGGGGAAGTCCCAGTGCCTGTTCCATTGTGCGTGCAATATTGTTGCCAATATTCTTGCGCTTGCATTTTATATGGCTTAAATACCGGTCAGACAAACCAATGCGTTCGGCAAACATCTTCAGCATGCCGCGCTCGGGCAAATGCGAATTTGCATCTCTGAACTTCTGGTACAACGCCATGAAATTCTGGTGGCGTATGTGTGCATTGTCTATCGGCATTTATTCTTCTCTTTCGTTACGGCTTGGAACGCGTCAACAGGTTCTCTATGGCACGCCCTAAGCAGTATTGTCGGTTGAAGTGCTACCTGTTGGCAATAATTTTCACGGTTTTCCGTAAGAAAAAGCATTTTGCGCGACTGAATTGGTAGTTATTCAAGAGGTGTCGCCGACTTGAAAAAAGTGTTCGATCGGAGCGAAGATGTCTTGGAAAATTCATGGTGCGACGACATCTACATTTGTGTATGTCTTCCAATGCTGGCCAACTCTCGGCATCGCATTGCCGCATTTGAAAATCCTCCGGAAAGAAAGTCATGAATCGCCACATTTCCCTATCGACTGCGATCGAGTCGTGGCAATGGCCACTTGCGGCAATTTCGCAGGAGTCAGTTGAAAAATTATTTGCCAGAATGCACGCGCTGTACGGCATAAAATTCCTGGAGCAATGGACGGGAATTGATATCGAGGCAGTTCAGCGGCAGTGGGGTATTGCGCTGGGAAAAATGACGTCTGAGCAAATCCGGCGCGGCATCGTTTTGATGGAGACGTGCGATCTTCCACCTACCTTGCCGCAATTCATCAAGCTATGCAAACCAGTATTGGATCCGCAAGCCGCCTATTTTGAAGCGGTCGCCGGTATCACTGCCCGCGAGAAAGGAAAAATGGGAGAGTGGTCGGACCCCGCCATCTATTGGGCGACGACCCTTATCGGCGCATTTGACTTGAGAACACAGTCCTACGCGCAAATCCGACGCCGGTGGAAAAAGGCGTTAAGCGATGCGCAAACGCATCCGAACGCAAAATCGATTCCGGCGCCGGATGTACATTTGGAGGTGATGAATGCGTCGGCATCGCCGCACAAATGCACACCTGAATTGACGGGACTGGAGCAGGTGGCAAAGGCCGTTAAATCGGGCGGCAGTCAGGATGACCCCAAGCGATGGGCCAAGCGTATCCAGGAAAGAATTGCAAAAGGCGACAAGACAGTAAGCGAGCAGCAAGCCCGTGCCGCAAGGGAAGCGCTGGGTTGAAAAAACACAAATTTGCAGCTAAAACGCCTTGCAAGTATGCTACCAAATAAGTAGTATTTGATTTATACTGTATGCATGTACAGTTACTGTCATTGGTGAGTAGAGTAAAAATTGCCGTCCGGCGCGACAGAACTGCTTAAAGTAAAGGAGTGACTGGATTATGAACACAATGAAATTCGAAATTCGTCCTGCTGCGAAGGAGCGTGCCAAGTTGCGTCTTGGTATTGCCGGTCCGGCCGGCAGCGGCAAAAGTTACACCGCTCTCTTGATCGCATCGAGCCTGGGGGGGCGTATTGGCGTCATCGATACCGAGCATCGCAGTGCGCACTTGTACGCCGACTTGATAACGGGCGGTTTCGATGTGCTTGAATTGCCGCCGCCGTTTTCTCCTGATAATTATGTCGCGGCGATTCATGCATTCGAGATGGCGGGCGTCGAGACCATTCTGATCGATAGCCTGTCCCATGCTTGGGCCGGGGAGGGTGGTGCGCTTGATATGCAGGGCAAGATCGCGGACAAGACCGGCAACTCGTGGTCGGCGTGGCGTTCGATAACGCCGAAGCACAATGCATTGGTCGAAGCGATGTTGCAGAGTCCCTGCCACATCATCGCGACAATGCGCTCTAAAATGGATTATGTGCAAGATGGCGACGGCACCAAAGGCAAGGTCAAGAAAGTCGGCCTGGCACCGGTCATGCGCGATGGCATCGAGTATGAATTCACTATATTCATGGAAATGGACCAAGCTCACAATGGTTTTGTCGGCAAGGACCGTACGCGCTTGTTCGACAATCAGATCATTGAAAAACCCAATGCCGACATGGGACGTCAATTGCTCGATTGGCTGAACAATGGCATCGAGCCGGCTACCGCGCCCGTGTTGCGAGAGCAGCAAGTGGCCGCGTTTTCCGACAGTATCAGCCAGGCGCAAACCATGGATGAGTTGAAGGATGCGTATGTTGCAGCGGCAACGGTGTGCGACGCCTTGCATGACGAGCAAACGAAGCGCAATTTCAATCGGTTGACCAATATGCGCAAGCATGAACTGGAAACCGACATTTCCGCCGCGGTAAGCGGCGATGTGGCCAATGGCCGCCTCAATGCTCACGATGGCAGGCATGGCCAGTGGGAGACGGCATGAATATTTTCGAGGCGTTTGAAGTCGCTACTGAAATTCGTGCGCTCGGCGAACAACTGCGCGCCGAGCAGCCAGATCGGCAAGCCGTCGACGATACGCTCGATGGGTTGGCATGGCCGCTCGATGAAAAGCTGGAATCACTGGCCAAGTTGCGTCGCATGTTGGTGGGTACGCGCGATGCCCGGATCGAACGCGCTGCCAGCCTTTATGAGCAGGCTGGACGCGATGCCGTTGCGATTGATCGCTTGGAAGACTTGATTCAAGCACTGCTGCAGGCATCGGGACGGGATTGCGTACAAACCGCTTTGTTCACGATTGCGTTGTACAAGAAAGCTGCGGTCGCGGCGGTCGACAATCCGGACGAACTTCCGGCAGCCTATCTCCGCCAGCCGCCGGTACCGCCGCCGGCCCCCGACAAACGAGCGATTCTGGACGCGCTGAAAGCGGGCAGGCAGGTACCGGGCGCGCATCTTGAAGAAGGCGTACGCCTTTCCATCAAATGAATATTTTTAATGAAGGACAAACATCATGGCATCTGTGAATAAAGTCATTGTGGTCGGTTACCTGGGCCGCGATCCTGAAACGCGATATATGCCCAATGGCGATTGCGTCTGCCATATCAACGTCGCCACGAGCGAAAAATTGACGGATAAAGTCAGCGGCGAAAAAAAGGAGATAACCGAATGGCATCGCGTGGTAATGTTTCGCAAACTCGGTGAAGTCGCGTCTCTCTATCTGAAGAAAGGCATGCAGGTGTATCTCGAAGGGCGCTTGCAAACGCGCAAATGGGCGGACAAGCAGGGGCATGATCGCTATACAACCGAAATAGTTGCCCAGAATATGCATATGCTGGGCAGCCGGCCGCATGATGGCGAGCACGACGAACACGGCGTCAACGATGGGTCGGACGATCCAGTGGCGTATGCCGACAGCAACAGCCATGCACGCGAGCCGCAACAAAATGTCCTGAAATACGCCGACGAGATTCCTTTTTGACCGCGTACCATAGCATTTTGTGAATCAATGGTGGATGCGCCCCGCACATCGGTGCATCGTCAAACTTTCGATGCGTGGGGTACATCCTATTTTTCTCGGCAATTCGCGCTATACACCTGAAAATACCAGCGACAGATTGCCGTCGCTATTCTTATGGCGATGGTCACGCCTCTAAAGCCGGTAGGAAATAGATTCTTATGATTCTGTGTCTGGGGGGCGTGACGTAGTCTTGATGACCGTCACACGGCTGATGAAAAACTCGCCATCCACTACTGCCCGATGCGGTACGCCGATAACGTTGAATCCCGGTCCGCCATCATCGAACCATATTTGCGCCAGCGTATCGAATTCCGCCGGTTTCAAGCGCAGCATTTGCGCCGTAATGACGAACGTTGCACCGTCTTTCTGTCTCTTCACAAAATCATCAATCGCGGCCATGCCTTTACCTTGTCGCTTAACTGGGGTCGTCAATCATAACGGTTTTATACCAATCCTCACCCATAACGTGACAAATGAAATCGATGGATTTTTTCGGCTGGCAAGGGGTGTAGCAGGGGTTTCGAATGGCATGGTGAAGCAGGGAATTCGTGGAGCACTGCTCCACGCCTGCGTAACGGCATTGCCTTGCAAGGCAATGCTCCCTTCATTCGCCTGCGGAGCGATATCCTCTTGCAAGAGGATGGGGCCGCCGAGGTATGCGCCCTGCAAGGGAAGCAGGGAATTCGGACAGCATGCTGTCCGCCTACGTAACGGTCTGCGCTTGCAAGCGCAGATGCGCCCTGCAAGGGAGAGGAGGCGCCATAGCGAGCTATGGCAACGACGAGCAACGCAGGCGGGCGGAAAAAGACGCGATTTCATGTCACGTTCTGGGTGAGGATTGGTATCACTCGGCAACGGATGTCTCGGGTCACAGTTGGGCAAGCGTGGATGGATCAGGCTCTCCTCCAAAATATTTGAGCAAGCAATCGTTGAAGACTTGATTATCGGACGTGGCCTGGGTGAACAAAGTCATAGATGATCGAAACTTCAGGTTATCCGGTGCGCCGAAAATCTCGTCAATTGATCGTCCGTCCACGACAGCGACAAGCCGACTGCATTCCCTCAGCCGGGCACCGAGAACCGGATGCGCCAAATATGCCTTGGCTTCCGCAAGCGACGAGATGGCAAATTTGCGCGCCATGACGCTGTGGCCCAATCCCTTGATCTGCGGGAAAATGAACCACATCCAATGACTTTGCTTGCGGCCTGCGCGCAATTCTTTGCATACATCTTCGTATACAGGGTGCTGAGCATCGACAAAGCGTTGCAGGTCGTATTGGCCGTTCATGACTTTCTCCAGCACAAAAAGCACGTGCTCATTCCTGCGCGGGTTCTGAGAGCGGATTTCCTCTTATATCCGGGGGAAATCCGCTTTAGTTGACGACCTCCAGTGTCGTTACCATAAATACTCCATTGACCTTGGCAGCGACAAACCGGATCTTGTCGCCGGTTTTTACCTTATCCAGCATCGCGGGCTCCTTCACGCGGAACACCATTGTCATGCCCGGCATGTCCAGATTGGCAAGCGGACCATGCTTGATGGTGAACTTGCCGGCATCCTTATCCACTCTTTTGATCTCGCCATCGCTCATCGAGACGCTTGCCTGATCCTTTTGATCTGACGCGGATGGATGGGGCGTATCATCGGCGAACGACCATGAGGAGGTCAGGAGACCGAACGCGATGCTCAATGCAAAACCGGAAAATTTTTTCATGTTGATTTCCTTCCTAGGGTGCCGAAATGGCGGTAAACAGAATAGCGTCCATTCGCATGGACCAGCAGTACGTCGTATGGATCGCTGCGATGGCCTTCCATGCCGGGCGACCCCATCGGCATCGATGGTACGGCCAGCCCTTTCGCCTTTGGCCGCTCGACTAGCAGGCGCTTGATTTCACTGGCCGGCACATGGCCCTCAATGGCATAGCCTTGCACCATCGCGGTGTGGCAAGAACCGAGCGTCTGCGGTATGCCGAACTTCTCGCGGTAGTCGGAAGGACTGGCGACGTCGTGAGCGTTGACCGTAAAGCCGTTCGCGCGCAAATGCTCGATCCACGCGGTGCAACATCCGCAGGTGGCGCTTTTGTAAACGTCGATTACCGGCACTGCGGCGCTCGCCATGAGAGGGATGCCGAGGGAGGCGGCAATGATGGCTTGCAAAAGAATGCGTCGTTTCATGTTTTATCTCTTCGTAACGTTGATTTTTCCTACCATGCCGGCTTCGAAATGACCTGGCGCCAGACAACCGAAATTGAAGTGACCCGGCTTGGTGAACTGCCACACCATTTCTTCCCGGGCGCCGGGCTTGATGTGTGCCATATACGGTTCGTCATGTTCCATTTCCGGATTTTTTTCATGAGTTCGCCATGCTCCTTCAGTTCCGCCATCGTGCCAAGCACTATTTCGTGTAGAAACTTTCCATTGTTTTTCACGATGAAGCGGATGGTTTCGCCTTGCCGGACTTTGATGGCGGACGGTGTGTAGCGCATGGTGTCGTCCATTGCGATATGGATGGTGCGCGTGACATGCTTGGGGGGTGCCCTGTCTTCCGAATTCTTTCTCTTCGGTAGACAGGATGATGCCTTTTTCTTTCTTCCGATGCGAGTCGCCGTGCGCGAGCGCAGCCGGCATCGCACTGCCGAAAGAGACGGCCAGCAACGCGCCAGCCAACGCAGTGTCGATGGAAGTGCGGATTTTCATAGGGGGCCTTGTATAAAAGCGTGAGTCAAGAGATGGCATTAATGGTGTCCTTCATGGCTGGTCGATTTTCGGGCGTTCAGTTCGATATCCGCGGGTGAGTTCACGGCTGGCATCGATTGCCCGCCGGGCGCGCTGCTTCTGGCCGGTTCTGTCATGGGGCCGGTCCATTCGTAAGCAAGGCTTCCAGTCGGATGCTTGTACCAGCCCGGGTCATTGAAGTCGCCGGGCTTCTGATCCCTGCGTACCTTGACCATGGTAAACATGCCGCCCATTTCAACGCCGCCGAACGGGCCCTGTCCGCTCATCATCGGTAATGTGTTGTCCGGCAGCGGCATTTCCATTTCGCCCATGTCGGCCATGCCGCGTTCGCCCATCACCATGTAGTCGGGAACAAGTTTGTTGATTTTCCGGGCCACGCCGCGATGATCGACGCCGATCATGGTCGGCACGTTGTGGCCCATCGCATTCATCGTATGGTGCGATTTGTGGCAGTGAAAGGCCCAATCCCCCGGCTCGGTTGCATGGAATTCGATCGCCCGCATCTGGCCGACCGCGATATCGGTCACCACCTCCGGCCAGCGCGAGGCAGGTGGCGTCCAGCCGCCATCGGTTCCGGTCACAACGAATTCATGCCCATGCAAATGAATCGGATGGTTCGTCATCGTCAGGTTGCCGACACGGATGCGCACGCGGTCGCCTTGCCGCACCACCATCGAATCGATGCCAGGGAAAACGCGGCTGTTGAACGCGAACAGGTTGAAATCGAGCATGGTATTGACCTTGGGTGTATAGCTGCCCGGCTCAATGTCGTAATTGTTCAGCAGGAAGACGAAATCGCGATCGACGCGCATGAAGTTCGGGTCCTTCGGGTGTGTCACCCAAAAGCCCATCATGCCCATCGCCATCTGCGTCATTTCGTCCGCGTGCGGGTGGTACATGAAGGTTCCCGGACGCCGTGCGATGAATTCGTAGACAAACGTTTTTCCAGGCTTGATCGAAGGCTGGGTAAGGCCTGACACGCCATCCATCCCGTTCGGCAGCCGTTGTCCATGCCAGTGGATGCTGGTGTGCTCCGGCAGCTTGTTGGTGACGAAGATGCGGACGCGGTCGCCTTCGACCACTTCGATCGTCGGCCCCGGTGACTGGCCGTTGTAACCCCAGAGGTTGGCTTTCATGCCGGGCGCAAGTTCGCGCACTACCGGCTCGGCGACCAGGTGGAATTCCTTGACGCCGTTATTCATGCGCCAAGGCAGCGACCAGCCGTTCAGCGTGACTACCGGGTTGTAGGGGTGGCCGTTCGGCGGCATCAGCGGCTGTTGGGTGGTTGCATTGTCCATGAGCGGCGCTTCCGGCAGCGACGCGGCGCCGACCCTGCTGACAAGGCCAGCGCTGATCGCGACAGCGCCCGCTCCTTTGAAAAAATCCCTGCGTGAGACCATGAATTCGTCCTTTCTTCAGTGTTCTGCCGCCGCTTGGGCGATGGGCTTGGCGCGCATTGGCATCGTTGCGCCTCCGAGGCCGTTGATTGTTGCTTGCAAGTCGGTTTCCGCCAGCCAGTAATCGCGCTGTGTATCGATGGCCGCATTGACCGCGTTGATTTGGTCGCGTGCGTCGGCCAACAGCTCGAACACGCCGGTCAGCATGCCGTTGTAGCGCAACAGAACCTCGTCCGAAATGCTCTTGCGCAAGGGGACGATTTCGTCCCGATAGTGCTTTGCAAGATCATGGGCGGTGCGGTATGCGGAATAGGCTTCGCGCACTTCCGACCGCGCGCGGATGGCAATATCCGCAGTGCGATGCACCGATTGCATGTACAGCGCTTCGGCTTTGGCAGTGCGAGCATTGCCCCAGTCGAAGATGGGCAGTTCAAGCGTGACTTCATAGCCATTGGCGCGCGGGTTGCCGGTCTCGCTCTTGTTGGTGTATCCGGCATCCAGCACGTTGATGAAACGTGTCGCTTTGCTCAATCCCAGCGCGCGGGCCGTTGCCTCGGCATCGCGCTTGGCCATTTGCACGTCCAGCCGCTGCGACATGGCCAGCGATTCCATATTCGTCATTTCATTGGGACTTTGCGGTAAATCGGGCAAGCGATCCGGGAGCTTGAACGTGGTATTGGCGCCCCAGAGTCCCATGAGCCTGGTCAATTGTTCGCGAGCGGCGGTCGCGTTGTGTCTTGCACGCGCAAGCTGGGCGATCGCATCGGCATGGAACACCTGTTCGCGCGCTTGATCGAGCTTGCTCCAGTTGCCCACTTGCGCCATGCGGCGCGCGAGTTCAGCGCCGGCCTCTGCGGCAATACCGACTTGTTCCATATACCCGGCGGTTTGCTGGGCCGCGACTGCGTTGAAATAAGCTCTACGCGTATTCGCGGCCAGTTGTACCGCTTCGGCCGCAGCTTGCAGTTTCGCTTGCTCAAAGCGCTGCCGCTCAATGCCGCTGCGAATCGGCAAGGTAAGCAGGCCGGCCAGATCGAACATGATACTGCGGTCGATTTCGATGTCATCGCCGCGCCGCATACGGCCAAACGAAAAGCCCGGATTACGCATGCGTCCGGCCTGCACCAGATCGGCCTCGGCCACGCCGAGCTCTGCCAGCGAAGCCTGCAAGCCCCGGTTGTTCATCAGTGCTATCTGCACGGCGGCATCGACGCCCAGATCGCGGGACAGCAATTGCTGGAGCGTTGCTTCAATAGTCGGGAGGTCACCGGAGGACTGTCGCTGCACAGTCTGGCCTGTACGCTGCATGGTCGCCGCTGATACGGCGTCGATGCCGCCGTCCGACGAAAATGTTGCGCAGCCTGCCAGCAGTAACGCAGACAAACCGATGGTCACCGACTTCACGTGTAACGCATGTGCTTGAACTCGCATCGCTATTTTCCTTCGGAGGTGGCTTGCATGCCGTGAGGTGTAGACGCTGAAGCGGACGGCGGCGTTTTAACGTCGCCTGGTTCCTTGAGATGGCCCATATGGCCGCCAAGTCCTTGCATCTCATCGTTGGCAGCACGCCAGATTTTATCCGGCGACATTTTTTCGTCGGCGGCGACACGGTCCTTTTTAAATGTGGATCTATAGGTGAACGCCGGAACGTGCGCGTTTGGATCGGCCGGGTCGAACTGCGGACTCAACGCTTGGGCAGCGGCGGCAAACGGCAGCGTCGACAGCGCGATAACTGTTATCCAATATGCAAATGGCATGATTTCCTCAAAATCAATGGAATAAACGTGCGAAAGCACGTGACTTAAGCGTGAAAAGTCAGACCGGCAGGATCGAATCCGCCGCAGCCGAGTTCAGTGAATCAGACGGAAATGCGCTTGGGAGGACGCTCAAGGCCGGAGGGGATATAGCCGGTAACGAGCGGAGAGGAAGAATCAATGACCATCTCTGAATTGTTATGGCGCGACGGCCATTTCAAGTCCGATGGGAGAGCGGCGGCACCGAGACAGCATGCTGCACACGAGCTGCAGGAGGTGCCTGCATATTTACTTGCCGATGACTTCGCTGCTGCGACCGAGTGATCAGCCGCCGATTCATCTAGCTGGGTATTGCCCACTGCCTCATGGTGATGATGGCCGGCATTCGCGACGCCGCCATGATGATGGTGATCAACAGATTGGACCGTTGAAAGCATCGCATGATGCGCTGTTGCGCACCTGATGCTGACAGCGAATCCTTGCATGGGAAGTGCAAGGATTAACAGCCACAATAGTAATGTCTTGAGCGTACGATGCATCTGGGCAGTCTAACATAAAGCTTTTTCACGAAAAACGAGGTTTCGTGATTCACATCAAGGCTGTTAATTTTTCAGAAATTCGCCTTGGATGTGGTTTCTTTCACGTTACAACGACACGCTCGGTCACCATAGCGACGATCTGTTTGGAATCCGCATCGTCCTGCCTCCCGTTTTTCGACCCGTATTACTGCAATGTGCAGATTGAGAGAGATTGAGAGGCATGCGGCAGAAACCAACCAAGTCATCAGGCATCGAATGGAAATAGCTTCGATTTCCTTCCAGTACGGTACCCATGACATCACAAAAACAAGCTTCCCTTGACTTGATCGCCAAATCAAGTCTGTTTCAGCCTGGACGTAATTGCTGGCGCATTGACAGAGCGCAGCGATTCAGTCTGTTGATTGATGCCGATGCCTATTTTCGGGCAGTGCGTGCCGCTATGCGCGACGCGCAACACAGCATTTTCATCCTTAGCTGGGACATTGATAGTCGTACCCATTTGATTCCAGAGGGCGCAAATGACGGCTATCCGGAAGCGCTGGGGGATTTTTTGCATACGGTGGTGGCCTCCCGCCCTGAGTTGCATGCCTATGTATTGAATTGGGATTACGCAATGTTGTATGCACTGGAGCGCGAATGGTTGCCAGCCTATAAGTTGGGTTGGCGCACACACTGGCGTCTGGCTTTCCGGATGGACAGTCGGCACCCGATCGGCGCATCGCACCATCAAAAGGTGATCGTGATCGATGATGCGCTGGCATTTGTCGGCGGGCTGGATTTGACGCAGTGCCGCTGGGATACGTCTGAGCATGCGTGCGATATGCCGTTGCGGTGCGATGCCGACGGCAAACCGAACGGGCCATTTCATGATGTACAGGCAATGGTGGATGGCGATGTGGCACGCGGGCTTGGTGAACTGGTACGCATGCGCTGGAAACGCGCGACCGGGCAGAACACGGTTGGCTATTGCGAACAGACGCATGACCTCTGGCCTGTCGAGGTTGCGCCTGATTTGCGCGATATCGATATTGCGATTTCTCGCACCGAGCCCGCATTTGAAGGATACCCTGGTGTGCACGAGGTGCGGCAATTGCATCTTGATGCAATTGCCGCGGCACAGCGTCATTTGTTCTTCGAGAACCAGTATTTCACGTCAGGGCTGATCGGCGATGCGCTGTCCGCCCGGCTGAGCGAGTCGGACGGGCCGGAAGTGCTTGTTGTGTCGCCGCAAACGCAAAGCGGCTGGCTGGAAGAGGCGACCATGGGCGTGCTGCGCGCCCGCTTGCATCGACGCCTGAAGGCGGCGGATCAATATGAGCGTTATCGTTTGTACAGTCCCTACATTCCGGGATTGGGCCAGGGATGCCTGAATGTCCATAGCAAGGTATTTGCGGCCGATGATGATTTGTTCAGTGTCGGTTCCGCAAACTTGAGCAATCGGTCAATGGCTTTCGACACGGAGTGCAACCTTGCCATCGAAGCGCATGGCAGTCCGTATGACATCGCGCGCATCCGCCTGGCCATTGCGCACATGCGCAATCGTTTGCTGGCGGAGCATCTTGCCACTTCGCCGCAAATGGTGGATGCAGAAATCCATCGTTGCGGCAGTTTACATTCGGCGATACGGGCGTTGCAACGCCCAGGGAGATCCTTGCATCCGCTGAATCCGATCGTCACACCGGAACTGGATGCATTCATTCCGGATCAGGCACTGATTGATCCGGAAAAACCAATCGAACCGGACAGATTAGTCGCGCAGCTCGTGCCGAGAGATGCCCGCAAACGCGCGCCGCGGCGTCTGATTACTCTCGGTTCCGTAGCGATCATGCTGGCAATGTTCGCCATCGCGTGGCGCTGGACGCCGTTGCGCGAATGGATAAATCTTGCTTCGCTGGTCGCTTTGGCGCGCGGTCTTGATGCGTTGCCTTTTACGCCGGTTGCAATCGTCGGAAGCTATGCGATCGCGGGCTTGCTGATGGTGCCGGTGACTTTGCTCATTGCCGTTACCGGCATCGTGTTCGGCCCGGCGTTTGGCACCATTTACGCGGTTGCCGGTGCGCTATTTAGTGCGGCCGTCACATATGGATTGGGACGCTGGCTGGGGCGCGAAACCTTGCGCCGCCTCCTTGGCTCACGCCTCAACCGCTTGAGTCAACGCATCGGCAAGCGCGGCATTATCGCGATGATGGTCGTACGCTTGCTGCCCATTGCACCGTACACCATCGTCAATGTAGTTGCCGGCGCTTCGCATATCCGCTTTCGGGATTACATGATCGGGACCTTTCTCGGCATGGCGCCCGGCATCGTCATGACCGTTACGTTCGTCCATCATCTTGCAGAGGCGGTACGCAACCCGAGTGCGATGACCGTTACCATACTGGCAGTGGTGATCGGGTTGCTGGTAGGGATGGCGGTGCTGCTACAGCACCTGCTGGAAGGGAAAAAGGGCACTGGAGCGCGATGAGTTTTCCTACGGAAACCTCGCCGCGACTGCCGCAAGTCGAGCTCGATCTCAACCCGTGGCCGCTTACCATTGCGACTTATAACATTCATGGCGCTGTCGGCACTGATCGCAAGTTTTTCCCCGAGCGCGTCGCCGCAGTGTTGCACGAAATCCGTGCCGATATTATCGCGCTGCAGGAAGTGCCACTGGGGGGCGCACAGATACGGAATGTGCTGGCACTGCTGCAAGAAACGACCGGCTTTTCCGCCGCTGAAGGGCCGACTTGCAATGATCCTGACCGGCGCTATGGCAATGCCGTATTGAGTCGCTATCCGATTGTCAAGACACGCTCGATCGATATTTCGTTCGGCAGCCGGGAGCCGCGCGGCGCGCTGGATGCGGACATCGATTGCCATGGCCATCCGTTGCGCGTGATAGCCACGCATCTGGGCTTGCGGCCTGCGGAGCGGCGCGATCAGATACGGCGCTTGCTGCAAGTGTTCGATACCCATCAGATGCCGGTCATTCTGCTGGGTGACGTCAATGAATGGTTTGTCTGGGGACGACCATTGCGCTGGCTGGTGTCGCATTTCCAGTCAGTGCCGGCGCCCGCAACCTTTCCGTCGCGCTGGCCAGCGCTGGCGCTGGACCGCATCTGGATCAGACCTCGGCATCGGCTGGTGCATGTCGAGGTGCATCGTACGCCACTGGCGCGGATGGCATCGGATCATCTTCCATTGATAGCGCATATTGACGGCTGACTGGAAGTGCAGCGTCGCTTGGCGAAACCAGGCTGTCGGCGTTGTGCAAGGCGCTGGAGCTTCTCAAACCCAAACAGGCTTGAGAGGCAATATATGGCGTCCATGCTAATGGCCATCGAAGAAGAATATGCCAGGCTCGACGCCGGATTACAGGCGATGATGCGGCCAGCTTGAAGTACCGACGGATCGGAATTTTCGCTAGCCGTTAAGTGATGCAGCAGTCTCGGTGGTACTCGCCGCCAATATGGTGCTGATCGAATGATATTTGATGGCGGCGATGGATATCATGCAGGTTTCAAAGGTCAAATTGGATTCTGCCAGCCCGCTGCAATCCGGGAGAAAATCTGGCCGACTTTTTGCCGCATCCAAAGCAGCATTTCAAAAGGCCATGCAGCAGAAAGTTTTTTCTCAAATACTTGCCATCGTTAAATGGACCGACCCGCGACCGCTATACACGCTGTGCATCAGGACCGGAAAACGGCGAAATTTCCTGTTTCTGTGCTTGGTGCGGCAAGCGATATCGAACCTCCAACCTCGATCGATCGGCTGCTGCACGCCAATTTGGGGCGTGTCACGTTCGGCATTTCGCCGGCCAGTCTTGCGCTTGCTTATTTCGATTGGGCTCTGCACCTTGCAGAGTCACCAGGGAAATGGCAAAAACTGGTGGAAAAAGCAGTGCGCAAATCGTTGCGCCTGGGCGCCTACATCGCCTATACAAGCTCGGGCGTGCGAAGCGAGCCCTGCATCGAGCCTTTGCCTCAGGATCAGCGCTTTCGCAGTGATAAATGGCAACGCCGACCCTTCGATCTGATCCAGCAGAGTTTTTTACTGCATCAGCAATGGTGGCATAACGTGACGACCGGCATCGGCGGCGTATCGCCGCATCATGAACAGGTCGTGTCATTCATGGCAAGACAATTACTCGATATGGTTTCTCCGGTAAATTTTATCGCGACCAACCCTGAAGTACTCGATGTGACCGTGCGCGAACACGGACAGAATCTGGTGCAGGGAGCGATAAATTTTCTGGAAGACCTGGAGCGTACGATTGAGGGAAAACCACCGGTTGGAACAGAGGCTTTCCAGCCGGGCCGCGACGTCGCGGTCACGGAGGGGAATGTGGTTTACCGCAATCGCCTGATTGAGTTGATTCAATATGCACCGAAGACGAAAAGCGTTCACGCTGAACCCATCTTGATCGTGCCGGCGTGGATCATGAAATACTACATACTTGATCTGTCGCCCAATAATTCACTCGTAAACTACCTGGTGGGACAAGGGCATACCGTCTTCATGATCTCGTGGCATAACCCGGGCCCTGATGATCGCGATCTGGGGATGGAGGATTATCTTCGACTGGGCGTTCTGGACGCGCTCCATGCGGTACAAGCCATTGTCCCCAAGCGTAAGGTAAATGCCTTGGGTTATTGCCTGGGTGGCACGCTGCTCGCGATTGCCGCTGCCTTCCTGGCGCAAAAAGGCGAAGACGCCTTGCACTCATTGACGTTGTTGGCGGCACAGACCGACTTTACCGAGGCAGGCGAGTTGATGCTGTTCATTGACGACAGCCAGCTCAACTACCTGGAAGACATCATGTGGAATCAGGGCTATCTGGATAACAGGCAGATGGCCGACGCATTTCAGTTGCTGCGCTCCAACGATCTCATCTGGTCGCGCATCGTCCAGCAATACTTGATGGGGCAGCGTGCTCCCATGATCGATTTGATGGCGTGGAACGCGGATGCAACCCGCATGCCTTACCGTATGCATAGCGAATATCTGCGCCGGCTATTTCTGAACAACGAACTTTTCGGTGGCCGATATAAAGTGGACGGAACATCGATCGTGCTCAGCGATATTCGGGTGCCGATTTTCGTGGTGACGACCGAGAGGGATCACGTGGCGCCTTGGCGATCCGTGTACAAGATCAATCTGGTTGCGGATACTGATGTGACTTTTGTACTGACGAGCGGCGGGCACAATGCCGGCATCGTGAGCGAACCTGGCCACAAGGGGCGGTATTTCCGTATAGCGCAACGCTTGGCCGGGGAAAATTATGTCGACCCCAATACGTGGTACGCGGCGACCCCGGTTACCGATGGTTCGTGGTGGCTGGCATGGGTCGACTGGCTGGCGGACAAGTCGGATGCAAACGTCCAGCCACCGGGCATGGGCGCACCTCAAAAAGGTTATCCTCCATTGGGCGTCGCTCCCGGAAGCTATGTATTAGAGCACTAAACGCAGGACTTCCGATTGAGGCTACGCGGTCGACCGCGCAGAGATTACCGCCTCATTGGCGCCAGCGCCTGTTTGGCAACATCCATTCATCCCTTGCAATTTCGATCTGGTGTTACGGCGACAGTTCAAGTGGGGCGCGCACGATGGAGGCGTGGCATTTCGCGAGCTCAGCAAAAAACTGCAGACGCGTGGCATCGTCGAGTTTCACGACGTTGAGCCACTTGTTGAGTATCGCCAGCATCGACGGCAATTTGGCAATCAACTCCTTGCGTTCTTCCAGTGTGATCTTCGGCTTGACGCTCCAAACCAGATCATCCATTGTTTTGACGGCACTCTCCACTGCCTGCGGCTTTTTTTCCTGGATGCTGTAGGCAAGCGTTAACACCGGCACCCATTTCTGCTCCAGGAAAGTTTCCACGAACGCTGCCAGTTCGCCGGTACCGATGCGCAGCGCCACGTCATTCTTGGCGGCCTTGGTTGCCTGCACTATTTTCTCCTGCTGCAAGGCTTGCGTAATCGGTACGGATAGCGCGTTGGTCAATTCGACTTCCTTTTCCTTGATAAAGGTCGATTACCTTATTCTTGCATAATATTGCTGCATTGCAATAACTATTTATTGCGAACGTTTAATATGATGAATGTTGTGTAGCAAGCCAGTCTTAATTGCGAATCTTATTAAGAACGATTATCATTCCCATGCTATGCTTAAACGTCTTGAGTTGATCACAAGTTTCTCGGTTTTAAGTTGTTCGTCAGTACCCTAGCGCGTAGCGACGTCTTGATTCATCCAAGGAAGCGACAATGTCTGCAAACCTCACTGATAGCATGATCTCGAATGAAGTCCACAACCTTGCTCTGCTGAAAAAGGGCGATTGTGCGACTGTGACCGGTGTATCGGCAACCGGCGGGGCCGATCAATTGGCAATGCAAATGCGCTTGCTGGAACTTGGTTTTGCGCCGGGGGAAAAGGTCCGTGTCGTCGCCGAGTCGTTTCCACGTCGCGATCCGATGGCAGTGCGGCTCGGCAACACCACATTCGCGTTACGCCGACATGAAGCAGCGATGATTCAGGTTGTTCGTTCCGAGCGCAACGCTGCGTAATCTTACGGCCTGATCCCTGAAAATGAGCACTGCTAAGCCGTTGCGTCTTGCGTTAGTCGGTAATCCAAACTGCGGCAAGACCGCACTCTTCAATCGCCTAACCGGTGCTCGACAAAAAGTAGCGAACTATGCCGGTGTAACGGTCGAGCGCAAGGAAGGGCAGTTCACATCCAGCGTCGGTTGCACTTATAAAATTGTCGACCTGCCGGGCGCATACAGCTTGAACGCGATGACGCCCGATGAAGAAATTACGCGCGATGTGCTCTTCGGCGCCAGGTCCGAAGAGTTGCCGCCGGACGTGATCGTGCTGGTCGCCGATGCCAACAATTTACAGCTGAATTTGCGCCTCATTCTTGAGGTATTGCGCTTGAAGCGCCCGACGATACTGGCGTTGAACATGATGGACGTTGCGCAAAAGCGCGGCGTTGTGATCGATATCGCCCGGTTGCAGGCCGAACTCGGCATTCCTGTTATTGAAACCGTCGCGGTCAAGCCCGGTGGCGGTGCTGCGCTGATCAAGCAACTCGATACGATGGCGGCGCTTTCTTCGCATGACCACACGAGCAATAACGCGCTGCAATTCAATACCGGAAACACCGCTACGCTGGAAGCAACGCAACGTGAGGTGCGGCGTATTCTTGACGCCATTATCAAGAAGGAAGGCGACGCGCAAACTGCGGGCGACAGGATAGACGCGTTCGTGCTGCATCCGGTCCTTGGTTACGTGATTTTGGCAGGACTGCTTTTTCTGATTTTTCAGGCAGTATTCAGTTGGTCGGCGCTGCCAATGGATCTGATCAAGAGCGGCGTCGACGGCCTCGGCCAGGCAGTCCACGCAGCGATGCCCGATGGGCTTCTGCGTAGCCTGGTGGTCGATGGTGTGCTGTCCGGGGTCGGTAGCGTGCTGGTTTTCCTGCCGCAGATTCTGATCCTTTTTCTATTCATCCTGTCGCTCGAGGACTCCGGCTATTTGCCGCGTGCCGCGTTTCTGCTGGATCGACTGATGGGCAGCGTCGGCCTGTCCGGACGTGCATTCATTCCATTATTGTCGAGTTTTGCATGCGCGATTCCCGGCATCATGGCGACGCGCACCATTCAGAATCCGCGCGACCGGCTTGCCACCATCATGATCGCGCCGCTGATGACATGTTCCGCGCGCTTGCCGGTGTATGCGCTGATCATCGGCGCATTCATTCCCGATCGAGCGGTCGGCATTTTCAACTTGCAGGGCTTGGTGTTGTTTGGCCTCTATCTCGCCGGCATTGTGTCCGCCATGGCAGTTGCCTATGTCTTGAAGCGCACTATCGGCAAGGGGCAATATCAGCCGCTGATGCTGGAACTACCTAATTATCATTGGCCGAATCTGCGCAATCTCGCCATCGGTCTGTGGGAACGCGCCAAGATATTCACGACACGCGTGGGAACCATCATCCTGGCATTGATGATTCTGCTCTGGTTCCTGTCGAGCTTTCCAGAGCCCCCGCCGGGCGCAGTCGGACCGGCGATTCAGTACAGTTTTGCCGGGCATCTTGGACAGTTGCTGCAAGTGGTGTTCGCGCCAATCGGCTTCAACTGGCAGATCGCAATTGCCTTGATCCCCGGCTTGGCGGCACGCGAAGTGGCGGTCGGCGCGCTTGGTACAGTCTATGCTCTGTCCGCGACCGGTGACCAGCTTGCAACGACATTGACGCCGATGATCGCCGCGACTTGGACCTTGCCGACCGCACTGTCCTTGCTCGCCTGGTACGTGTTCGCGCCGCAATGCATTTCAACACTGTCGATCGTCAAGCGCGAAACCAATTCATGGACGCCGGCGCTGGCGATGGCTGGTTATATGTTTGCGCTGGCATATCTAGGATCGTTTCTGACCTATCAAATCAGCCGCGCATTGCTGGGAACATGATGCAGGAATCGATCGTCGCGCTGATTGTTGCTTACGCCGCCTGGGTGGTTGCAAGGCGTTACGCGCCGAAATCGGTGCGGCAATGGGCTCGCGCATGGGCGGTACGAGTTGCGACGCGTCTTGGATGGACACGGATAGCGGCAAAGTTTGACGTATCGGATTCAAGCGCATCCTCATGCGCTGAGGGTTGCGGCACCTGCGGTAGTTGCGGTTCCGCCGGCGCCAAGTCTGCCGTGAAACAGTTCGTTATCACACCGGAAGCGTTGAAGAAAACCATCAAGCGATAGAGCGCTTTGTCCTCTTTTCTCCGATATTGATCGCTTGCATCGCCATGTGTCGTCTTGGCCGATGACTGGTGACCAGCATCAGCTTCAAGACCGCCGCGCCGAGCAGCGAAATGGCGACGGCGAAAATCAAGATTTGAATCAGTTTGTCCGAATAACGCCACACAGTTAGTACTAATCTCCCGAAATTGCGAACCATAGCGGTGGCGCGATAGTCTGAAAAGCAATGGCTGTCCTGAGAAGTCGGCGATGGTTTCGCGCGATAAATTGGATGGGCAATTGCAAGAATTTGATTTTGACTCGTTGGCCTGCAAGCAACCCGATGCGCAGCGGCGACTACGCTTACTTGGTTTGGCCCATTTTTTAAAAGAAGGCAAGAGCTACGTTGCTGTGGCGCAGAGTTTGAGAGTCACTCGCCATGCGGTGATGCGGTGGGTTAACTGGTTTGCGGCCGATGGCATTGCGCGCTTGTCGGGGAGCGCAAAGGGGGGAGACCGCCCCGACTCGGGAAAGAGCAGCAAGAAGCGGTGCGCCGTGCCATCAAGCAGGCCCAAGATGTGCGGGGCGGTGGCAGGATTCGGGGCGAAGAGATCCGGCAACTGCTGCACGCTCGGCGACGTGGTGATTGGGGCTGAAGGAGGGGATTGCCATGCGAAGACCTTGGCTGCTGCTCTGTGTAGGGGGCCTGTTTGGGACCTCTGCAGCGCTTGGCGCTGATGGAGGTGGTCATGCTGTCAAGCAGGCGGTGATCCCAGGTGGATCAACAATCGTGGTCGTGGCCGAAGGTGACTTCGAGCCACGAAGTATTGGGAGCTACAGCGTACGGGCCTACGGCGCAGCCAATCCCCGTTTTCCTTTTGACGACTTTATCGCCGGAACGATTCGGCCGCGAGACGGAACGATTGACCATATCCGCTTCTCCGACCTGGACCGCGATGGATCGCCCGAGATTGTCGTGGTCATCCGCTCTGTCGGAACCGGGGCGCAGCTTTCAGCGGATGCTTTTCAGCTTCGCGGCACCGTCCTGATGCTTTTGGATACGGTTTCAAGCCTAGCCAAGGATGCTGATCCCATTCGCGCTCTTAAAGCCAAGCTCACACCCCGTGCCGAGCTACGCACTGCACCAGACCACGACAAGTCGCGTCGGTGAACATCAGAAAAAAGAAAGCGCAAGTTTTACATCTTCGCCGTAATCTTTACCAATTCTTTAAGTGCATTGCATCGCTTTCGCAAAACGCATCATTAGGATGCGATAGTCAGTTCACGCGTACCGGTTGGCTGCTGCTGGCATACAGCTTGCGAGGAAACCTGTGTGTTTTCACAGTAAAGCGTTGTCTTGCAAGCCGCCGACAAAACAACCCCGGGCTGCATTCCTCTGAGAGGATAGTGATAACGATAATTAGTACGTGGTCGGTAAGTTGTAGGCTGGCTTGCCGACATCAGACTAATGACTATCAATTTGTTGCCTATTGGGTAAAGGAGATGAGTGCCATGAATGAATCACTCTCGCGAACTTGGTGGATATACGCATTACGCGGCGTGCTTGCCATTTTGTTCGGTGTATTTGCCATCATGTGGCCCGGCTTGACCCTGCTGTCGTTGATTGCGCTATTCGCCATTTATGCGTTGCTTAGCGGTGCAGCATCGGTGTTCGGAGCGATGCAAATGCGCAAGCACGATGCGGATTGGTGGCTCCCGCTTTTACTTGGTCTGGTCAGTATCGGCGCTGGGGTGATTGCTATCGTGCATCCTGGGCTTACGACGCTGGTTTTGGTGCTGCTCATCGGTGCCAATGCATTGATCACCGGCGTACTTGACATCGCCACGGCGATACGGCTGCGCAAGACGATTCAAAATGAATGGCTGATGATTTTGAGCGGCGCTGCATCGATCGTGTTTGGCGTACTGGTATTTCTTTTTCCGGCCGCAGGTGCGCTGGCGCTTGTATGGTTGATCAGCCTCTACGCTTTCGTCACGGGCCTGTTGATGTTCGTGTTAGCCATGCGTCTGCGAACAAGAATTACGGTCGGCGTAGCAGAGAGGCGCATTACACCGGATCGGCGCGCTACTCACGCTCATTGATTTTGAAGGATTAGGCGAAAGCGCATTATTTATCTTTCGTAATTCGCGACAGCGAATGCAGCCGTTCTCATCCTCTCCCTCCGGAAGATGCGGGGGTGAGGAATCAAGCGTTCTGACTGTCATTCATTATGGAACGCTCAATAATTGTCAGTGCAGCGCCAGATTAACGGAGGTGATTCATGTCCATATCAAAGCTTGAGAAGAGTAGCTGGCGTCCTTATTTCGACAATATATCGAAAATTCTGGACGGCAAGCAGGCTGAAATCGAGGTCGCATCGCTACAAATCGGTGATCAGATCGAGGCGCAGTGGTTGCCGCTTTTGGGCATTACGTACGATCCTAAGAGCGATATCGTCGAAGTCATTCTGGAGGGACTCGACCATATGATCCACAAGCCGAAAGAGTTGTATGTCGACCAGAAAGCGGTCGAATTGTCGAGCATGGAAGTGATCGACGCCGATGGTGTCCGCCAAATCATCAAATTGCGCGATCCGCTTATGCTGCCGCCGCCATGAATGGGGCACTACTAACAACTGAAGGACGGCCTGTATTTCAATATGAACTCGCGCAAGTCAAGCGTGCCTGATTTTTGAAAGCATGAGAAATGCGGGCGCAAGTTAGACTTGTCTTTTTCTTGCAGGGTTCCAATGAGATTCAAGGATTACTATCAAACCTTGGGCATTGAGCGTTCTGCAAGTGCAGAAGATATCAAGCGGGCCTACCGCAAGCTTGCCCATCAGTATCATCCCGATGTTTCCAAGGATCCAAAAGGCGAGGAAAGATTCAAGGAAATCGCGGAAGCTTACGCCACGCTGAAGGATCCCGATAAACGGAAGGAATACGATAGCCTCGGAAGTCAGCCAGCTGGCGCAAGTTTTACGCCGCCGCCCGATTGGCAACAGCATTTCGGCGCTGGTGTGTCGTATTTTGATGACGTTGATCTGGCAGACATCCTGGCTGCTTTTGCGTCATCGCGTCACGGCGGCGGTCACGGGCAGGGAAAACGCGCGACCGCCGGGCAGGATTATGAAGTGACCGCCCCGGTGACGCTGGAACAGGTCTTTCACGGCGGCGAAATCGATGTTCACGCCGATCTTCCAGAGCGCGATCAATACGGCGTGACCCACCGTGTCCCGCGTACTTTCCGCGTAACGATTCCCAAAGGCGCCACACACGGGCAGCGGCTGCGCTTGCCGGGCAAAGGCGGGCAGGGGGGCAATGGCGGCAAGCCGGGCGATTTGTATATTGTGCTCGCACTCCAGTCGCATCCGTTGTATCGCATCAGTGGCCGCGATCTGTATCTCAATCTCCCGCTGGCGCCGTGGGAAGCGGTACTTGGGGGCACAATCGAGATTCCCACCTTGGCTGGGCCGGTCGAACTCAGCGTCAGGCCCGGGACTACCGCCGGCCAGCGGCTGCGGCTGCCCAGGCGCGGTCTGCCGGCGTCGGATGGAAACGGAGGGGATATGTATGCGGTCGTGCAAATAGAAGTGCCGAAGACGGCAAGTGCAGAAGAGCGCGCGCTGTACGAGCAACTCGCCGCCATATCGAGCTTCAATCCGCGCCGGCACTTCGACAAAGGAGCGACAAAATGAAGGTCGATGTCGCCGATTCGATTTGGCTCAAGGACACCGATCTCTGTTCCTCCGAGCAGCTGGCCGAAATGTCTGGTTTGTCGATGGAAGAAATTGCGGATCTCATTGAATGCGGGATCATCACGCCGGTGGACGCGTTTGTGCAATCGAAAAATTTTCAGCTACGCGCTGTTATTATCGCCAAGACCGCACGCAGATTGCGCGACGATTTCCAGCTTGATCGTTACGGCGTGGCGCTGGCGTTGGCGTTGTTGCGCCGTATCGACACGCTGGAAGCGGATTTGGAGGCAGCGCGCAGCGTTGCTGCGATGCAGCGAGTTAGATAAAACAGCACCTCCCAAAAACCAGTTATACCAAACCTCATTCTTGCTGCGAGTCAGCCGCATACTTGCTTGCGCGAGGCATCACGTCGATTATTGCGTCTATCCGACCCGGACAGTCCGGGTTCTCTTTCTGTTCCGTTGGTCGGGGAGATGCACCTGCGTTCGCGCTCCCCAATAATAGCTACCGCCCTGGATGGCATAAACAACGGAATAGAAAAGCAATGAAATCATTACGCCAGGACTGGCTTTCCAACGTCCAAAACGACTTGCTCGCAGGCCTCGTGGTCGCGCTGGCCCAGGGTGCCGAAGACATGTTGATGGGCCATTGAGAGGAGAACGGCCGTGAAAAACGAAAACAAGAAATAGCAAAATGCCATTGGATAGAAGTGCTGCCTCATTTTTTACGCACATACATGGACATTGCATTCGCAACTACCCTTGGCTAGAATCGGTAGCGGAACAGCAAGTTCCAACGTCGCTCGGACGGTTCCGGGCGCTTACGTGAAAGAACAGAATGTCTCAATCCCAAGCTCCGCGCAGCTTTTCGCGCATCAATCGTCTTCCTCCTTACGTCTTCAACATCACAGCCGAACTCAAGATGGCAGCGCGCCGGCGTGGTGAAGATATCATCGATATGTCGATGGGTAATCCGGATGGCGCCACACCGGCCCATATCGTTGAAAAGCTGGTCGAGGCGTCAAAGCGTCCCGACACGCACGGCTACTCGGCATCCAAAGGTATTCCCAGGCTGCGCCGCGCGATTACGCATTGGTACAAGGACAGGTACGATGTCGAGTTCGATCCCGATTCCGAAGCGATCGTCACGATCGGCTCCAAGGAAGGCCTCGCACATCTGATGCTGGCAACCCTGGATCGCGGCGATACGGTTCTTGTGCCCAATCCCAGCTATCCGATTCATATCTATGGCGCCGTCATCGCAGGTGCGGACATTCGGTCGGTACGCATGAGCCCGGACGTCGATTTTTTCGCCGAGCTGGAGCGCGCGATCCGGGAAAGCTACCCCAAGCCGAAGATGATGGTTCTCGGATTTCCATCCAACCCGACCGCGCAGTGCGTGGAACTCGAATTCTTCGAGCGCGTCGTCAAGCTGGCGAAAGAGCACAACATATTGGTTGTCCACGATCTGGCGTATGCCGACATTGTCTTCGACGGCTGGAAAGCGCCATCGATCATGCAAGTGCCCGGTGCGCGCGATGTGGCGGTCGAGTTTTTTACGCTCTCCAAAAGTTACAACATGGCGGGCTGGCGCATCGGTTTCATGGTGGGAAACAAGGAATTGGTTGCAGCGCTGGCGCGCATCAAGAGTTATCACGATTACGGTAGTTTCACGCCGGTGCAAGTCGCCGCGATTGCAGCGCTCGAAGGCGATCAGGCCTGTGTGCGCGAGATCTGCGCCAAATACCAGAGCCGGCGCGATGTGCTGGTAAAAGGCTTGCACGAAGCTGGCTGGATGGCCGACATTCCGAAAGCGTCCATGTATATCTGGGCTCGCATACCCGAAAGGTATCGCCATCTAGGCTCTCTGGAATTTGCGAAACTGTTGCTGGAAAAAGCCAAGGTGTGCGTATCACCAGGTATCGGCTTTGGCGAATATGGGGACGAGTATGTCCGATTCGCGTTGATTGAAAACGAAGCGCGGATTCGGCAGGCGCTGCGCGGGATCAAGGCGATGCTGCGCGAGGGGCGGACTGAAAAACCTGTCGGAACGTCTTAGCGACGCGAAGAAAGAACAATGCCGCTTACAATCAGGGTGAATGCCGCTGCGTGGTAAACATGCGGCATTTCCCCCAGAAACGCGGATGACATCAGGGCCGCGAAGAGCGGGGTGAGGTTGCTGAAAAACGCAGCAATGCTCGGTCCTACCCGCTGCACCCCCATACCCCAGCAACGGAAAGCAATGACGGCTGGGCCGACAGCTACATATACGAGTGCCGCTGCCAGCGGCCAACTCCAGTATATGTGTGGGTCGCCGACCATCCACTCGCCCGCTGCGAAAACGCCGGACCACATCACGCCGAACGTCACCTGGGCCAGGAGAAAGCTAGCCCAGTCGCCCCGGATTTCATCCGGATCTTTGGCGCTCGTCAAAAGCCAGCTATAAACGGACCACGCAATGGTGGCCAGCATCATGAAGATATCGCCTGGCACCAAACGCATCGACAACAACTGATGCCAGTCGCCGCGGCTGAGTACGAGCAACACGCCGGCAACAGAGAAGGCGGCGCCTGTTACTTGCTTGCGCGAGACCTGCGCGCCAAAGAACATCCCCCCGATGACCAGCATCCAGACCGGCATGCTGGCTGCGACCAAGGTGACGTTGATCGGTGTCGAGCTTTGCAACGCCAGATATTGCAGCGCGTTGTAGATACCTATTCCAAGCAGACCCAGCAACGCAAAGCGGCGCCAGTGCATCCACAAACCGCTGCCCTGGCGATAGATGGTGCCAGCAAGCGGCAGCAATATGAGCAGCGCGATTGCCCAGCGTAGAAAATTCAAGGTGATCGGCGGCACCAGTGCATGCACCATGCGTCCTACGATGGCGTTACCGGCCCACAATAAGGGCGGGATTACCAGCAACAACGCAGTGGAAGGCGTGATTTTGTACGTCATGAAGTGAGCCAATTGACCTTGGCAAACTTGCGTTGGAAGGTTTCGAGCATCGGTAGCACTTGTGTGTTTTTGTCGTCCTCGGGGACGTCAAGTTTTAGGCGAGCCATCGTGGATATCATTTGGATTGGCGTGTTGCGCGTGGTGCAGCTTGCACGATTTTACCCGCTTGTCGGCGCAATCAGTGCGCCATGGCTGCTATTTGTTCAATCACCAAACTCTCATCATCGCGACCAACGGCGCCATGGAACAGCGGGTCCGGATTGCCAATCCCGACAGCGGCGAATGGCAGCAGGTACGCAGCATTGGCTGGAAGCTTTCCCTGAAGCCGAAGAACTGCTGATCGATGCGGCGCGCCATGCGACAGTCGCGACGATACGCATCTGCAGTGACTACTTGAGGATTGCCAGTTGCGCTGCCGGCTAACGACGGGCTATCGATCTACCACCCGCCGCATCTCGATGCCGATGGCACCTTGAACCGTAATGACTACCTGGAGTGAGATCGCCGCATTTGTGCCTACGGTGCGTAAACGGCACATGTGTATGTCGCTTCAGCAGCAGGCAGCTCTCAAGCGTGGGTGGAGAGCGTGCGGTAGCAGGTGTTCATCGAGGCGCGCGAGCAGCGCAACAGGTAAATAAAAGTTTTTTTATGGATGGAACCATTCCCGAATCCCTGTCACCTATACAGGGCCCAGCTTGATAAGTTGTCAATTTTTATCTTTATTGTCTTTATTCTTCTTATGAGAAATATTACTCTTGGAGTTCCTTCCGCTCTTTTTCGCACCATGGTGCCAGGCAATTCCTGCGTGCCAGGCAATAGCAATAACAACCAATCCGGATCGATTTCCACCCAGCCGGGAGAAAGGCCCTCAACGCAAACTGAGACAGGACCTGCTGAACCTTCAAGACTTCGGCGTACTGCCCAGCAATTAGCAAATTTCCCGCAAGCAACTTCTCAACAAGTCCGACATACTGCCCAGCAATTAGCGTATTTCCAGCAAACAGCTTCTCATCAAGTTCGGCATACGACCCGGCAATTAATGCATCGCGTACTGCCTTTCCAGCCCCCAAAGTCGGTCAGCCTGGGAACTGTCAACATAATACCTATATGGGGAGCCGACTATTTAGTAGCCAAGCAGAAGGACGACATGGCCGAGGACAGCAGCCAGTGGCGTAAAGGGTTGAACTACTCGAGCACCCACTACGTCTCGGATGGCACTCATGCCGCAGTCAGCCAGCTCGAGCTGCCGGAAAGGCAGAGCGATATCTACGCGGACATATTCGGCGGCGTCGCAAATAACGACAACGAAAACATTAGGGAAATCAGGGAATTTCTCCAAGAGACACACGGCAAGTTGCGCAATGCGCTCGGCGATGATACCGCCCAGCTTTATCTAGACAAGCGCCGCGATCAACTGGAAGAGGTTGCCACGAAGGCCAGAAATATCCGCGACAAGCTGGACCAGGTATGGGCTTGGGGGAATCTCGCCAAGACGGTGACCTCCAAGATCGGAGGCGCTGCCATGCTTGTGCAGGATGCACAAAAATTTATGTTCGATTTCGGCACCAGGCCCAAATCAGCCGAGACAAGGATACCTCTTCAGGACCCTTACAGTTTCGGGTTCAAGACCTTCGTATTCAAAGGTATGGCGCTAGCCGTGAGCGCCGCCTGGGGGACTGAGATGGCCATCAAGAAGGCATTTGACTGGTATCCGCCGGAGCACTTCACCGGGCTCAAGGATAGTCGCAAGGACATAGCCAAGATGGCCGAAGACCTTCGTGAGCCCGGCAAATTGGCAAAAAATATGCGGGCCGAAAAGACTGTAGCGGATGCCTTGGACCGAGAGTATGGCAAAGACGGTCGCCAATTCCTTGAACGCCTGATGAACGAAGTCGATCGTAGCGCTTACCACTATATGCAGGCTTTGAATAGCAATCCTTCCAGGTTCATGCAGGCCGACGATCATCTGGCTGAAAGCGGGGTAACCTCGGCATCGCTCCAGCTCATGTATGCGTGTCTCGAAGAGGCCCGCTTCATCGATACGTTCGGGCAAGGCAATCATCCCGTGGTGAAAGAATTGGACCTCGATCCTGATTTTCCTGGCACATGCGTCCTGCTCGAGGCGAAGAATCCAAGCAAGCAGGACGCGCAATCCTCGTCCCAAGCGCGACATGACAAACGTGCGCAGGTTAACTTCAACTCCATTGAACAATGGGATTACAACTCCGGTTGGAGGAAGACCTTGGAGGACCTCGGGAGCAAAGCCAGCAAGCTCGCCCTCTCCGACAGCGCGACCAACTGGCCACAGGTCGAGTCGTACTTGAGGGAGGCGAAGAAGGGCGACGCCCGCTTTATGTTCGAGCTGGGGAGGCTCTGCGAGAGAGGCATTTTCCGCATATCGCAAAGCACGGAGGTTCGCCGCATCGCCAAGCAGTTGTACACCCCTGCGGCGAACAAAGGCAACTCTGAAGCCCAATACTGTCTCGGACTCCTCCATGCAAACAATCGCTTCAGCGGGCGATTGAGACTTCAAGAAATCCAGATCGCCATGGAATGGCTGACTAAGGCAGCAGATGAAGGCCATCGCCAGGCGCAAGAAGAGCTGAACCGGATTTCCGCAGCCAACCCTAGCGCTTGAACGCTCATCATTGATAGATCCATAATTTTTATCTTTATATTATCTTCATTATGACAAATACCATCCGTGGAGATTCCTCCATTTTGCAATTCTGGACATCGGGCAGTGGCAATGTTAACCAACCCGGGACGACTTCAAATCAGCAGAAAGAAGGATCTTCAACGCAATTTGAGGCGGGACCTTCCGAACCGGCAATATCCCAGAGTGCTTTTGGACAAGTCCGTCGTACTGCCCAGCAAATAGCGCTTCGTGCGCAAATGCCTTTCCAACCCTCAAAAACGGTCAAGCTGGGAACTACCAACGCAGTACCCATATGGGGAGCCCCCCATATGGCGCCCAAAATGGTGAACAATCAGAGGAATAACAAGGCCGAGGGTAGCAGCCAGCGGAGTGTCACCGGATTGAACTATTCGAGCACACATTACGTTTCGCAAGGTACTTATGCCAGAGTCAGCCAGCTCCAGTTGCCGAAAAGGCAGAGCGATCCCTACGCGGACATGTTCGGTGGCTCCACAGATGACGACAACAAAGACATCCAGGGCATCAGGGATTATGTCAACAATGCACACGATAAGCTGTACCATACACTCGGCGGAGACAAGACTGTCTCGGCTGCTATGCTGAGAAGGCGCCACACTCAACTGGAGCAGCCTGCCACAAAGTCCAGAGATATCCGCATAAAGAGGGACGAAGTATGGTTTCGCGGGAATGTGACCAAGTCCGCAGTTCCCGTGGCGTTGAACGCTGCCCCGTTTATAAATGATGTAGGGGTATTTCAGTTCAGGTACGGCACCGACCTCAAACCAATCCCCAGGCTTCCGGAAACAGATCCGGACCCAAGTTTAGAATTAACCACCTCCCTATTTCAAAATATTCTGACCCCATCTCGAAACGCTCCATTTCTACTCAGCCTGCTCTCCAATGTGACGCGCGGCTGGAGCATCAAGAAGCTACATGACTGGTTGCAGCCGGAGTACTTCACGGGGCTCAAGGGTAGCCACAAGGACATGGCCTTGCTGGCCGAAAAATTTCGCCAGGAGAGCGCAGAGGCGGCAGATGCCCGGGCCGGCGATGCTACAGCGGCAGTCCTGGTCCGAGAGTATGGCGAGGACGGTTTCCTCTTCCTCGGAAAGTTGATGAACGAGGTCGATTTCAGCGCTTACAACTACATGCTGGCTTTGCAGCACAGACCCGCCAGGTTCATGCAGACCGACGATCAACTGGTCGAAAGCGGGGGGACCTCGGAATCGCTCCAGCTCATGTATGCGCGTATCGAAGAGGCCCGCTTTATCAATACGTTCGGGCAAGGCAGGCATCCCGTGGTGGAGGAGTGGCGTCCCAGTGCCGCATTTCCCGGTGTCGACACCCTGCTCGTGGCGAAGGCTCCGCCACAACCCTCGTCCCGAGCGCGACATGACGAACGTGCACAGGTTAACTTCGACTCCATTGAACACTGGGATTACAGCCCCTCTTGGAACGAGGTCCTGAATGGTATCGAGCGCAACGTCAGCGAACAGACAAAATCGGCCCTGAACGCCGAGCTGCGTGCTGCGAAGAAGGGCGATGCCGACTCCCTGCTTCAGCTGGCGAAGCTCTGCGAGGCAGGCGGCCTCGGCATACCGAAAGGCACAGCAGAGGCCAGCCGCTCCGCCAAGCAGTTGTACACCCCTGCGGCGAACAAAGGTAACGTTGAGGCCCAGTACCGTCTCGGCCGCCTCCATGCAGACAAGCGCTTCACTGGGCTAGATGGACTTCGAAACGACAATGCCGCCGTGGAATGGCTGACCAAGGCGGCGGAGCAAGGCCATCCCGAGGCACAAGCAGATCTGGGTCTGATGTACGTAGCCAACCGTACCCGTTTGGACGACCACGAGGCCGCTATCCTTGCTCACGAATGGTGCGAGAGTGCCGTTGAGGCGGGGGTGCGGCGACCCGATCTTTTCTTTGCCCTCGGACACCTGTATCAGAATGGCCGGGTTCCCATGGAAGATAGCAAAACGGAAAAAGAACGCCCCGCCATTATGGAGAAGTGGTACCTCGCGGCCGCCAAGGAAGGGCATGTCGGGGCCATGCGCGAGTTAGGTCTGGCGCACCTTAAAGGCACTCCGGGCCTCATAGGATCGAGCGATGGAAGCAGCAAGGGAGCCAACGACACCGACGCTGCCAGGTACCTGCGGAAGGCGGCCGAGCAGAACGACTCGGAGGCGCTTTACTACCTGGGCGAGATGTGCCTTGACAAGCGGACGCACATCAAGAAACTCACGCCAGAGAAAGCGGCGGCCTACTGCTTCAAGCGTGCAGCCGATAGTGGTTTTGTGTTGGCGCAGTTCAAGCTGGGGCTAATGCTGGTCCACGGGAAAATCGATACCGAAGACGACGAGCCCGGCTACCAGGAAGCAGCCCGCTGCTTCGCCAAAGCGGCCAAGCAGGGGCATATAGGAGCGAAGCTCGAATTGGCACGTCTGTACGAGGAAAAAAAGGCGCAACCCGAAGACGGGAAGTCGCAGGATGCTGCTGCCGTAGAGCTGTACAAACAGGCGGCGGACAAAAGCAGCCTGGTCGCTCAGTTGGCACTCGTCGGCTTGTATGAAACCGGACGGGCCGATATCGAGCCTGGCCCTGAGGCCAATAAAATGATCGCCAAATACTTGGGGCTCGCGGCCAGCCATGAAAAGGCAAAACCGCACACCGCCTGCGAGCTGGCCGAACTCTACGCCCGTCATAAGCCGGGGCTGCCGAGTGGACGGGAGGGTGACAAGCTGGCGGCCAAGTGGTACACCGAGGCAGCGAACAAGGGATTTCCAAAGGCGCAATATGAGCTCGCGCGCATGTACCTGAATAACCAAGTCGACGGTTTGACGAACCAAGAAAGCGTCGCTCTTATGGAGGAGTGGTACAAAAAGGCTGCCAATGCAGGACATGTCGGAGCTCAGTATGAGTTGGGTCTGATGTACGGGCAACGCAAGAACTACGCTGATGCCGTTCGGTACGTGCAGATGGCGGCCGATCAGGGCGTCCCAGAGGCGTTCTATTGCTTGGGTGGGATGTACCTTAACAAGTTGGCGAGCATCGAGGGGCTCACGAGCAAGGAAGCTGCGGTCGACCACATCAGACGTGCAGCCGATCTCGGTTTTGTGCTGGCGCAGCTCAAGCTGGGGCAGATGCTGGTCAGCGGGGAAGCTGATATCAAAGACGGCAAACCCGACTGTCAGGAGGCAGCCCGCCACTTTGCCAAAGCAGTCGAACAGGGGAATGTGCAGGCGATGTGCGAATTGGCAAAGCTGTTCATGGAAGGAAAGGCGCACCCCGAGGACGGAGAGTTGCCAGGTGCCACTGCCGAGGACCTGTACGTGCAGGCGGCGAACAAAGGCAGCACGGACGCTCAGTTGGAACTGGCCAAACTTTATGATGCCGAGCTGGCCGATATCGAGCCCGGCCCTGAGAACAACGGAAAGATCGACGAATACAACAAAAAGATCGTCAAATACTTGGAGCCTGCAGCGAAGAATGGATCGGCGGATGCGCAATACAATCTCGCGCTCAGACACCTGGAGAGTCTCAACGCGCTTCCGGCCGGCGCGAAAGCCGATCAGAAGATCACTGAGGCGGTTGAACTTCTGCTGAGTCAGGCCGCGGCGCAGAAACACCCGCAAGCCTGCCTTGAGCTCGGCTATCTGCACGAAGCGCCTCGTTTCGGCATCCCTGATAAACCCGACTTTGCGAAGGCGGCCGAGCTGTATCGCGTGGCGGCCAAGATGGGTAATGCATCGGCTCAGTACCAGCTGGGCAAGCTTTACTTGGAAGGCAAAGCAGCACCGGAAGGCGTTGACAAACAGGGCGCGAGGGGCGAGGCGAAACGCCTTTTCAAGCAAGCCCATGAACAAGACCATGAGCACGGGAGCTTCTACTATGGACTGATGCTCTTGGGAAATAAATCGGAAGCCTATAATCCTAGCGCGCTGAAAGGCCGCACGCTGATGGAAGAGGCGGCAGGGAAGGGTGACCCGGATCTCCAATATGTGCTCGCCGAGTGCTTTCTCAGTAGCAAACCTGAAGCGAATAAAAATTTTATTCAGGATGGGATCAAGTGGCTGGAAAAAGCAGCCGTTCAGGGCCATAAGGGTGCGCTCGGAAGGCTGCAAAAGCTGTGCAAGGACAAGCTACTCTCCACGGAACAGATCGCACAGGCACGGGAGTACTTCCAGAAGGCTGCAGACGAGGGAAACACCGATTCGATGATCTTCTTGGGATGGATGTCCGAGGCGGGACTCGCTTTGCCTAAACCCGACTATATCCAAGCCTTCAAGTACTACACGCAGGCTGCAAAAAAAGACGATAGCAATGGGTACGTGCTATTCAGGCTCGGTGCACTAACCGAGATTGGTTACAACGGCTACCTCGATAAGGGTGAAGAGGCCTACCGGAAGGCTGTCGGGTACTACCAGCAGGCGGCCGACAAGGGCAATGACCAAGCCATGTATGACTTGGGCAGGATGCACGAGCAAGGTCGCGGTGGCCTGAAGGGCGAAGAGGCCGTCCGGAAGGCTGTCGAGTACTACCAGCAGGCGGCCTACAAGGGTAATGCCGATGCCCTGCATGCTTTGGAGCAGGCGGCCGATAAGGGCAATGCCAAAGCCATGTATGCCTTGGGCAGGGTATACGCGCAAGGTCACGGCGGCCTGAAGGGCGAAGAGGCCGACCGGAAGGCCGTCGAGTTCTTTCAGCAGGCAGCCGCCAAGGGCAATGCCAAAGCCATGTATGCCTTGGGCAAGGTATATGCGCAAGATCGCGGCGGCCTGAAGGGCAAAGAGGCCGTCCGGAAAGCCGTCGAGTACTACCAGCAGGCGGCTTACAAGGGCAATGCCCAAGCCATGCATGCCTTGGAGGTGGTTGCCAAGGACAATGCCGATGCCATGTATGCCTTAGGCAGGATGTACGCGCAAGGCCGCGGCGGCCTGTCGCAGGACACCTCTCCGAATGGAGTGGCCGTGCGCTTGCTGAAGGCTGCCGTCGAGAAAGGCTTGGAGAAGGCAAAGGCTGACCTGGCTTCGCTGGAGGCGGGCAAGGGGCTGGCAAGCTGACTAGCCAGGTCGTCTCGGAGCGCATGGCAATGCCGCCTGCGTAGCGGTACAGGCTTGCAAGCCTGTACCGCTATTCGAGGCGCTGTCCATCGTCGAAGTCAGGCAGGCCGTACAGGGCGAACTGCTCGGCCTCCGACAGGATGGTCAGCAGCTTGTTCTTCGTCATCATCGTTACGGTGTTGATGTTCCCTTCCGCTGGAAAACTCAAATTTCTCGTCTTCCAACATGTGAGACTGAGAAGAGACTGAGAAAATTTTCTTCAATATGTAACTGCTCGCAGCGCCAAATCACTCATGTAGCGCAACAATTGTTTTGCGGCGTGTATTGGCTTAGTTGGAGTAAACGATACCCGATTTAACAAGCAGTGTGACAAACAGTTTCAGCTCATATTTTGTCATTGTGGACATGCTCGCTCCTTAGATTTCCAATTTTCCAAACACTATGACTAACACCATACCATCTTCCTCGTCCTCTCCAAGACGTGACATATTTGAGATTTCAACCCAACAATCTGGGGCTGTCTACGGGGGCGGGGGCTGCGTATCAACTCCGTGAATCGCTTCAGGTTGAGCCAGAAAATCGTAAAGCCCTCGTCGAAGCCTACGAAACGGCGTTGACCATGAAGCTGGATGAACGCCAAAAAAGGCATGCCGAGTCCCGGCGCATCGTGGAAAAATAAGGACCTGAAGTGGTGGCACAAAGATTTCCGAAAGACACTGTCCTCTGTACAGACTTTCTCTCTTGCTCCTCCAAAAGATAGTGCCGCCATGACCAAAGCATATGAAAGGGCGTTGACCATGCCGCTGGATGACTACCAAAGGAGACGTGCTGTGCTGATGAGCAATGTGCCCCCTTCCTCTGCCCCAGACGCCCAAAGAGAGGTAACTGAGAAGGCTTCCACCGCAAGCCGCGACCGCGACGATGGCACCTCCTCTTCATCTTGAGCGACCTCTCTCGAAGAGATAGAGCAAAGCGCATCGAATTCGGGGAGAACTGGTGGCTTTGATAAGCCGACATTGGAAAGCGCACGGGCGGTCTACGAAGAAAACCGCTTGGAGCGCTGAATTTCAGAGCCCAAATAAACTGTCATATATGGAGCGCTCAATAGTACGCTTGTGACCTGCGGCAGAAGATTCCGATGCGATATTGCCATTTCCAATGGAGGATGTTTGGCACTGGCGCAGACGCAAGGCAAGGTTCTCTCGAACGGAATAAGGAGTGCTGTCAATGTCCCCGTCTCATAATGTGCCTTCAGGCACAGTGTGCCAAGAGATTTTTTCATGCATCGCCGACGCATTGATTTTCGCAGACAAAGAAGGCGTCATTCAGTTGTGGAATCCCAGCGCCGAGGCCATATTCGGCTTTACGTCCTCTGAGGCGGTCGGATGCAGCCTGGACCTTATCATTCCGGAGCGATTGCGCACAGCACACTGGAATGCCTACCATCGTGCTATTTCTCGTGGCAGTACCGTGCATGGGCGGCGTTCATTTATCACACGTTCGCTGCATAAACTCGGCCATCCTCTCTACGTGGATATGAGCTTTTCGGTGGTGAAAAATCAGTTTGGAGAAACGATTGGTTCAGCTGCAATTGCGCGCGATGCAACGCAGCGATATCTTGAGGAAAAACGTCTGCGACGAGAGCGTGGTGAACCGTGATGGATAAAGGGGAAGACCAAGCCGGCATTACGCATCTGCATATTGCATGATGCTGCTATTTTTCTTCCCCCCCCGTTATCCGTCTATGCCGGCAGCCAAGGCCTTTTTATATCGGCTAACGTGCCGTGAGGCTGCCTGCTTAAGTAGTCACTCATAATTTATTGTGGATTCCCTCCCCTTCAAGGGGAAGGTTAGGGTGGGGATGGGTTTAATGTCGTGGCTTGTAACCCATCCCCATCCCCGCCTTCCCCTTGAAGGGGAAGGAGCTGTTCTTTCACAATATTTTATGGGTGAGTGCTTAGGAATGTATTTCGTGCACGTTCGTTCCTTAATGCAAGCCAGCATTTTTGTCCGTTCGCTGCATATCTTGCGGCGCGGTTGGAGCGGCGTGCTGCAGGTCTGGCACTATTGCTTCCAGTGACGTTGGCGCGGGGCCGTGTAACACTTCTCCTTTGACGTCAAAGCGTGAGCCATGGCACGGGCAATCCCATGACCGCTCGGCCGAATTCCAATGTACAACGCAACCTAAATGGGTGCACTTCGCTGACAGTGAATGCAATTCACCGTGCTCATCACGGTACACCGCCAACTTGCGTGTACCGTCACGGACAATGGCTCCCTGTCCGGCGGCAATCTCTTGTGCCGATTCCACTTCTCCGCCTGTAACCCATTCTCCGTATTGGGAGAGCGTGTTGGCTTGTTCGGCAACAAAGTCCGACATCCCGTGTGTCACTTTGCGGGCTGGGTCATAAATCGACGCCCAAGGATTGGCGCGTCCCATGATGAGGTCAGTCACCAGCATTGCGCCGATCGTGCAGTGCGTCATGCCATTACCCGAATCACCGGTAATGATGTACACGTTTTTATCGTCCATGGGATTGCGGCCCAGATAAGCCGGGCCGTCAGACGGCTCCATGATTTCACCAGACCATCTATATTCGACGGATTGCGCCATTGGGAATCGTTCACGTACCCACCGTTCAATTTCGTCGTAACGATGTTCTGGATGGGTTTCCTGACCGACTTTATGGTCCGCGCCGCCTACAATCAGGATTTCATGGTCGGCATGTGGATCAGGTGTCTCAAGACGCACGTAATAATATGGGTCGCCGGTATCCCATAGCAAAATGCGTGGTACCGATCCTTTTGGAACACGCATGCCAATCACGTAGGTGCGGTATCCAGCTTGCTTCGTATGCATGACAACACGATCATTGAAAGGTGTGTTTGTCGCGACTACCACTGCGCTTGCCCGGATTTTTCCGCTGTTGGTTGTGACGACTTGAATGTCATTGTCGCCATCGATATTCAGCGCACGAGTGCCGCAATGGATTTTGCCGCCATTGCTCACAAATGCCTGCGCCAAGCCGCTTACATACTTCAGCGGATGAAACTGCGCCTGGTTTTTGTACTGGATACATGGACCGGTATCAAAACTCAGGCCAGGCACTTGGACCAGCTGTTCAGCGTCAACGCCGGCGCGGCGTGCAGCATCAATTTCCTTGTCGAGTTCCTTGAATCCATTTTCCGGAAGCGCATACAAGTAGCCATTCAAGCGTTCGAATTCACATTCGATGCCTTCCTTCTGAATAATGGATTCGACCAAGGAGGTTGCGCTGGAAAAACTATCGGCAATCAGCCGCGCTTTGGCAAGACCGAAGGCGTTCTCAATGTCAACGTACCACTCATCCGGCGGGAAAAAGTGGGCGGTGGTGCGGCCGGTTTCGCCTGCTCCAATCCCCATCGCGTCAACCAAGACGACTTCTTTACCTTCCTTGGATAACAAATAAGCAGAAGTAAGACCTGCAATGCCGGCACCGATAACACATACCGCTGCCCCAATGTCGCCCTGCAACGGTGAAAATACCGGAACAGATACGGTAGGCATCCAGACCGACCTAGATGCGCCGTTTGTAATCTCCAACATGATTCGTCCTTTCCATTACAGCTGTCATAGATGTCGACAGGTTCTTTAATGATTGTTCTGGAAAATCAAATGAGGTCATCTATTTATAGAGTAGACATACGAGACAAGCATTGGTTTAATCGTTAGGACGTCTTGCGCTACCTCAATCACATAAAGCGCATTTACCCAGGTTGTACATAAGGATTGCCAGCTATTTTGTCTTTCCCGCGAAACCGTCTATGCCAGCTGCCACCGGGGCTGTTATGCCCTCTAGCGCGTCGTGAATGACGATTCCTTCAACTGGATTGACTGGCCGATCCCACGGCGATGCATCAAGCATACGTTGGGCATCTGCATATCCCGCCTGCCAACGCGCCTCAATGCCCGCTGGCGTGAAATCAATATCTTTCAAATGATCTTCGCCGTCGATGCCATTTGCTACCAGCCTGACTACGTGCATGGTCGTTTGGCAGCCCCAGGAAGTAAGCTCTTTGACCTTTTCCGAATGAGGGACATCCTCATGCATGACCTTCGTTAATTCCTGGATGACGTGCCGCAAATGGTGTATTTGCTTCTGGCGCGCTAAATGACTGCTGGCTCGGCTCGCATACAGGATCTCTTTCTCCCTGCCAGCCACTTGCCAAAGTGTTTCAGGCACTGTTCCTTCGGGATTCCAGACGTCGACCGTAAAAATCAAGGAATCACGCCGAGGATTGTCGTCAAGCACCGCTTCGATCGGTGTATTTGAATAAATTCCCCCATCCCAATAAAAATCCCCATTCACATGGACTGCAGGGAACGCGGGAGGATAGGCACTGGATGCCATAACGTGTTCCATCGTGATCGCCTCTTCACGGCTATCGAAATAGGTCATTTCGCCAGTGCTCACTTTGACCGCGCCAAGAGAAAGCCGCATGTACTTTTCGTTGATATAGTCGAAATCTATCAGGTTAGTAAGGGTTCGACGCAAGGGGGCCGTTGTATAGTACGCGGCATTCTCAGTGCCGACCCGAGCCTGCTGGCCAAACATGATTATCGGATTTGGCATGAAGAATCCAGGAATGCCGGCTGCAACAGTTATCAGATTGGTTATCGCGTTATCGAAGCCTGGAGAGAAACGGTTAGGTATTTTGGCGCCGAAATGCTGCTCGATACCTGCCCAAAATTTACCTGGCTGGGCAAGCCGCCGATCCGGTGGATTGCCTGCAATAAGCGCGCCGTTCACTGCGCCAATCGATGTTCCGACTATCCAGTCGGGCTCAATGCCAGCCTCATGCAAGGCTTGATAGACGCCGACTTGATAGGCGCCCAAAGCGCCTCCGCCCTGTAGTACCAGCACCACTTGACCAGGCAGCTTCTGATTGATACTTATTTCACGTTTCTTCACTTCCGTCTAACCTCAGGGTTATCCTGTCCGTGTGGAACGATCAAAATTTGTAAACTCAATAAAAAGCCATCGTTCCTTCCGCAATTTCTTCACTTCGCACAAGCCTGATTTCATATTTCAGGTCGCGCGCACGATTCGAGCGAAGGCGGAATGATTATGAATTGACTCGAAGTTCTCAACCTCGATAACGTATTTATGCACACGCGGATCGCCATTCAGCGCTAGTGCGACGTCCCGGACAATATCTTCGACAAACTTTGGATTATCAAAGGCACGCTCGGTAACGTATTTCTCGTCGGCGCGCTTGAGTAAGCCGTACACCTCGCAAGAAGCACTTTGCTCGGCCATTGCGATCAACTCTTCAATGCCGATTTCCTCCACAACTTCGGCAGCAATCACGATATGGGATCGCTGGTTGTGAGCACCGTATGCAGAGATCTCTTTTGAACAAGGGCATAAGCTCGTTGCTGGAACGTTTACCTGCATGCAGAATGCGTACTGATTGTCGTCAGAAATCGTCGCGCGCCAGCATACTTCGTAGTCGAGAAGGCTCTTCACCCCGGACACGGGCGCGGTCTTGTTCACGAAATAGGGAAAGCGCAGCTCGATCGTCCCGCTAGTGGCATGCAATCTGTCTAGCATCTCCGATAGCAATCTCTTAACCCCTTGCTGATCAACTGGCCTGTCTTGCGCCTCCAGCAGTTCAATAAAGCGCGACATATGCGTGCCTTTTGTGTCTGCAGGCAGACTCACGGTCATCGTCAAGGTTGCGATAGTCGGCAAGGTATTTCCGTCAGAGCGTATGGTGATGGGGTAACGCACATCCTTGATGCCAACCGCGTCAATAGGGAGATCGCGATGATCTATTTTGGACTGGATATCCGGAAGAAAGAAAGTTTTGTCGCGGGCATTCATGGTGGTCCTTGTATGTTGATGAGCGAGCTCTAATGTGTGGAATTGTGTGGGATTGCAGAATACATACAACCAGCAACCGGCAAGAACGAGCCTGTCCGACCGCCAGCTGCAAACCGTCAGCGGAAGGGCTTTTCAGGCGTGATTGCGTTTACGAGCGATTAGTCAGGTGTTACCTGAGATGCCGGCGTTCAAGCGATCAAGAACACGTGCAACGATGCGATCGCAACGCGCACCGTCAAATGCAAAAGCTTCTTCAGAGGCAAAATCGAATTCACGCGAAAGCGCCGAACGTAGCAAACCTTTAGCGCGAAAATATCGGGTCCGCACGGTCGCCTCCGGAATGTTCAAGCTGGCCGCCGTCTCTTCAACGGACATTTCTTCCAATGCGCGCAATACGAACACCGTACGGAATGCATCCGGAAGGTCATCAATTTTGTCTTCAATCAGCTGCCGCATCTGGGCACGCATAGCGGCCTGTTCTGGCCGTTCGGTAGTAGTCGCTTCATTCATTTGAGCCTCAGTCGCTTCGTTTTCCCCTGAATCGCTCGCACCAAACTGTAGGATTTCCGCTCTGCGAGCTGTCTTGCGGGAACGGGCAATCGCTTCATTGACCACAATGCGTGTCAACCAGGTGGACAAGGCAGAATCCCCGCGAAATTTATCCATCCCCCAAAATGCAAGAAGATAAGCCTCCTGTAATACATCTTCCGCTTCAGCGTCGTCTCTCAAAATGCTTCGCGCCGTTCGATACAGTAGACGGTTATGGCGCCTCATCAGGAGCTCAAATCCACTTTGATCGCCTGCCAAAATGCGTTGGACGATTTCTACGTCCGACATACTCTTTGCAGGCGCTTTGTTTAATGCTGGTTGCATCACATCTCTCGAAGTTTCTGTGCTTGTGATATTAGATGAAGCAAAAATCCGCCACGTTCCCAGTTTTTTGAAAACATGATTCAAACAGGCTGTGACTAAAGCTATGTATGCGCCAATTTCATCGCCCCTTGCGGATTTCCCTAGGCTTGCGCTGGAACTTTGTTCTGCCAACAGCCACTCATCTCATTCGTAATGCTGTGCTGTGATCTTGCGCTTTGAATTGGCCAGCTCCCGGCGCGGAGAAAGCGGGTGCATTTTTCTGGTTTTGCGACTGAACGGGTGTCTGCCACATCACCCGGTTGCTGAAATCATTGCTTTCAGAGCGTGCGGCACGGGCTCGGCTTGGCATCTACGCTGCCATTTAAAGAAAAACTTGGCAGCGAGTAGTGGGTGCTCGGTGCCTCACATCCGGTTGTCAGGTCACATCGGCTGGCCTGAATTCTGCAAATATAGACGAATGAATAATTACTTAAATGCAATTATTGAATGGTGGAAAAAGTCTTAACCAAGAGTACACTCTTGTCCATATTCTTTCTTTATATTCACAGTTAGTTCCACTTAAATTCAAAATGCTGATTCCAGATTACTCAATCGCTGAACCGGTATTCAGTAACTCCCGCAGCATTATTTATCGCGCCATTAAAACAGGATGTGGGCAACCTGCACTGATCAAGTTAGCATGCCAAGGTTCTTCTTCAGACGAGTTCAGCGAGAGTACGCGGCTTGAGTACAACATTCTTCAGGCGCTTGGTGGTGAAGGCGCATTGATCCCGCGCGCGCTGGTGGAATGCGACAGCGGCCCAGCCATTATCCTGGATAATTTCGCCGGTGAACCGCTCGACCAATACATGGCAGACGCGCCGCTCGATCTGGATCTTTTCCTTTGTGTCGCATTGCAACTAGTCGAAATATTGGGGGAGATTCATCGTCACGATATTGTCCATCGAGACATCAACACTAAAATCATCCTGATTGAGAAGAAAACCCATCGGGTCAAACTGGTTGATTTTAGTTTAGCTACGCAACTGTCACGAAAGCACCAGCCGGTAGTCAATCCGCAGATGCTGGAAGGAACGCTCGCCTATATGTCACCCGAGCAGACTGGGCGCATGAATCGGGTAATCGATTACCGTACAGATTTTTATTCATTGGGTATAACGCTTTATCGCATGCTGACCGGCATACTGCCATTCACTGCACCCGATGCGATGGGCTTGGTTCATTGCCATATTGCACAGTCGCCGGAACCGCCTCAGGAACGCAATCCTGAAATTCCCATAGCCATATCCCAAATCGTCTTGAAACTGCTTGCCAAAACGGCCGAAGAACGTTATCAAAGTGCCTATGGTATTAAAGTCGATTTACTGGAATGCGAGCGGCAATGGCGCACCGTTCGCCACATCGAGGGCTTCTCCCTTGGCCGCCATGATATTTCCAGTCGCTTCCTGATTTCGCAGAAACTCTACGGTCGCGAAGCAGAACTCACCACGCTTGAAGCGGCATTCAATCGTGTCGGCACAGGGACAAAGGAACTGGTGCTGGTTACCGGGCAATCCGGAACCGGAAAATCGAGTCTGGTCAATGAGATTTGCAAGTTAGTAACGCAAAGCCACCGCAGCCCTGGTTATTTCATCACGGGGCGGTGCGATCAATACAACAATAGTCCATATGGCGTACTGATTCTTGCATTCCGACAATTGGCGAGGCAGTTGCTGACCGAAAGCACAGAAAGCATCATGCGCTGGCGCCACGACCTGATTGCGGCATTAGGTGCAAATGCCCAGATCATTGTCGAGTTGATCCCGGAAATTCAATTGATCATCGGCCCTCAACCTCCCGTGGCTGCGATGGCACCGAATGAGACGCAGAACCGCTTCAATACCATCATTCGTGCTTTCATAGACTTGTTTGCCAAACAGGAGCACCCTTTCAGCATCTTCCTGGACGATTTGCAATGGGCAGATTCCGCTACGCTGCGTTTGCTCCAGAATCTGATGACCAGCGACGATTTGCGTTATTTCCTGCTTATTTGCACTTGCCGCGGGGAAGAGATCGCGCCGGATACGCCGCTTGCCGTCATGACCGAAAAAATCTGCAGAACAGCCACTACTGCAAGCAGGATCAGTCTGCCGCCCCTGACCCTTGCGCATGTACAGGAACTGCTCGCCCATACCTTGCATTGCACGCAGGAGGCAGCACTCCCGCTAGCCAAGCTGGTTCATGCAAAAACACATGGTATACCGTTCTTCATCAGGCAACTGCTGCATGCGACCTATGCTGCGCGCTTGATCGAATTTGACGCTGCCACCGGGCGCTGGAAATGGGATACAGCGCAGATTCAAATGATGCCGATCACCGACAACGTCGTCGAACTGATGGCTGAGAATATCAGGCAGCTTGAACCCAACGCGCAAGAATTGCTCAAGTTCGCTGCAACTCTGGGCAACAGCTTCGGTTTTGACTCGCTTGCCTTGGTCTCCGGGATGAAGCGGCAAGAGCTCGCAAGGCATCTGCGGCTTATGCAGCAAGATGGCCTGATCGTGCGAACCGGAGAAAATCCCAATGCCGGTCAACGGTACGGATCTACTGCGCCGACTTACATGCATGACAACGGCAATCTCATCTACGAATTCCAGCATCCGCGCATCCAGCAAGCCGCCTACCTTCTCATTCCTGAAGCGGAACGCACGGGCATGCATCGTCATGTCGGCCGCTTGATGCTCGAGGCGATGGAGGCCGCCAAAACCGAAGAACGGTTATTCGACATCGTCAATCATCTCAATACGGCAAGCGACCTGATTGACTCCACTGTCGAACGTATCGAGCTCGCCTGGCTTAATTTGCGCGCAGGCAAGAAGGCAGCCGCTTCCATCGCCTATGACATGGCCGAAGCGTACCTTTCTCTAGGTATTCAGTGCGTCGGCACCCGCGAGACGAACTGGACGCAACATTATCAACTAATGTTCGGATTGTATTTTTACCATGCTCAGGTTCTGGCGGCTACCGGGAAGCTTTCTCTCGCGCGCGAAGCCTTTCTTCATCTTGCCGAACGGGCGCAGGACATATGCGACAAGGCCAGTGTTTTCGAACAGTACAGCATTGTGCTGCAAAACTCCGGTGATGCCGCACAAGCCTTGAGAATGGTGAAAAGTGGCTTGGCTCTCTTCAATATCGATTTTCCGGAGGATCCCGGCCTCGCCGCCGAGGAAGCCGAACGGATCTGTAGCGAACTGACGCGGGCGGAGACGATTGCCCGGTTTGCCGGATTGCCCAAGGCACCAGTCGAAGATCAATTGATCGGCCGGCTCTATGATCGTTGCATCATCAGCACGTACTTCACCGAACCGCAAAATCTCGGGCTTGTCATCAGCCGCAACGTCAGGCATGTGCTCGACCACGGGATCACACCGGAAGCGGGCGTGGCGCTCGGGTGGTTCGCAATGTTTCTTGGCATGTCGGGAAAGAAGATGCAGTCGTTCGAGTATGGACAATTCGCCTTGGACATCATGCAAAAATTCGAGGATCCTTATTTTCAAGGAAAGACCGAGCTTTTGGCGAACGGACAAAGCTTGTGCTGGAAGCATTCTTTCCAGCAAAACGAAGCAGCCCTTGAGAATGTCTTCCGGCTATGTCATGGCAACGGCGATCTGCAGTATGCGAGCTACGCCATTCTCAGCGTTTACATTGCAAGCCTGGCGGAGGGGCGCGATTACCGCAAGATACTGTTGAATTGTCAACGCTGGCATGACTACTGCCAGAAATATGTTCCGCTCGAACTGGGCCAGGCAAAAATCCGGCTGCAAGCGCACCAACGGTTGATGGGCCTCGAGCCTATCGGGATCGACGTGGAACAGATCATTGCGGACTATGAGGGCGAAAAAAATTCGACAGATGTGAGTGAATCCATGGTCGAATTGGCACGTACCTCTGTTCTTTTCGGCGATTATGTTGCGGCTTATGCTTACTGCCAACGTGCAGAGCCGCTTCTGGCCATGGGGGCAGCCGGCAACCTGCCGCTAATGATGATGTTTTACCAGGCTTACGCGATCAGTGCGGGCAGACTTTATCGCACGGAGCATGAACCGGCGGCGAAGGAAACACTCGCAGGCGTGGTTGAAACGTATCTGCAGCATCTAAAACAATTATCCGATCTGAGCCCGAATAATTGCCGGTCCTATTACAAGATTGCAGAGGCAGAATGGGCTGGAGCGCGTGGCGATTTTGACACGGCTGCAGGCTGTCATCTACAGGCAATACGGCATGCACGCGAACACGGCTACGTTCTGCTGGAAGCATGGGCCAATGAATTTCTGGGCATGCTGTATCGGGAAAACGACATGCAGGTCGCGCAAGCGCATTTCGACGAGGCACGCCGGCTATATCTCGATTGTGCTGCGGCCGGCAAGGCGAACATGCTCCCTCAGCGCCCGCGCACTGTTTTGTCGAGCATTGAAGTCGGGGCTCCGGCCGGGATTCACCCGCAACAGCTTGATCTCGCGACCATCATGAAGGTCTCCCAAGCGATATCGGGCGAAATCGTACTCGAGAAACTGATCGAACGCATCATGTGCATCGTAGTCGAAAATGCCGGCGCCCAGCATGGAACGCTTCTGCTCAATAAAGATGACGCATTGCTTGTGCAAGCCACTATTCATGGCAGCACTGTAGTCGTGCTGCACGGCACATCAGCGGATACGGACCACGAGGTCAACAGGTCGGTGGTCAATTATGTGGCGCGTACCTGCGAACCTGTGGTGCTTGACAATGCGGCCGCTGACGGCCCTTTCATGCATGACCCGTGGGTTGTTCAGCACCAGCCAAAATCGGTATTGTGCATTCCCCTCGTCAATCAAGGCAAACTCACAGGAATCATCTATCTGGAGAACGGCCTGGTCACCGGCGCATTTACGCCAGACCGCATCGCCATGCTGGAACTGATCTCTTCGCAAGCGGCAATCTCGTTGGAAAACGCCTTACTGTACGCAGATCTGCAACGGGAACAAACGGCGATCCGGGAACTTAACGAAACCTTGGAACAGCGGGTCGTTGAACGTACTGCCGAAGCCCGGTATGCACACAAGCGGTTGATAGACATGACGGAAGCCCTGCCGGTGGTGGTATTCCAATTCCGTGAACAGCCAAATGGCGAGCGCAGCTTCACTTTTATCGGCGGAAACGTACAGGAAATACTGGGAGTAAGTGCGGCCGAAATTTTTGCAAACACAGAGGCTCGCTGGGGTACTACATTGCCGGAAGATAAAGCAGCAATAGAACCGATGCTGCAAGAGACGATCGAGCAGAGGAGGTCCACGGATTTCACGCATCGGGTCATGATCAATGGCAGTATCCGTTGGGTATATGCCTACGCAAAGCCGCAATTGGTCAATGGCGAATGGGTGTGGAATGGATTTTGGATGGATGAAACAGACGCGCGCAAACAAAGAGAGGAGCTGCGGCTGGCGAAGGAGGAAGCGGAAAATGCGGTGCGCACAAAGTCGCTGTTTCTCGCCAATATGAGTCACGAAATCCGCACGCCCATGAATGCAATCATTGGTCTTTCTCATCTGGCACTGAAAGCCGGCCTGAGTGCTCGACAGCACGACTATATCGCCAAGATTCATCACGCCGGCACTTCATTGCTTGGCATCGTCAACGACATCCTCGATTTCTCGAAAATCGAAGCTGGCAAGCTCCACCTCGACAATGCCGGCTTCCGGCTCGAACAGACCTTGGACAATGTGGTAACGGTGGTCGGCCAAAAAGTGGCCGAAAAGGGCCTGGAACTCGTCTTCGACATCCCGCCCGACGTTCCACATTCGCTGGTCGGCGATACTTTGCGGCTCGAACAAATACTCATTAATTTGGTCGGTAATGCAATCAAATTCACCGAAAGCGGCGAGGTTGTCGTGCGGATTGAACGGCTGGAGAATACAGGCAATCAAGCCAAACTTGTGTTCTCCGTGCGCGATACAGGCATCGGCATAACACCCGAGCAGCAGCAACAATTGTTCCAAGCTTTTACCCAGGCCGATGGTTCGACGACGCGCAAATATGGTGGCACGGGGTTGGGATTGACCATCTCCAAGCGCCTGGTTGAATTGATGGGCGGCACAATATGGATGGAGAGCGAAGCGGGCGCGGGCAGTATTTTTTACTTTACCTCCTGCTTCGGGCTCGGTGACAGCGTTGCGTTGCGCACTCTACCCGAGCATCTCAAGGGCATGCACGTGCTGATTGCCGACGACAATTCGTCTGCGCGCAGGGTGCTGGCGAGCCACTGCGCGAATTTGCTGCTGACGGTGAAGGAAGCGGTCAGCAGCGAGCAGGCGGTGGCAATGGTACGTCAGGCAGCAGCTGCAGGAGACCCGTTCGGGTTGGTACTGATTGATTGGGCTATGTCTCTGAATGGCGCCGATGCTGTGCGCACCATTCGGGCTGATACCACGCTCGTGTCGCAGCCGATGATTGTGCTGGCAGGCTCTGCATCCGGCAAGGATAGCGTCAGGCACGAAGTCGAGGATATCGCCGTCGACGGCTTTTTAGCGAAGCCGGTCATCGCCTCCACACTGGTCGATACGCTCCTCTCGATATACGATGACACGGCCCAGGTGCAACAACCGATCAAGACGGTAGAACGTCGTCGGCACGACGGATTACGTGTCCTGCTGGTAGAAGATAACCCGATCAACCAGCAGATTGCGGCCGAGTTATTAATCAGCGCGGGCATTACGGTGGAACTGGCCAACAACGGCCGCATTGCCGTCGAAAAGGTCGAATCCGGCAACAGCTACGACATCGTGCTGATGGATCTGCAAATGCCGGAAATGGACGGCTATGCAGCGACCGCTGCAATCCGGGCCAATCCCTCATGCGCCACATTGCCGATTTTGGCGATGACTGCGCATGTGATGGCAGAGGAACGCGCGTTTTGTCTGAAAGCCGGCATGAACGCTCACATCGCCAAGCCGATCGACCCGGATCTATTATTCGATACGCTAGCGCGCTGGGACCGCCGTCAAAGAACGGACGCGCCTGTGGTCGTGCCGTTACCGGACGACTGGATCGATACCAAGTCCACATTGCAGCGGGTTGGCGGCAATACCAACTTCTACAAAAAATTGTTAATCCAATTTGCCGCTATGCACGCACAGGATGCTGCATGCATCGAAGCGTTGCTGGCGGCAGGCGAACGCGAAGAAGCGAAACACAAGATCCACGCCATCAGGGGAGTCGCGGTCAATCTCGGCGCATCCAAGCTTGCCGAGATTGGCCGCGAGATTGAACATGCAATAGGTTCAAAACAGGAGGATGCTGCAATGCTGCGTCGCCTCACGTCGGCCCTTGATGGGACTATTGCCGCAATAGAGAAAATAACGAAGCACCCGTGAGTTTTCATCCACAATCGATTAGCAAACCAAGCCTGGGGAGACGCGAATATGAAAGAGCAATTACCTGTATTGATCGTGAATGACTTGCAGTCGATGCGCAATGCCATGAGAGATGCCTTGCATGACATCGGTATCAATAAGGTTTTGCAGGCAATCAACGGCGTGGAGGCGATACGGATACTGAAAACGGAGAGAGTTTCCGCCGTTATCAGCGACTGGAAGATGCTAGGCTTGAACGGACTCGATTTGTTGCGCTGGATGCGCAATGATCCAGTGCTTGCCAGCCTACCTTTCATGATGGTGACATCGGAAAGCAGTCCGGCACAGATGCGCACTGCGATCAGCTCTGGCGCGTCGGAATATCTGGTCAAGCCATACACCATGCAGGATTTTGCCAACAAGGTAAAACGACTGCTGGGCGGCTACCAGCACGAAATTCCGCTTGCGGCGCAGGCGAGCAACAAGGTACTTGGCTTGGCCGATACCGCCGAAGTGGAGCAGCGGATCGCCAGCTCCACCGTGCTGGTGGTGGACGACATGCAGATCAATCTCGATATGATTGCCGAGATTCTCAAAGACGATTATGCCGTCCAGACTGCATCGTCAGGCCTCGATGCGCTACAGATCACGCGCTCGTCGCAGCCGCCGGATCTGATTCTGCTGGATGTCATGATGCCCGGAATGGATGGTCACGAAGTGTGTCACAGATTGAAGGCAGATGCCATTACGCGCAATATCCCAATCATTTTCCTGACTAGCCAGGACAATGTCGACGAGGTGATACGTGGACTGGAAATCGGTGCTGTCGATTACATCGTAAAGCCGGCCGAACCAGGTATTTTGAAAGCACGCATTCGCACTCACCTGCACCTGAAGTGGACACTCGCCAAACTGCTGGGGCAGAACGCAGCGCTGGCAGACTCGGCCAGGCTACGGGAAGATGTCGAGCGTATCACTCAGCACGACCTTAGAGATCCGGTCAAGTCCATCCTCGCGAGGACCAATGTGCTACTGAACGATGGCCTCCTCAATGAAAGCCACATGCAATTGGCGAACCTGATTCGCACTGAAGCATGGCACGTGATCGATCTGCTCAACCAATCACTCAGTCTGTATCGAATGGAAAGCGGCACCTTTGTGTTTCAGCCGGAACCGGTGGATCTAGCGACGACGTTGTTGAGAGTGCGGCAAGAGATGCTGGCCGAATTTGCCAGCCTGAAGCTGGACATACGCCTGAGCGGCGAAGATGGCAGCGCTGCGGAACCGCGCCGCTACATTGCGCAAGGGGAGGAGGGATTGTGTTACTCATTGTTCGGCAACCTGATGCGAAATGCGGCCGAAGCTTCTCGCGAAGGCGGCTGCATCGACGTCATCTTTTCAATCGAGCCGCAAAATATCATGGTCTCGATGCGCAATGCCGGGCTGGTACCTGTGACGATACGCGAACGCTTTTTCAATAAATACGTCACGGCCGGCAAGACGCAAGGTTCTGGTCTCGGCACTTACAGCGCCAGGCTGGTTACGGAAGCGCAGGGCGGAACTATCGCCATGGACACCGATGAAGCCGAAGGCACTACTACCGTCACCGTGAGGCTGCCGAAGCGTTGATGTCAGCGAGCCTGTCTTTCCCACCGCGCCACACGCTCTTGCCCTGCGCAGAGGGCGGCGAGCGGCGCGGTGGACAAGCCTGCGAGCGCCTCGCACATAAGAATTCCGATACTCTCATATCAGCGCATAGACCAGTTTGCGAATGGTTCTTGCGCTGCGCTCATTGCCGTCTTCTTCCTCCATAGTTGTACTTGTCTTTATCTTGCTTCAATGGCGAATCATCCGCCGGCGTACCGCCAAAATGTGAGGCAATAGCAAGCACGGCATTGACCGAGCTGATCACGGCGGTTTCTGCCCATCCGCCGCAATACCCTACAGTGTCTCCTGCAAGGAAGACGCCGCTATGAGGTTTGTCGCCTTGGTGCGTAACGTCTAGATAGTGATGGTATAGCTCTTTTTGACTCTCTTCCTGGCCTGGACTGAGCATCTTGAAAGCGCCGTGCTGATTGTCCCTGGCTTGCCAATCGACACAATGGATTTCGCCATTGACCGGCACCAGGTTTTGGGCAAATTCAGGACTGACTTCCTGAATGACGTTCTTGCATTCCTCAAAACGCTTTTTGGGGCTCATTCCCTGCAACTTGATCGACGCATCCCCCCATGTATAGCTGACGGCCACTATCCCATGATCGGTAAAGTCGTCGTAGTCCAAACAGAAAACGTTGCACGGTCCCCGGTCTGTCAAAATGACTTGTGGAATATCGGCACGTGGTTTTCCATTCTCGTCCAACCAGAATTTTTTTTCGGTACGGATGAACAACTTGGAAGAGCTAATCATGCGCAACTTTGGTATGGCGCTTGCAACCTTCTTGTCGAGCAGAGCTGACGCAGGATTTGTCGACAGCAGCCCCGTGATGTGTTCCATCGCACGGGAAGTCGTAGCAACGACAACTGCGTCAAATTCCTCTTTTTCTTTGGAACCATCTCTGTGCTGAAATTCCAATGTCGGCTTACCGTCGGCTGATGAAATACCCGTGACTTTGGTGCTGAAACGAATGTACACATCTTTCTGAAGCGAGACTTTCTTGCCATCAGGATCGGTAACTTCTGTCTTGTAAAACTTGTCCAAGGCCGCTGTCGTTCCCATTGGGAGAAGTTCCTGATCGCTCTCCAGCTTATTAACCATCACGCGCAATATTTCGAGAAAACCTGAGGTGTAGAGCGGGCCAAGCCCTCCTGTGCCAATGCCCAACGCAGCAAATGCATTCTTCTCGTCTTCCCCCCAATCAGCACCGGACTTTTTCATGCCATCCATTACCGCTGCATAAAAGCTTTCGTCCTTGTATTGATCGATATAGCTTTGCCAGATTTCTTCCTTTTTTTCAGTATCATGCGTTCGCCGTGCATCTTCCAACGGCGCCATCAGGCTTTCGGCAAATTTTTCGAAATCGCCTTTGACCTTTTTCAAAAGATCACTCTCGGGCGCTGGAGCCCCTGCAGGCCAATTGATGATCTCCCCGTCAAGAAACAGCTTGGTTGGCACTATGCCGGGATTCGGAAAAGCGGGGGCAGTCGTCTTGCCGTCAACATGTTTTGTCTCAACGCCGGCAACTTTGTTGAGAAGATAAAGCCAGCTTCTTCCTGTCCGGGGAAATCGCATTGCTCCCATTTCAGAAAATTCAGATGCTTGGCTACCATCCTCATTATGGTAATGGCGCGCCTCCAGCCTTCCTCCGATGTGATCCTCGGCTTCAAAGATGACAGGGCATAATCCCATCGCGAGGGCTTCCCTTGCAGCAATGGTCCCTGCCACACCGCTACCGATGATTGCAACCCTTTTTCCCCTCGCTTCCGGCGGCAAGCTGGCCAAACTGCCATCGATATTGCGATATTTGAGAATTTTTTTATAGTCCAGATCAATATCGACAAAAGATCTGTCCGGTTTTTTGGTCGCGATTGCTTCGATATTGGCTTTTGCGTTGTCGCTCAAGAATGGAAATAAACCGTTACGAACTGCAGCATTTCTGTGGGTAAGCATCGAGTGCAGCCAGCTTATGGCAGGGCCGTGCAGCATATGATCCAAGAAGCGCTTTTTTTGCTCAGGGTCCAGATTCTGGAGAGCCTCGACACGCTCGTTTTCCGGCATATCGGCAAATGTCTCGGCTAGTCCGCACGCTTTCGCTTCTTCCAGTGTGAGGGCTGGGCTGATCTGCCCGCGCATTACAAGCTGGCCACCTATTATGTTTAACGCATCGACTTTTTGTTTGTCGCTAAGACAATTCCAATACTGATTTATTTCTCGTTGTAGCTGTGCCCGCTGTTCTCCTTTCGGGATATTGGCCAGCGTACGCAGATTTTTCAGTATATGGGCTTCAAGAGATGCCCTCGAATCGGGCCAATCTCCTATCAGCTTTGTCTTTACATTTGGAAGTAGGCGATAGTTCTGGCTGTCTGGCCCCTTTTCAAACTTGGCAATGGTCGTGGGCGATACAACTCCCCCCGTATTTGTTTGCACTATTCTTGTTGGTAGTTGATTGTTTGATGAAGGTGATACTGCGGACCTGTGTAGTAAGTGAGAATCGCTTAAACAACGCCCCAGCCCCATGCAGTGATTTGCCATGATCGTACTCTCCTGATTCTTTTTATGTAAAACGCAAGTTTGTTCTATGCAACGCCAAGGGATGCGTCGATGGTCTGTTTTGCGTAGTGATTTGATGTACTGCATTTTCCAGAGTAAAGGGGTCTTCACGCCACGACTGAGCCTGGATCGAGAGCTGACTTAACCGATGCAACAGCGCATCGGGCGTTATTTCATCCATCCGCTCATATTGGGCCAGCAATACCCGCTCAGTATCCGGTGATATAGCGAATACTGGCCCGTTACCTTTATATAAAAACAGGTTTTGCTTCAACAGTACTCGATATACGTCACTGTCGCGGCCTAGGGGCGGGGCACCAAAGTCGCAATAGATGAACATCAAATTCGGATCGGTTTTTTCACTGTAAATTAGCGAAAATTTGATGCCATTTACTTCGATCGGCCCTCCCTGCATGATGGCTGCAGGATTGCTAAGTTGGGATAATTCACAAAATTTTCCAATCAGATTTACATAACGGTGTTTACTCATGGGATTGGGTCTCCTTGAAAGATACTGCGTGACACGGACCTTTTGCTATTGGTGAGCGTTGGCGTACGAGGAAGAATTTATGACAATGGAATTAGATAAACGACGGGAATAATTCATCTCCGGTAGCAATGAAGTTGTCGTTTTTCAGATGCCAAAATTTAGCGTAATTGTTCACACCGTTTTCCCTCGCCTCCTGTTAGCTAATTTAGCGCCGTATCTTTGCCGTATTCTTTTTGCCTTTTTATAAAGTATTGTCATTCCATGGGTAACGTTACGTTTCGCTTAGTTCCAGAAAAACCAGCAAAAAGCACCAAGCCCTCCGGTTGACGTGCTGAAATCTTGGAAAACCTCAGCGATCGGTAATAATTGAAGGCATAAAATTGATACCCATGCTTTCAAGGGGGGAAGGAATGCCCACCATACGAGCGACGCCATGATTTCCGGCTTCTTTGTAATGCAGACTACGCTTGGAGTCGCTCGAGATTTCTCCGCAAACGCGCCGTCATTGTTTCTTGCAATTCGATAGACAGAACCTGAGCGGCCGACTCGAAGCCATGCTCGATCCTTTGCAGCAAACTTCCCAGATACGTCGCAGCTTCATCCCGGCTGTCGAAGCCAAAGCGCACAACATCACCAAGAATTGCTTCGCGCGAAATGTCGGTACGGCCAAGCGAGAGCTGCATTGAAAGTGTCGTCGGTGTGTCCTCGTCAGGATTTGGCACGACGTCGAAGGCGGGAGACAAGCGCCAATGATTCTCTTGCGGCCGGAAGATGACCGCATGGTTGCGGGGATGATCGTCGTCGTTGCCGCATATGGCGTTGAACACCATGCGTCCGAATAACTCGATTCTGTCCTCTGCCGGAGCGCCGATCCTGCGCAATTCCTCAGCGAGTCGCGGATAGCTCCATTGCGTGGGGAGGGTATGGCCCGGATACTCGGTCTGCAGGAGCGTTGCGCCGCTCAGCGCCATCAGGCGGTGATCCGCCTGGCGATCGAAGCGCAATATGCGCACCGCGCCCAAGCCTGCAGTGATCGGGTGGTAGACGGTTTCGGCGAAGTGTAGACCAGACTCTTTGCCCCAAGTCTGTGCAAAATGTTCAAGCAGCGGGATGTTGGCAATGTCGGACGGAAGATAGGGTTTGACCAGCCAATAGTCTTCGCCATCGCGGATCGTCGCCTTGGCCCTTGCACCGCCCACGCTAGGCGTCGCCAAGAGTCGCCGACGGAGTTTTGCATCGACGGGTGGAGCGTGCTGGGCGATGGCGACAAGTTCCTGTGCAAGCACTTCCAAATCCGGCAGTCGGGGACTGGTGATGTGATCAACGGACGCCTTGCGGGTGCGTCCGATCGCCAGCGCACCCCAGCGTTCGGCATTGCTGCTGGCTTCCAGATACCGCCAATCTGGCGCATCCTCGGGAATGTCGTGTTGCCGGCGCAAGAGCGCTCGGCCCCACGCGTCCGGACTGGCGTCGCGCAGCGCGTCGTGCAAGCCGCGATACCGCGGGGCTACCCAGTCGTGGCCGGCACGAAACGGCAGGTTCACCGGATCGATGGCCCATGTCAGACCAGCGTCCACATAACTGGGCGCATAACGGAAGAGCCCGGTTTGGCCGGCCGTGTCGAATAGGTAGCGGCCGACGGTTATCCAGTCGCCGTTATCCGGGCGTTGCAGGTAAACGTATATCGGCCTAGAAGTAGTCACTATCGCTCTCCTTCGATGGCAGCCTCACGCGTTGTTTGGCATCCTTGCTCCACAACGTACTGGACGGCACCGGAGCCAGTTCGTCGAGAATTCCCAGGATCTGGAATGCCATCAGGTACAGCCCGACACCGGCGCCGGCGTCGCCGCGTTCAAGGCGGCGCAGGGTCGCCTCGGAAATTTCCATACGAGCACAAAGATCTGCCGCGCGGATACGCTGGAACATCCGCTGGGTGCGGATGGATAGACCCCAGACATGCAGGCGTTCCTGAATCAGCGTGGGCACTGCTTCCGGGTGAAGGTTCTTTTTAGGCATTTTGACGCACAATCATAGATAGCGGTTTAACGAGTCTAAGCGATAGTCTATGATGGTTGTATGCGCGTTGCAATCGTTTATCGCACAGCCCGTTGCTCCAGTAATGACACGCTCTCAATGCGCTGATAACGCCCTTGCTTTTTATCCGACTTACTCAATGCCACTAATAAACAGAGCTGCCAGCATAAAGAACATCTACGCGTCAACTGATGGAACTATTTTCCCAGCGCGGCCACTTATCAACATTCAAATTTAACAATTTTTCCATTTTGCCTGAAACGAAAAACATGAAAATTCCATCTATGCACTTCCCTGAATTTCAGTTTCATCGACCTGAACTTGTAAAGCCTCTTTTCTCCAAACCAAAAGATGCCCCTGTTGATCCGAGTGATAGCAATGCAGTGCAGGATCAAGTATTGCATCGTATGGGGCAGGGGAATCGCCGCCGCATTTTGGGAACTCTTGTCACAGCCACACGCCAAGAGGGACTGTTTCCGGAAATGCGCGACCTTGCCGAAAGCATGCTTGCTACACCAGCTGCAGGCGAGGTGCCACAACCCAATGAATTGGCGTGGCCTATCATCAGCCGTTTCGATAAACAACGCCGTATTGAGAACAAAAATTGCGCCGCCATGCTGGGGAATAAGACATTTCAGCGCATCCGTAAAATAGCATCAGATGCCAATCATCCTTGCCAAGCGGATGCAAAATTGCTGAGAGATATCATGACCCGGCCCCTTGGCAAAGATGCTCCAACGCTTCATGGCTATTTATCCGAGATGGTATCCGAGCAAGTAAAGAGCACGATAGGAAACGATTTCGACACGGCTCCCGCCCTGGATTTCAAAACACGCGAGGGCCGTCTCACATTTGTTCGCACATTCAACGGCATTATGCAGGGGCTATCGCTCAACTCGCAAGATTACGCGTCATCAGCCGGTCGAACCCTCATTCTCAAAGGAGCCATATCTTTAACGGAAGAGATGGGCGAACCCAGCAAGTCCGTCGGAACGGCGGATACTCCACAAGTAAATGAACCTCTTTCCGTACATCTGCAAAAGGCAGCATTCTGCTTCCCCGCAGAGCCGATGGACAACAAACCCAAATTAATGCTACAGGATTTCGATACGGACTTTAACCCTGAGATTATGGATATGGACCCTAACCCCTTGGAGGAAAAGTTTGGAAGGGATTTCTATCTGGACATTAAATCTTATTGGCCTGCAACGTAAGCGCGAATTCAAACACATCCTTCTTGAACGTGAGCGGAATGGCCCCCACGGTTGTCGGCCAAAAAAGCTGAGTAATTACATTGAATCTGTGAAGTGCGCTTATGCTTTTGTACGTGGAAAACCAAGCAGATCCCCATGGCGATATGGAACCGGTTGCCTTTCGCTTGGGGGAGAAACGTATCGAGGTCTTGCGGATCATCGATCGATGGATTGCCAAAGATCATAGCTATTTTAAAATTGAAGCAAGTGATCATGGCCTGTACATACTGCGTTTCACACCGGATGACAGACAGTGGGAACTAACTCTGTTTCAAGCGCCATCGAGCTGAGAGAAATTCCCAACCATACGAAGGGAGAGGTTGCCTGCTGCTTCGCATAATGCCCATCGATGGCAGCCTTTCCCGTTATCGCAGTGCCCGATGACTATTTTGCGGAACGTGAATCTCGGGGCACGTAACCATAAATATGGGCAATCCGATATTTTTGCTCACCTTGATTCGTTTCCTTGAAAATATTGGCAACACTCGCAGATATTGGCACATGGCTTCCAGATTTCCAATCCATGCCATCTGCAACATCTATATCACTCTTTATAAAATAGCCATTTAGATCCGGTACCCTGGATGCTTCGATGTCCTGCCGCAATGCTGTATGGATATCCAGACAAGCTCTTAAAAAATGCCCCACTGATCGGTAATTCGAGGAATAACCTTTTATTGCCGCATGTTTTTTTAAAGCGTCCTCAGATTGGTCTAAGTGTCGATCTTTCACCATTTCAATGGCCTTTGATGTCAGCATCTCTTTTACTGGCTTTATTGTTTCGAGATTGCTTAATAGGTTTTTTTCTTTTGATTTCAGGTCAGCTATTTCTTTTTCGCATGCTTTGATGTGGCCTTCAATTTTTTTGATTTGCGTATCTTTATCAGCTCTATTCATTTCCTCAAGAATTTCAATTTTTTCTAGGTGATCTTCTATTTCCTTTCTTTCAGATTGGCAACCGGAATATGCCTCGTAAAGCTTGCCGTGTTCATCTAGAAAATCCTCCAATTTTTTATCGCTCTTCTGCTGTTCCTCCTTGATATTATTAATTTTTTTGAGAGAAAACCCTTCATATTCTCCTTTGAGCGTGACAGGAATGTTATTGCTTAACTCCTCCTTGAGTGCTTCCAACTGATTCTCGCTGAAACGAAATTTTTTCATGGTTTCTACGGATTCGTTCATGGCGTTTTCCTTAGTTTGAATGTCTTTTGCGACGCCATGAATGACTTTTTCTATTTTCTTATTTTCTTCAGCGATTTCCTCGCGCTTCTGATTGGCTAGCTGCAGGGTTTCCTTCAATTCTATTTTTTCTTGCTCGACGTCTTTTATGCGTCGTACAAAGGATGGTGGCTCTGAGTTGATTGATCCTGCGTCAGCAGCAGATAATTTGGCAAATATGTCTTGTGATATGCCAACGATCATATTTCCGATTGCATCAGTTTGCCTATCTTCGTCTTCGCTGCTGCCATTGAAAATTTTGCTAAATTCATAAATGAATTTAGCTTTATCAGCCATATCACAAACTACTTTTGCTTCATTATTGATTGGAGTTTTTGTTTCAGCATTGACGAGGGATTTCTTCACAAAATCAGCCTTCTCCGATAAGTCGCCAAATTCACTCTTATCGTGCTTTTTCCCCTTTTTGTCTTGTTTGACAATGATTTTTCCTATTTCGACATCAAGTTTTCCTTCCAAGCGCCTATTCTCTTTTTTCAAGTCGATCTTGAGTCGATTTAAATATTCACTAATTTTTTTTCTATCGACTGCATCTATCTTGATTGAGCTTTCACCATTGATTCGAGCATCCATTACTAATCGAGTCACCTCTTTTGCCATGGTTTCCAGCGGATTTTTAATTAATTTTATGTTCTTCGCATGCTGAGCCAGACCGAATGCAAATTTCAAGAGTTCTTCCTCTGCCGGTTTTTCTGGTTTAATAATCCTATTAATAATTCCTCTTTTGAGTGTGCGTTTTAGCGGTTCGTCTTCGTCTCTTATCTTGGCAGTTTTTTTTGCCAATGAATTGTTTTCGAAAGATACTGCTATAGACGTAAATACAATCACCGCAACTGTGGCCATACCGAATAGCACCATTATTTCATTAGTTTTTTTGTTAGCCGCCATGTAGACAAGTTCATATTGCTGCTTAATGCGGGCTTGTTCATGGCGGCTTGTCCCTATTTCATTCGCAAGTCGATGCATCTCTCTGCCAAAAGGCTCGAGTATCCGAGTACCAGCAATTGGTAACGTCAAAAGAGAAGCAAAATTACAAAAATATGTGAAATATTTTAGTAATTTGTATTTGTTCTCCACAGATTTTATTTGTTCTGACTTTGATCTTTGAGGTTCCCTCGATATTTCGTCTGCCATCAGGTGAATTTTATGCAGCGAGGTT
>CBINHE010000017.1:0-55844 GCA_966250375.1 uncultured Oxalobacteraceae bacterium
TTTATCGAAGGAGGACGTGCATATCTACGAGAAAGTCCGACAGACTCCTAGTAGTGAGCCAAGCTGAATCGACGGACATAAATCGCGTCTTTTTCCGCCTGGCAGCGTTGCTCGTCGTTGCATAGCTCGCTATGCCGCCTCCTCGCCCTTGCAGGGTGCAAGTAGAAATCGCATAGACCACACCCGTGCTGTCGATCAGAGAATGCACGCGGATCAAGCGCCGTAGCGCGCCCAACCGCGCAGTCGGCTACAATGGCGGTTGAAGCAAGCCAGACAGCCGCTGGTCATCGCAAGATGACGGGAGGAAGGTCCGGACTCCATAGAGCAGGGTGACGGTTAATGGCCGTCCGCCGTGAGGCGAGGAATAGGGCCACAGAGACGAGCGTATTAAGTTACGGTGAAACGCGGTAACCTCCACTCGGAGCAATTCCAAATAGGCACGCGTTGATGTTGCTCGCGGAGCGTGCGGGTAGGAAGCTTGAGCCGTGGAGTAATTCACGGCCTAGAGGAATGGCTGTCATAGCGAACGGGTTCTCTTGTTCGCCGTAACAGAATCCGGCCTATCGGCTTGCTTCATTTTTCTTATGCTGTTGCGCCGTCCGGCCTGAATGACGGCGATGGCGATGCAGTTTCCGGTCGTTGATGAAGCTCAAAAGCCGCCGCTGCCGTTTTCGTACAATCATGGCAAGAGTTTGTTTGCCGTGGGATGGAACACGAGACGGGTAAAACCGGAGGTGCGGGACCGGTCTGCAAAAGGAGTGTGCTGCCTACAGCCACGTCACATGCATTTGCTTTCGCAGTTTTACCGCTCTTCCATCCCACGACCAACACATTTTTCTCATTCATTCGTGACCGCCGATATCGATGGGAATGCGATGTTGTCCCGGCTCGTCGAGGTGCAATGGCGCGGTTTATACTGCCGCTTTGCATATTGATACAAAGGACACAATCATGAGTATTCACTTGAGCCTGGCACCACTGGCGTCGCTTGTCGCCGGCATTCTTATTTTGCTCATGCCGCGCCTCTTGAATTTTATTGTGGCGATTTACTTGATCATCATTGGCTTGATCGGGCTTTTTGGCGCAGGCGGGTTTCGGATACATTGAAAAGCAGGGTGGGCACGGCTTTATCCTGCCCCCGCTGAGTGATTGAGCGCCGCATGAGCAAAAAGCCCGCTTATCCTCCAAGGCAGTATTTCGCCATATCCACTCTCGTTAGATACTGCGTTCCGACCCGCTCTCTTTCAGACTGATGTGGAATCTCTTTGGGGTGCATGCGTTGCGTTGTTGCACATCGCCTTGCAAGCCACTACCGTTCCGCAGCATGCTGCACGAAATCCCTGCTCCTCCCCTGCTGCACCTTATGTAAATCGTCACACGACGTTCCCTTGCAAGGGAACGCTCCTTCCTTAGCACTGCACCCCAAAGAAACCCGGTTCACCCCTTACATCCCGGGGGGATTCGCTCTAAATCAAAGTTGCTTGACTGAATTCAGCATTTCTTTATTTTAATTAGTTTCCTTGCATAAAAGTCTATTCCGCAGCAAACACATGTGTATATCTGAGGTGCTACATTCACTATCTGCGGTAAGTACTTAATTCATTTCAATATTTTGTTTTTGCGTTGCATTAACGAAATGCGCTAAGTGCTTGACTTTATTGACAAAAATCATGTTTTTTTCCTCCGAATATTACTTGACCGCAAATAGAGCATCCTCTAAAGTGGGTGGAAGTGTGGAAAAGTGTCTTTTTGTGGGTGGGATTTAACGATTTGATGCCCCCGACTCTTTTCACGATCACCACCAAAAACGAAAAGCAAAAGGGTTATCCGGATGTTTCAAGGGGCGTCAGCACTCAATCTCGATGCGAAAGGGCGGATGTCGATTCCGGCCAAGCATCGTGACGCCCTGATCGTGCAGTGCGAAAGCCGCATTACGCTGACCAAGCATCCGCATGGTTGCCTGTTGTTTTTTCCGCGTCCGGTGTGGGAAAGCCATCGCGAGCAGATTGCCGCGTGGCCGATGTCGGCGCGTGCATGGCAACGCATTTTTCTGGGTAATGCATCCGATGTCGAGATGGATGGCGCCGGCCGGATTTTGATTGCGCCGGAATTGCGCGCCGCCGCCGGGCTGTCACGCGATGTGATGTTGCTCGGTATGGGGAGTCATTTTGAAATCTGGGATGCGGCAAAGCTCGCCGAAAGCGAGTCGCAAGCAATTGCGACCGGCATGCCGGATGTGTTGAACAATTTTTCATTCTGACGGGCCGTGATGATATTACAAGCGGTGCCAGAGTTTCAGCACCGTACGGTGCTGCTGGATGAGGCAGTTGATGCGTTGGCAATTGAGGGTGACCGCGCGAATGGTGTGTATGTCGATGGCACTTTCGGGCGCGGTGGGCATAGCAGAAAAATACTGGAGCGCTTGGGGCCGCAAGGTCGTTTGATCGCCTTCGACAAAGATCCGCAGGCGGTGGCAACGGCGCAGACGATCGCCGACCCGCGCTTCGAGATTGTGCATGACAGTTTTGCCACGATGCACGAGGCGCTGACTGCGCGCGGCGTGGCGCAAGTGGATGGCCTGCTGCTGGATTTGGGAATCTCGTCGCCGCAAGTCGATGATGCGACGCGGGGTTTCAGTTTTCGTTCCGATGGACCGCTCGACATGCGCATGGATACCACGCGCGGCATGTCGGCAGCGGAGTGGCTGGCAACCGAAACCGAACAAACGATCGAGAAAGTGATACGCGAATATGGAGAAGAACGGTTTGCTTTTCAGATTGCAAAGGCGATTGCTGCTCGCCGGGCAATCCAGCCAATTTCAAGCACACGACAGCTTGCCGAGATCGTGGCACACGCAGTCAAAACCCGCGAGAAAGGCAAAGACCCGGCCACTCGTACCTTTCAGGCTATCCGGATTTTCATCAATCAAGAGCTTGAAGAACTCGAAATAGGGCTCAACGACGCATTTAGGCATCTGGCCCCGCATGGGAGAATGGTTGTGATCAGCTTTCACTCATTGGAAGATCGCATCGTCAAGCGCTTCATGGCCGCCAAGGCCAACGCGCCGCAGCCGGATCGTCGCCTGCCCATTCGTGCAGTGGATTTGCCGCAACCCGAGATGAAGCTGTTGGCGAAAATGAAGCCGTCCGGCGCCGAGGTTGTCGATAATCCGCGCGCGCGTTCCGCCATCATGCGGGTTGCAGAGCGGCTGGCGGGCAAAAATTCCGGCGAGCGCGCGCAATGAGCGGGCGCGTCAATTTCATCCTTACTGCCGCACTGGTGCTGTGCGCACTGTTGCTGGTCAACGCGCAATATCAGGCGCGCCGTCTTTTCATTGAGCTGGAGCGTGCGCAATCGGCGGCCAGGCAACTGGACATCGATTGGGCGCAACTGCAACTGGACCAATCCACGCTAGGCAAGCACGCCCGCATCGAAGCCAATGGGCGGCGTGATTTGAATATGGTCGCGCTGAGCCTGGCTCGTACCCAATACTTGACGGTAGGCGAGAAATGACGCGCGCGATGCCACGTACCGCTGCCGCCAAGGGCGTGCCGTTTTCCGCCAGTCCCGTGTTGGCGGTAAAGCTGCCGGTATGGCGTTCGCGCGTCGTACTGTTTTTGTTGTTCGCCGCTTTCCTCGCGCTCGCGGCGCGGGCGCTTTGGCTGCAGGGTATCTCGACCGAATTTTTGCAAAAGCAGGGCGAGTCGCGTTATGCGCGCACGCTGGAATTGCCGGCCACGCGCGGCAAGATCACCGATCGCAATGGCTTGGTGCTGGCATCATCGGTGCCCGTCAAGGCGATCTGGGCGATTCCGGAAGATGTGCTGGAAGCGCCGAAGGACAAGCTGCGCAGTTTGGCAAAATTGCTTGAAATGACTGAAGGTGAATTGCGTAAAAAACTTGATTCGGATCGCAGTTTTGTCTACCTTAAACGGCAGGTTGAGCAGGACGTCGCCAACAAGATTGTCAAACTCGGCATTCCCGGCATCGAGACCCGCAAGGAATACAAGCGCTTTTATCCGGAAGCCGGTGTGACGGCGCATGTAGTTGGCTTCACCAATATCGATGATGCCGGCCAGGAAGGCATGGAGCTGGCGTCGCAGAAAAGCTTGGCTGGCATGACCGGCAGCCGGCGTGTGATCAAGGACCGCCTGGGCCGCATTGTCGAGGATATCCAATCGATCCGCGAACCGCATGACGGCAAGGACTTGGTGTTGTCGATCGATAGCAAGATCCAGTACATCGCCTTCTCGCAATTGAAGGAGGCAGTCGAGAAACACAAAGCGAAGGCCGGCGGCATTGTCGTGCTCGATGCCAAAACCGGCGAGGTTCTGGCGCTTGCCAATTTACCGACCTACGACCCGAATAACCGCTCTGTGCTGACCGGTGCGCAACTGCGCAATCGCGTCATGACCGACACGTTCGAACCGGGTTCGACGCTCAAGCCGTTCACTGTGGCATTGGCGCTCGATACCAATCGCATCACGCCTGCCAGCACATTTCAAACTTCGCCCGGGAGGATGACCATCGGCACCGCGACGATCAGCGATTCGCATGAACACGGCTTGCTGACTGTGTCCCAGATCATTCAGAAATCCTCCAATATCGGTACCGCGAAAATTGCATTGCAAATGCCGCCGCACGAAATGTGGGAATTGTTTACCGCCGCCGGTTTTGGCCAGCAACCCAGATTCGGTTTCCCTGGTGCAGTGGCCGGCCGTGTACGTCCATACAAATCATGGCGACCGATTGAACAGGCGACGATGAGTTACGGCCATGGCATCTCAGTGTCGCTAATCCAGTTGGCGCGCGCATATACCATCTTTGCCCGAGATGGCGACTTGATTCCATTATCGTTTTTGAAGCTCGATCAAGCACCAGTCGGGCAGCGCATCATCAGCCAGAAGACCGCGCGTGATTTGCGTGCGATGCTGGAGACCGTGGTCAGTCCTGAAGGTACCGCACCGAAAGCGCAAGTGCCGGGCTATCGCGTAGGCGGCAAAACCGGCACCGCCTATAAAATCGTCGGCGGTAAATACGTCAGAAATTACGTCGCATCATTTGTCGGTTTTGCGCCGGCATCCGACCCGCGCATCATCGTCGCCGTCATGGTTGACGAGCCGACTGGTGGGCATTACGGCGGGGAGGTCGCGGCACCGGTATTTGCAGCTGTTACCGCCAGCGCGCTGCGCGCAATGAATGTCGCGCCTGATTCGTCCGTGACCGACATCATCATCCCGGCCGATGCCGTGCAGGAGAGCATGTGATGCCGGCCCTTAACGCCTATCAAGCGGATGTTCTCACGTGGCTGGGCAAGGTCGCGCCGACGGCGCAACTATCGTCGGACTCGCGCACTATCGCGGAAGGCGATGTATTTTTTGCCTATCCGGGAGATGATGCCGACGGCCGCAAATTTATTGCGCACGCAATCCAGCAGGGCGCGAAGGCGATCCTGTATGACGCTGATGGATTCGGCTGGAATGATACGTGGGCTGTTCCGCATCTGGCCGTCACCGGATTGAAAAGGAATGCCGGCCCCATCGCCCGTGCGTATTACGGGCAGCCGGATGCGGGCATGTTTACCGTCGCGGTCACCGGCACCAACGGCAAGACATCTTGCACGCAATGGCTGGGCAATGCGATGTCGCGTCTGGGCGAGCCGTCGGTGGTGATCGGCACGCTCGGTGTCGGCTTGTTCAAGAACGGTAGGCATGGTGAATTCAATGCGACCGGTTATACGACGCCCGATGCAGCGCTGCTGCAGCGCGAACTGGCGAAAGCTCGCGCTGCCGGCGCGACCTCTTTGGCTATTGAAGCATCATCGATCGGTCTCGATCAAGGGCGCCTGGACGGCATGCATTTCGATGTCGCGCTGTTCACCAATTTCACACGCGATCATCTCGATTATCACGACGACATGGCAGCATATGAAGCCGCCAAGGCCATGCTGTTCGACTGGCCCGGGTTGCACACTGCGGTCATGAATCTGGATGATGACATGGGGCTGCGCCTGACCCAGCGCCTGAAACAGAAGACCCCGGCGACCGCCGTCATCGGCTATACGCTGCTTGGAAAGACTGTGGAAGGCGTCGCCACTCTGCACGCTTCCGATATCCGCACCAGTCATGCCGGCACCGTATTCCACCTCGATTCTCCATTCGGATCTGCGCAAGTAAAAGTGCAGCTGATCGGCCAGTTCAATGTCAGCAATGTGCTTGGCATTTTGGGCGTGCTGCTGGCGAAAGGCGTCGCATGGCGCGCCGCGATCGATGCCGCCGAAGCATTGACGGCGGTGCCGGGACGCATGCAGCAACTGGGTGGACAGGAAGCGCCGCTGGTAGTGATCGATTACGCGCATACACCGGATGCACTGGAAAAAACCTTGGCGTCGTTGCGGCAGGTGGCACGGCAACGCGACGGCCAACTGTGGTGCGTGTTCGGCTGCGGCGGCGATCGCGATCCGGGCAAGCGCCCGCAGATGGGCGCAGTATCGTCGGCTGCGGATCACGTGATCGTGACCAGCGACAATCCACGCAACGAAAGCCCGGCAGCCATCATCGCGCAGGTCGTCGCCGGCATGGATATGACAAAAACCATGCGCATGGAAATCGAGGATCGTGCTGCGGCGATTCTGTGGGCGGTCAAGCATGCGGCAAAACACGATGTGGTTTTGCTGGCCGGGAAAGGCCACGAAACCAGTCAGGAAATCAAAGGCAAGAAATTGGCGTTTTTGGATGCAGACCATGCCGCGCTGGCGCTGGCTGCACGAGTAACAATGAAGGGGGTAAGTTGATGAAATCGTCATTGGCGCAATTGCAGCCATGGATTTCCAACGCGGTGGTGACGGGCGATGCCGACTTCGGTGGTGTATCGACCGATAGCCGGGGTGTGTCTCCGGGCAATTTATTTGTCGCATTGCGTGGCGAACGTTTCGACGCCCACGAGTTTCTAAATGAAGTCGCCGCAAAGGGCGTGGCTGCGGTAGTGGTCGAGCACATGCCCGAGGGCCTGCGGCTGCCGGCCTTGGTTGTGCCCGATGCGCGAGTTGCTTTAGGCGAAATCGCGCGCTACTGGCGCCGACAATTTTCAATGCCGGTGATTGGTGTCACCGGCAGCAATGGCAAAACCACGGTCAAGGAAATGATCGCAGCGATTCTGATGGTGGCGTTCGGCAATGAACATTGCCTTGCCACGCGCGGCAATCTGAACAATGACATCGGTGTACCCTTGACCTTGCTGCGACTGGATGCGCCATGCCGGGCAGCGGTGATTGAACTGGGAATGAATCATCCCGGAGAAATTGCTGTTCTGTCCGGTATCGCGCAACCGATTGTCGGCTTGGTCAACAATGCACAGCGCGAGCATCAGGAATTCATGGCAAGTGTCGAAGCCGTGGCGCAGGAGAATGGTGCGGTAATTTGCAGCCTGCCGCCCGACGGCATTGCCGTATTTCCGGCGGATGATCCATTCACGCCGCTCTGGCGCAGCTATGCGGGACAGCGCAAGGTCATGAGCTTTGGCCTGACGGCGGACGCGGATGTGACATGCATGCATCAACCGAACGCCTTCGGCAGTGATTTGCAGGTAAGCGCAGGTTCGCAGAAATTCGACGTGCGCCTGTCGGCAGCCGGCGTGCATAACGTGCGCAATGCGCTGGCTGCAATCGCCTGCACTTTAGCCATCGGTATCGAGGTCGGCGCAATCAAGCGCGGGCTGGAAGCATTTGCGCCGGTCAACGGCCGGTTGCAGCGTAAAACCGCCAAGGGCGGCGCGCTGGTAATCGATGATACCTACAACGCCAATCCCGATTCGGTGCGGGCCGCAATCGATGTGCTGGCACAGGCAGCGGCGCCGCGCGCCCTCGTATTGGGCGATATGGGCGAAGTCGGCAATGAAGGTTGCCAGTTTCACGAAGAAATCGGTGCTTATGCGCGCGCACGCGGTATCGAACATTTCTTCTCACTGGGCGATCTGGCAAATCATGCCGCCACCGCGTTCGGCGCTGGCGCCACTCACTTTAGCGATGTAGACAGCCTGAATCAGGCAGTCGAAGCAATGCTGACTCCCGGCACAACGGTGTTGGTCAAAGGGTCTCGCTTCATGAAGATGGAACGGGTTGTTCATTATCTTGTGCCGCTTTCGGCAAATAGGGTGCCAATATAAGTGATGGATTGTTGCGCCAGGCTAGGCGCACACGGGAGCGATAGCGTGGTTCTATCGCGAGGGTGCAGCAGGGGTTCGCGTCGCATGCGATGCGCCTGTGGAACGGTCTTCGCTTGCAAGCGCAGATGCGCCCTGCAAGGGTTGCAACAACGCATGGCGCAACAAGACACGCTTAGATTGGTAGCATATTTGCCGGAGTCGGCACTGAGTCAACAGGTAAGGGAATCACACTAAATGCTGCTCTGGTTAGCACAATATTTTCAACAAGATATCGGCCCGTTGCGGGTCTTTAACTTCATCACGTTCCGCGCGGTATTTGCGACGCTGACCGCACTGATGATCGGGTTGATAGCGGGGCCGGCGGTGATTCGCATGCTGGTGCGGCTGAAAGTCGGGCAGGCGGTGCGCACCGACGGTCCGCAAACGCACCTGATCAAGAGCGGCACGCCCACGATGGGTGGCGCACTGATCCTGATCGCGATCGGCATATCGACCTTGCTGTGGGCAGATCTCACTAACCGTTTCGTTTGGGTGGTGCTGGTGGTTACGCTCGGTTACGGCGCAATCGGTTGGGTCGATGATTACCGCAAGGTCGTCTACAAGAACCCCGAGGGCATGTCGTCCAGAGAAAAATACTTCTGGCAATCCCTGATCGGCATTGCCGCTGCGTTGTATCTGGCATTTTCAGTATCGGCGCCAACCAATACCAAAGTCTGGGAATTGTTCATCGCGTGGGTGCAATCCGGATTCAATATGAATTTGCCGCCGAAAGCCGACTTGATCGTACCGTTCTTCAAGACCATCAGCTATCCGCTCGGCGTGTGGGGCTTCATCGGCTTGACGTACTTTGTCATTGTCGGCACCAGCAACGCCGTGAATCTGACCGATGGACTGGATGGTTTGGCGATCATGCCAACGGTGATGGTCGGTAGTGCGTTGGGGTTGTTTGCCTACCTGACCGGTAGCGCCGCATATTCGAAGTACTTGCTGATTCCGCACATTCCGGGCGCCGGCGAATTGCTCATTTTCTGCGGCGCCATGGCGGGCGCGGGCCTGGCTTTCCTTTGGTACAACGCGCATCCGGCGCAGGTGTTCATGGGCGACGTGGGTGCCTTGGCGCTGGGCGGCGCGCTTGGAACGATCGCCGTCATCGTGCGCCAGGAAGTGGTGCTGTTCATCATGGGCGGTATTTTCGTGGTTGAAACCTTGTCCGTGATGCTCCAGGTGGGGTACTTCAAATATACGAAGAAGCGCTACGGCGTCGGCCGCCGCATTTTATTGATGGCACCGCTGCATCATCACTTCGAGCAAAAAGGCTGGAAAGAAACGCAAGTCGTGGTGCGTTTCTGGATCATCACGATGATGCTGGTGCTGTTCGGTTTATCCTCTCTGAAGCTGCGCTGATGAATTACGAAGGCAAACACGTTCTTGTTCTCGGACTCGGTGAATCCGGCCTCGCGATGGCGCAGTGGCTGGCCCGCTGCGGTGCGTCGCTGCGCGTCGCCGATACGCGCACGGAACCGGAGCGGTTGACGAATTTGCGCGAAGCACTCCCCAAGGCCGAATTTGTCGGCGGCCCGTTTACCCTCGATCTGTTGGACGGCATCGATTTTGCCGCAGTCAGCCCCGGTCTGGCACCGATGCGTGAACTGGCGTCGATCATCCCGGCTGCGGCGGAAAAAGAAATTCCATTGTGGGGCGAGATTGAATTGTTCGCGCAGGCGCTGGCAAACCTGAAGAGCGAGCGCGATTACGCGCCCAAGCTCATCGCGATCACCGGCACCAACGGCAAAACCACGGTAACCAGCCTGACCGGTTTGCTATGCAAGCGCGCCGGGCTGACGGTGCAGGTTGCCGGCAATATCAGTCCAGCCGCACTCGATGTGCTACGCGATGCACTCGAACATGACACATTGCCGCAAGCGTGGGTTCTGGAACTGTCGAGTTTTCAACTGCATACCACGCACAGTTTGCAAGCCGATGTCGCGACAGTCCTGAACGTCACGCAAGATCATCTCGACTGGCATGGCAACATGGATGCATACGCAGCCGATAAGGCGCGCATCTTCGGCGCCAACACGATCCGTGTATTGAATCGCGACGATGCGCGCGTGATGCACATGGCGTCTCCCTTGGCGCCCATGAGCAGTTTTGGCGCGAATGAGCCGGAACAAGCGAATTGCTTCGGCTTGGTCAACGAGAACGGCATGCAATGGCTGACGGTTGCCGTTGCGGCCGAAGAAGGGGAAGGGAAGCGCCGCAAAAAAGATAGCGTCGCCGAACTGCCGGTGACTATCAATCGTTTAATGCCGGCGGACGCGCTCAAAATCCGCGGTCAGCACAATGCAGTCAACGCGTTGGCGGCGTTGGCCTTGTGCCGCGCGATTGGCTTGCCGCTGGCGTTGTTGCTGCACGGTTTGCGTGAGTATCATGGCGAGCCGCATCGCGTCGAACTGGTGGCAACCATCGGTGGCGTGGAATATTACGATGACAGCAAGGGCACCAATGTTGGCGCCACCGTTGCGGCATTGAACGGACTCGGCACGAATCAGGGCGGCGGTTCCAGTCGGCTGGTATTGATCGCCGGCGGCGACGGCAAGGGCCAGGATTTTGTGCCGTTGACGGAGCCTGTCGCGAAGTATGTGCGCGCGGTACTGTTAATCGGCAAGGATGCTGGCGCCATCCGCACTGCAATCGATCAGTCGGGTGCCGAATTGATCGATTGTGCAACACTGGAAGCCGCGGTGCAGCGCGCATCTGAACTCGCGCAATCGGGCGATGCGGTATTGCTGTCGCCGGCATGCGCCAGCCTCGACATGTTCAGAAATTATGCGCACCGCGCGCAAGTGTTCGTCGATGCGGTGCGTGAAATCGCATTGTCGCGCGGAGAGATCGCATGAAATTCGCGATGCCATCGTTCTTCGCTGCACCGGCGCAAATGCCGGCGGGCAGTCTCGCCCAGCGTTCGAAGATGATGGAATACGACCAGCTTTTAGTATGGGTGGTATCGCTGTTGATGTTGTTCGGCATGGTCATGGTGTATTCGGCATCGATTTCCTTGCCCGACTCGCCCAAGTATGCGAGTTACAAGAATTCACATTTCCTGATACGGCAGGCGATGTTCATCGGTGTGTCGCTGGTGGCCGCCCTATTCGCATTTCGCGTACGTATCGAAACCTGGCAGCGTTTTGCTCCCTATTTATTCGCCGGCACTTTGATCTTGCTGGCACTGGTGCTGGTGCCGGGTATCGGCAAAGGCGTCAACGGCGCAAAACGCTGGTTGTCGTTCAAGGTATTCAACCTGCAGCCATCCGAATTAATGAAACTGTTTGTCGTTCTGTATGCCGCCGACTATACGGTGCGCAAGCAAGAATTCATGCATAAGCTGACGAAAGGTTTTTTGCCGATGGTGGCAGCGGTCGGTTGTGTCGGTTTGCTGCTACTGCTGGAGCCGGATCTGGGCGCATTCGGCGTCATCGTTTGCATCGCGATGGGCATCCTGTTTTTGGGCGGCATCAATGGTATCTGGTTTGGCGGTATCAGCGCGACGCTGGTCGGGATTTTCAGCTTGGTGATTTTGTTGTCACCATGGCGGCGCGAGCGCATCTTCGCGTATCTGAATCCGTGGGCTGAAGAGAATGCCTTGGGCAAAGCATATCAACTCTCGCATTCATTGATCGCATTCGGCCGCGGCGAATTGTTTGGCGTCGGGCTCGGCGGTAGTGTCGAAAAATTGCATTATCTGCCGGAAGCGCATACCGATTTCTTGTTAGCCGTCATTGGCGAGGAACTCGGTTTCGCCGGGGTGCTGGTGGTCGTGCTGCTGTTCTACTGGATCGTCAAGCGCGCATTCGATATCGGGCGTCAGGCGATCGCGATGGATTTGACCTTCGCCGGCTTGACGGCCAAGGGAGTCGGCATCTGGATCGGCGTGCAGGCGTTCATCAATATGGGCGTCAATCTCGGTTTACTGCCGACCAAGGGATTGACGCTGCCATTAATGAGTTATGGCGGGTCGGGCGTGCTGATCAATTGTGTCGGGCTCGCGATTCTGCTGCGCATCGATTACGAGAATCGCGTGTTAATGCGTGGAGGTCGCATATGACCAGACGTCTTTTGATCATGGCTGCTGGCACCGGCGGCCATATCTTCCCGGGCCTAGCGATTGCGCAAACGATGCGGGAGCGTGGCTGGCAAGTGTCGTGGCTCGGCACGTCGCACGGCATGGAGCGCGTCATCGTGCCCACGCATGGCATCGAGATGGATACCATCGATTTCGCAGGCTTGCGCGGCAAGGGCGCGATGCATACGGTGCGCGGTGCGTTGAAAATGCTTGCAAGTTTCGTCGGCTGTTTTCGCATTCTCGGCCGCCGCAAGCCGGATGTGGTGTTAGGCATGGGCGGATATGTCACCGTGCCGGGCGGTTTGATGGCAAAATTGCACCGCATTCCGCTGACGCTCGTAAATGCAGATGCGGCATTGCTACTGTCGAACAAGACGCTGGCGCCGATCGCGCAGCGCGTGCTGTTCGGCTTTCCGGCAAATTTTGGCCGCGCCACAGGCAAGGCACTCGTTACCGGCAACCCGGTACGCAAAGAAATTCTGGCGCTGCCGTTGCCGGCCGAGCGTTATGCAACGCACAGCGGACCATTGCGGTTATTGATTGTCGGCGGCAGTCTCGGCGCCAAAGCATTGAATGAATGCCTGCCGGCGGCACTTGCGCGCATCCCGCAAGAGGCGCGGCCGATTGTCACGCACCAATCGGGCAAGCAGCATATCGATGCATTGCGCGAAGCCTATGCGAAAGCGCAGGTACAGGCGGAAGTGGTTGACTTCATCGACGACATGCCGCGCCGTTATGCGCAAGCCGACCTGGTGATTTGCCGTGCCGGCGCGATTACAGTGTCGGAGTTGACCGCAGCCGGTGTCGCCAGCGTGCTGGTGCCGCTGGTGGTATCGACCACGTCGCACCAACGCGACAATGCGCAATGGATGGTGAAACAGACTGCGGCGATGCATCTGCCGCAAAGCGAATTGACGCCGGAACGCCTGGCGTCGCTGTTGCAATCGCTGACCCGCGCAACCTGCCAGAAGATGGCCGAAGCGGCCTATGCAATCGGCCAGCGCAAGGCAAATGACGCAATTGCAAATGTATTGGAAGAATTGGCAGGACCAGAAAAAACACGATGAAACATAAAGTCAAAAATATCCATTTTGTCGGAATTGGCGGAAGCGGCATGAGCGGCATCGCCGAGGTATTGCTCAATCTGGGTTATGCCGTGTCGGGTTCCGATCTCGGCAGCAACGCCGCGACGCAGCGGCTGTCTGAATTGGGTGCGAAATTCACGTTGGGTCACGCTGCGCAAAACGTTGACGGTGCGGACGCGATCGTCACATCCACTGCGGTCAAGGCGGACAACCCGGAGGTAATGGCGGCGCGCGCCAAACATATCCCGATTGTGCCGCGCGCGATGATGCTGGCCGAATTGATGCGGTTGAAGAGCGGTATCGCGATTGCCGGCACCCACGGCAAAACCACGACCACCAGCCTGGTGGCGAGCGTGCTGGCCGAAGGTGGCCTTGATCCGACTTTCGTCATCGGCGGGCGGCTGACCAGCGCAGGCGCTAATGCGAAGCTCGGCGCCGGCGACTTCATCGTCGCCGAGGCGGACGAATCGGATGCGTCATTCCTGAACCTGTCGCCAGTGATCGAAGTGATCACCAACATCGATGCCGATCATATGGAAACCTATGATCACAGTTTCGCCAAGCTGAAACAGGCCTTCATTGAATTTACCCACAGGCTGCCGTTTTATGGCATCGCGATATTGTGCATCGACGACCAGAATGTGCGCGAAATCATGCCGTTCATTTCCAAGCCGATCACGACCTACGGCTTCCATGCGGAAGCGGAAGTGCGGGCGATCGATGCGAAGGCGGCGGATGGCCACATGCAATTCACGGTGGTTCAGGAGGGCTATGCACCGATGAAGGTAAGCCTGAATCAGCCCGGCATGCATAACGTGCAGAATGCTTGTGCGGCAATCGCCATCGCGCGTGAACTCGGCGTGGCCGATAGCGCGACCCAAAAAGCATTGAGCGAATTCACCGGCGTCGGCCGCCGCTTTACCCGATATGGCGAAATCAAGCTGCCCGACACCAATGGCAAAGCCGGCGGCAGTTTCGCTCTGGTCGACGATTACGGTCATCACCCGGTGGAAACCGCGGCGACGCTGGCAGCGGCGCGCGGCGCCTATCCGGGACGACGCCTGGTGCTGGCATTCCAGCCGCATCGTTACACCCGTACTCGCGATTTGTTCGAGGATTTCGTGAAAGTGTTGTCGACCGCCGACGCGCTGGTGCTGGCCGAAGTCTATGCCGCCGGCGAGCAACCGATAGTGGCTGCCGACGGCCGTGCACTGGCGCATGCATTGCGCGTTGCCGGCAAGGTCGAGCCAGTGTTTGTTGAAGATATGACGGAGATGTCCGCCACCATCATGCGTGTCGCGAAAGATGGTGATGTGGTCATCACGATGGGCGCCGGTTCGATTAGCACGGTGCCGGGAAAATTGGCGCAGGTATCGGCGTCGGAAAAATGATGAGTGCAAACATGGCAAATGAATTCGGAAAAGTAGGCGTGCTCTTTGGTGGACGTTCCGCCGAGCGCGAGGTGTCGCTGATGTCAGGCAACGGCGTGTTGAAGGCGCTGCAAAGCAAGGGTGTCGATGCGCATCCGTTTGATCCGGCCGAGCGCAGCTTGGCGGAATTGGCAGCAGAGAAATTCGATCGCGTGTTCATCGCATTGCATGGCCGTTACGGTGAAGACGGTACATTGCAGGGCGTGCTGGAACAGCTTGGCATTCCGTACACCGGCTCTGGCGTGATGGCGTCGTCGATCGCGATGGACAAGGTCATGACCAAGCGCATCTGGCTCAGTCACGGCTTGCCGACGCCGCGCTTTGTCGTATTGGATGCGAAGGCGGCGACATTTGAAGAGTTGCGCCAGGTGCCGGACGATCTGGGACTGCCGCTGATGCTCAAGGCACCGCATGAGGGCTCCACCATCGGCATCAGCAAGGTCGTGGGATATTCCGACATGAGCGATGGTTTTGCGCATTGCGCCAAATACGACGATGTCGTGCTGGCGGAGGAATTCATCACCGGGCGCGAATTGACGGTGCCGGTGCTCGGCAAGGGCCGCACTGCAAGCGCATTGCCGATCGTCGAGATCCGTGCGCCCGAAGGTAACTACGACTATCAGAACAAGTACTTCAGCGACGATACAAAGTACCTGTGTCCGGCGCCACTGGATGAAGAATTGACGAAGCGGATTCAGTCCTTGGCTGTGCGCGCATTCAACGCGACGGGAAGTGCAGGCTGGGCGCGAGTGGACTTCATGCTGCGCGCATCGGATAACGAACCGTTTTTGCTGGAGATCAACACATCGCCTGGAATGACGGGGCATTCTCTGGTCCCCATGGCGGCCAAGGCGGCAGGCGTTAGTTATGAAGATTTGTGCGTGAAGATTTTGAAATCGGCGGCGTTGGATATGACGCCGTCGAAAAATTGGACGCCGACGTAATCGGATCAAGACAAAGACAATGTGGCATGACATCAAAATGTTGAACGCGATCTCCAATACCTTGCTTGGATTGTGCGCGCTCGCATTGTTGTCTTCCGGTTTGTGGTGGATAGCGCAGCGCCCCATGTTCACCCTCAAGGTGATACGCATCGAAGGCGCGGCACAGTCGGAATTGCGGCATGTCACACGGTCGACGGTAAAAGGTAGCGCGATACCGCGCATCAAGGGCAATTTTTTTACCGCCAACCTGAATGCGGTGCGGCTGGCGTTTGAGTCGGTACCGTGGGTACGCAGGGCTACCGTGCGTCGCGAGTGGCCGAACAAGTTGATCGTGACGCTGGAAGAGCATACGCCGTTGGGAACCTGGGGTGACGACGGGCGCTTGTTGTCGGCAAAAGGGGATGTGTTCATCGCCAACCTGGCGGAAGCGGAAGAAGACGGCGAGTTGCCGGAATTTTCCGGGCCGGAAGGCAGCGAAAAGGAAGTCGTCGCGCGTTTCAGGGAGCTGCAAAGCTGGTTCGCGCCAGCCAATCTTGCGCCCGATTCGGTGCAATTGTCGAAGCGGTATGCATGGACGGTCAAGTTGAGCAATGGGATGACCGTGGAGTTGGGACGCGAGCAAAGCAAGACGACGTTGAGGGAGCGGGTTGATCGGCTGGTGCAGATGTATCCGCAACTGGTTGCGCGATTGCAGGATCGGATCGAGAGCGTGGATATGCGTTATCCGAATGGCATGGCGTTAAGGGCCAGTGGCTTGGCGTTCGGTCTGGATAGTAAAAGACAGTAAAAAAATAAACGGAACGACATGACAAAAGATGCAAAAAATCTAATCGTCGGCCTCGATATCGGCACCTCGAAAGTGGTGGCGGTAGTGGCTGAAGTCATGCCAAACGGGCGGCATGAAGTGATCGGTCTCGGGCAGGCGGAATCGAAGGGTTTGAAGAAGGGCGTGGTTGTCAATATCGAGGCGACTGTCGAATCGATCCAGCGCGCGCTCGAAGAAGCCGAATTGATGGCCGATTGCAAAATCAGGAATGTGTATACCGGCATCGCCGGCAGTCATATCCGCAGCTTCAATTCCAGCGGCATGGTGGCGATCAAGGACAAGGAAGTCACCGCAGCCGATGTGGCGCGCGTGATTGAAACGGCGAAAGCAGTCAACATCCCGACCGATCAACAATTGCTGCATACGGTACCGCAGGAATTCATCGTCGATAACCAGGATGATGTGCGCGAACCTATCGGCATGAGCGGCATCCGACTGGAAGTCAAGGTACATATCGTTACTGGCGCGGTGTCGGCAGTGCAAAACATTGTGAAGTGCGTGCGACGTTGCGGACTGGAAGTGTCCGACCTGATTTTGCAGCCGATGGCCTCGGCCGACGCGGTGCTGACCCCGGATGAAAAAGAATTGGGCGTGGTGTTGATCGACATCGGCGGCGGCACGACCGATGTCGCGATTTTTACCGAAGGTGCGATTCGGCATACCGCCGTGATCCCGATTGCCGGCGATCAGATTACCAACGATATTGCGATGGCGGTGCGCACGCCGACGTCGGAGGCAGAAGAAATCAAGTTGCGTTACGGCGTCGCCAAGCAAGTAATGGCCGATCCGAGTGAAACGCTGGAAGTGCCGGGCCTGGGTGATCGTGGTGTGCGCACCTTGTCGCGACAGGCATTGGCTGCAGTGATTGAGCCGCGTGTCGAAGAATTGTTTGCGCTCGTGCACCAGGTAGTGCGCGAGTCGGGTTACGAAGAAGTGCTGTCTTCCGGCATCGTGCTGACCGGTGGTTCCGCAATGATGCCGGGCATGGTGGAGTTGGCCGAAGATATTTTCCTGAAGCCGGCGCGCCTCGGCACGCCAGAATACAGCGGGCAATTGGCGGATGTTGTACGTAGCCCGCGCTATGCAACGGTTTTAGGTTTGTTACTGGAAGCGAAAAAGCAGTATTTGCGTGGTCACATCGTCACGCGGCAAGAGGGGGCTGTCAAAGCAATCTGGCAGCGCATGAAGGAATGGTTTTTGGGGAATTTTTAAACGATTATATTTTTATAATCCAACCGCAGTTAGCAGTTGCTAGTCGCCACACCGCGCGGTGACTAACGACTGAAAACTGCATACTTTACTTAAGGAGTCATCATGGAAATCGATATGCTCGATAACGCAACACTGGGCACCGTGATTAAAGTTGTTGGCGTCGGCGGTGCCGGCGGCAATGCGGTGCAGCACATGATCAACAAAGGCGTGTCCGGCGTTGAATTCATCGCCGCCAACACCGATGCGCAAGCATTGAAGCAATCCAAGGCACATAACGTCATCCAGATCGGCGAAACCGGCTTGGGTGCCGGCATGAAGCCGGCAGTCGGCCGCCAACTGGCGGAGGAGTCGCGCGCCCGCATCGAAGATGCGTTGCGCGGTGCACACATGGTGTTTATCGCTGCCGGCATGGGCGGCGGTACCGGCACCGGCGCCGCGCCGATCGTCGCGGAAGTGGCGAAAGAGCAGGGTGCCCTGACCGTTGCGGTAGTTTCCAAGCCCTTCTCGTATGAAGGCCAGAAGTGCATGGACATCGCCGACGAAGGTCTGGAAGCGCTGTCGCAACATGTCGATTCATTGATCATCATCCTGAATGAAAAACTGGAAGAGATCTATGAAGACGACAGCATGATCGAATGGCTGCAACATGCCGACGATGTGTTGAACAATGCCGTGGCCGGCATCGCCGAAATCATCAATGTGCCGGGCCACATCAACGTCGACTTCAACGACGTGAAAACCATCATGGGCGAACAAGGCAAGGCCATGATGGGTACCGCGACCGCAACCGGTGTCGATCGTGCGCGCATCGCCGCCGAGCAAGCGGTTGCATCGCCACTGCTGGACGGCATCGACCTGTCCGGCGCACGCGGTGTGCTGGTCAACGTGACCGCCAGCCGCGGCCTCAAGGGTAAGGAAATCAAGGAAGTAATGGCGACGGTGCGTGCATTCGCTGCACCCGATGCATCGATTGCGCAAGGTATCGCGTATGACGACACGATGGGCGACGATATTCGCGTGACCGTGGTCGCCACCGGTCTCGGCCGTACACGCAAGACAGTGCAACTGGTGCAGACGCCGGTGCTGCGCACCGGCACCCACAACGAACCGATGATGGCCCATACCGGAACGATGCAGGGGCATGGCGCTACCCAGTCGGCTTCGTCGTTCGATGGATTGAAAGCGCCGGCAGTATGGCGTCGCGAATCGGCATCGGAGACGGTGCGTGCGCTGGAAAAGAACGGCATGGAGACCTACGATATTCCGGCGTTCTTGCGTAAGCAAGCGGACTAAAACTCGGCCTCGGTCCGACAAAGACCGGATCCAAGCCTCAGCCCTTCTCTCGCCTGCGGAAGAAGGGTTGGGGACTCAAAGCAGTGCTTTGAGGGGGAGGGGCGTGTAGGGCGGGTTAGGCACAGGCGTAACCCGCTGCATATGCGCGGCATCTGATACATCATGAATTGATCTATCTCCTGCAGAAAAAAATAGAACAAGGCATACTGCGGTCTGCACGCCGCGCTTCACTGGCGCGGCGTTTTCATTTGCAATACCGCTCAACCACCTAAAAGGAGTCCTCATGACTATCAAGATCGGCGATCGCCTGCCGGAAGGCGCACTGGCAGAATTTATCGAAGTCGAATCCGCAGGCTGTTCGCTCGGCCCGAATACGTTTAACGTTGCGGACCTGACCAAAGGCAAGAAGATCGCGATCTTCGGCCTGCCGGGCGCATACACTCCAACCTGCTCTGCACAGCACGTACCGGGCTACGTGAAGCATGCAACCGACCTGAAAGCCAAAGGCGTCGATGAAATCTGGTGCATTTCGGTCAACGATGCATTCGTGATGGGTGCCTGGGGCCGCGATCAAAAAGCGACCGGCATTGTGCGCATGATGGCGGACGGCAATGCCGCATTCAGCAAAGCGTTGGGCCTCGAGGCAGACTTCAGCAAGTTCGGCATGGGCACGCGCTCACAGCGTTATTCGATGCTGGTAGAGGACGGCGTGGTGAAGCAGTTGAATGTGGAAGATGGCGGCAAGTTTGAAGTCTCGAATGCGGAGACCTTGCTGGGGCAGTTGGGGTAAAAGTTTTAGCTTCACCAATAAAAAACGACGCTGCGTGCGTCGTTTTTTATTGGTACGGTCGATGTAGAAGTGGCTCCGGAAATTCGGATAGTAGATCAATACCGATCCTCATGTATAACACGACATGAAATCGCGTTTTTTTCATCGGACGGCATTGTCTACCACCCTACGTGAATAGCGAAGCGAATCTGGTACTGACGCGCCGAATGATAGATAAACTACGCCAGAAACATCCGTTTACCGGCAACCGCATGCTACGCGCCATGCTAAAGCGGGAAAGCTATCGAATCGGTCACAAAAAACCACCCACCGAAAATAACGTATCGGCCTCCTACAGTAACCATGCCGTTTCCGTCTTCGGTGGATGGGATTTCATGCTCCGATCGAATATTTAATCAGACTCATCCGAAGGAGGCCGATTTTACCTTCACATCGGACTTGCTCCTGCTCCACCACCGCCCGCAGCGCCACCACCCGCAGCGCCACCAGCGGGAGCGCCACCAGCCGGAGTGGTGCCTGGTACAGGTTGCGCGGTACAGGTAAATCTTTGGGCTCCCCCTGCTCCGCCGCCACCTGCACCTCCACCTCCACCACCCCCTCCACCGGGTCCAGATTGGGAACAGAACACGACCTGATTCCTGGCTGTATCAATAAACCACGCGGCGTTGGTAGTGGCTGCGCCACCACCACCACCACCAGGGCCACCACCGCCACTGGCAAACAACGCTATGTACGGAACTTGTCCACCTGATGGGGCTGGTGTGCCAGGTGTTTGGGCAAAAGTAGCTGAAGCTGGTATTGCCAGTGCTGCGATTAAAAGAGATAAAGATTTCATGTTAGCCTCCAAATTGGTTTGAACATAAGCAGGCCGTCAAAAATTTTTGACATAGATGAGATAACGCATCCCTTCTGCAAACAGGCCATTACCTGCATTGTTCCCTCGTCGTATCCTCGCCGTTCCACTTCCCATACCCCCGTGAAGGCGGGAATCCATGAGTGAGTTGATATAACAAATTCATTCCGTATAAATTCCCGTCTTCTCAGGATATGGAGAGTGGAATAACGATCATTTGAAAGGGGGGGGGGGCGATAGTGTCAAAATATTTTTGACGACCTGCTTACCCTCATTTTGAAAAGCGCATTGAAAAGAACAATGCAAGTCTGGAAAGGCTGCTGTCATTTGATGAGAAATGCATACATTGTTTGATGCACCTCTGATCTCGTGCTTGTTTTGAACGTTTTTAATTGATCTTTCGCGCGACGCGAAATGGTGCAACGCAAAATGATTCAGTTTGCGTCGCATTTTCAAGCACTCCAGTTTAAATGCTGCAACAATCGCCATGAATGCATGATTGTTTTGTGTTGTGACAGGGCAGATGAGCGATTTCGCAGCGCCGCATTCGATTCAGCGGGGCTTTCAGATGCATCCATGGTCAAGGCGGGAGATCTCGTTACGCCGAAGGGTGACGCAACCGTGCAAGCCCGGTAGTTGCCCGTTTTCCGGCCAGACTGTGACGGTAATCGTCGAAAAGAATCTCACGATCGGAGGGCCTGTCCTTGAGTTGAAGGAGGAATTCGAGGCCGCCACCGGTGCTACGCTCCATGTCGTCCTTGTGCAACCTGAAACACATTTCGACAATTTTCTTTCCGATGTGGTGAACGGTGTCGGCAAGTACGATGCGTCGATTGCGGGTGCCTGGTGGCTGGGCGAGCTAGTGGCTGGCGATTACCTCATCTCTTACGATAAGTACTATAACGACCCGCGCTTCCCCAAATGGAACATTGCTGACGTGTTGCCTGGTCCGCGCAGCTTGCTCTCTTATGGTGGCAAGAAATACATGGTTGCCAACGATCATGACGGACAGGTCATGTATTACCGCCGTGATTTGTTTGCAAATCCGCAGCACCAGGCAGCGTTCAAGCAAAAATACGGCTATGCACTTGCCGCGCCGAAGACTTGGGCGCAGTTCCGGGATATGGCCGAATACTTCAACGGTAAGGATCTCAATGGCGATGGCGTGCCCGATTATGGTTTCACCTTGCCGCTGAAGGTTGGCAATCAGGGCATGTTTCATTTCATGTCGTTGTCGGCACCTTTCGTGATCGGCCCGGACAATCCCAAATTGTATTGGTTCGATCCGCAGACCATGAAGCCGCTGCTGGAAAGCCCGGGGCATGTGCAGGCGCTCAAGGTGCTGGTCGATCTGGTGAAATTCGGCACCAAGGAGATGATTAACTGGGAAATCACGAAAAGCTGGGATCACTTTCTCGCTGGGCGTGTCGCACTCGCCATCACTTGGGGCGATCTGGGTGCGTTGGCACAGCAGGAGGGCAGCAAGGTCAAGGGCAAGATCGGTGTGGCCCAACTGCCCGGTACCAGCGAGTACTACAGCATCGTGCAACGCAAATGGGTCAAGACCGGGCAGCCGAATTTGGTCGGTAATACCACGGGCGGCTCATGGGCCGGCGTGATCTCGAAGTACTCGAAAGCACCGGAGGCCACCTATTACCTGCTGGCCATGATAGCGAGCAAGGAAAAGTCGCAGGTGTATGCGGCGCGCGGCTGGGATGGCATCGACCCGGGCCGCACCTACCACTTTCTGCCGCCCAACGGCAGCGGACAACTTGACACGTATCTGAAGGCAGGCTGGAATGAAGCCGACATCCGCGACTATTCGCAGGCCTACTTCGACAGCTTCAGCAATAAGCTGCAGTTTCCTTATCTGCGCATTCCCGGTACGTTCAGCTATTGGCAGGCGCTCGATCTGCATGTGGGGGAAGCCGTGGCAGGTCAACTGAGTCCGGAGGCTGCGTTGAAGGCGGCAGCTATTGATTTCGAGGAAATTACTATCCGTCTCGGACGTGACCGGCAAAGGCGCGCCTATCGGGAATCGTTGGGATTCTGAGTGGGCACTTTAAAGTCTGGCGTCATCAGCATAGCTATAAGAAAGACACGCCGGATCGATTGCCCTTCCTGTATGACAAAGTAACCCGCTTCAGTTTGTTGTCACCGAGACGGTGTCTTTGGCACGTCGCTTATGGATGGGTACGAACTGGTAGGGGGTGATCACTGCGTGAACGCCGAAACCTTCCGGTTCAAACGCGACCGTTTCCATCACATCAGCTTGGAACGATGCATGATCGTCTCCCGTTTGCCCTGCTTGTACCAGCGTTCCAATGCTTGCTGAGTCAGGCCGTATTCCTTCGGGGCGTTGCAAGCCATTTCGAAAAAATCCATCATCCATCGCCACATAATTTGATGTGGCTGGTAGCCAGATTGCAGGGAGGCCGCATAATTTTGTAAGCAGATGCCCATATTCTCTCGGGAATCTCTCGTCGCTTTTGCTTCACAACGGTTACGTCTTGCAACAACTGTGCATAGGGTAAGTTGCTATAATTTCGCCATGCTCAAACAACGTACTGTCAAACAACTCGTCAAGACCATCGGCGTCGGTCTCCATTCTGGTACCAAAGTCGTATTGACATTGCGTCCCGCCGCCCCTCATACCGGCATTGTGTTTCGCCGCGTGGATCTGGATCCTGTGGTCGATTTGCCGGCAACGGCGCTCGGCGTCGGTGATACGCGCATGGCCTCGACGCTAGACAAGAATGGCGTGAAAGTGTCGACAGTTGAGCATCTGATGTCGGCTTGCGCGGGCTTGGGAATCGATAACTTGTACGTCGATGTGACGGCCGAAGAAATTCCAATCATGGATGGCTCGGCGTCTTCGTTTGTTTTCCTGCTCCAGCAGGCCGGTCTGCAAGAACAAAACGTCGCAAAGAAATTTGTTCGCGTCAAACGGCCGGTGGAAGTGCGCGAAGGACAAGGCGAGCAAGAAAAATGGGCGCGGCTCGAGCCCTATAATGGCTTCAAGCTCAAGTTTTTCATCGAATTCAATCACCCTGCGGTGGATAGTACCGGTCAGACTGCGGAGGTGGATTTCGCAATTGAGTCCTACGTCAAGGAAATCTCGCGAGCGCGTACTTTTGGCTTCATGCAGGATGTCGAAATGTTGCGCGGTATCGGATTGGCGCGCGGCGGTTCGCTCGAAAATGCGATTGTGATGGATGAATATCGAATTTTGAATTCAGATGGGCTGCGTTACGACAATGAGTTCGTGCGTCACAAAATTCTCGACGCGATCGGTGATTTGTACTTGATTGGTCATCCGCTCCTGGCAAGTTACACCGCGCACAAAGCCGGACATACGCTCAATAACCAGTTGCTGCGCGTACTGCTGGACCAGCCGGATGCTTATGAAATCGTCTCTTTCGACACGCTGGACTCAGCGCCGCACGGCTATGTGCGGCAAATTGGTCAGGAATGGGCGCTTAACTAAGTAACCGAACAAAATTAATTGTGATTTTTTGCACGATATTTGTTGCAGGAGGGGATCATGTCCCCGACAACTTGCATGTCCCAACACCGGTTCTTTGCCTGAGTCCTTAGGCGAAGCGCTTCCCTTTTTTGAGCCCAATCTGCGCTGCCTTGGTTAATTTAGTGGCAGTCCAAGCAAAGCGTCCCCGATTTCCCTCTCTACTTCCTACCAATGTTTATTGTCGGTGTAAATGTTTCATTTGAGCATCTTAATTGTAAAATCTCTTGAAAACGTTTCGCTAGGGAGTATATTAAAAATTAGTTGATTAAACGCAAGTAAAGCAATGGCTTACTAAAATACTAAGGTGGTATGAGTTATTTTTTAATGGCTTGGCATGAGCGTTTCCAATTGCAGGCGTTTTTTTGCATTGCTACACGCCACGATGGCGGCGCACCATCGCACTGATCGCCGCTCTCAACGCGTTGTTGCGCGGTGAATTTTCCAGCGTGCTGCCGAGTTCAGTGAGTGCAGATACAGCTTGTGCCGGCAACGTCAATTGCTTGGAAGTTCTTGATTTTTCGATAATTTTGGTAACTTGCACTTTAAGACGGATTGCATTAACCTGCCAACCCCGCTTCAGCAAGCTACCTTGTAGTTTTGGCAACTGTTGTTTCAACTTTGCCGCCAATGCGGCGTTCGGTGTCGACAATACCAGCTGATCTGCTTCGAATTGCAATACGGTGCAAGCATCAAACATGGCAGGGAGTATGGCCGCGCAATCCTTTTGCAATGCGGCCATGCGCGTCACAGTGGGCAGGATGGTCGCCATCTTGTCATGCGACTGCAAGAAATCCGCTGCGCCCTTGGCGGTTTTAGGTCGGGCGCTTGGTCGGTAAGGGATAAAGGAGGATGAACGCATCATTTTTAAACCTTATCACACCTCATCCACAATGGACGCGCACGAGGAGTCTGCATGCAAATTATTCTGCTGCACCCACGCTTTACAGCCAAATCGGTGACTTTGGACTCCAGACATATTCTGCTGGCCACATTAACATTCATCGCTGCCGTAATCATGGCTGCTTCGTTGCTTTATTACCTGACCTTGCGCCATGCTGCGAACATGAAATTGCCGTTCATGCAAGATGTGCTAGCTTCCGCTATACAGGACAACGCCAGTAAAAAAGACAAGTATGTAAAAGAAAATCTCGCCGCCATGGCGATGAAGTTGGGTGAAATGCAGGCGCAACTGATGCGCCTCGATGCCTTGGGTGAGCGGGTGCAGGGTCTGGCCGGTGTGAGGCCGGAAGAATTCAATTTCAAGGATAAACCGGGGCGCGGCGGGGTTGAGTCCGCCAGCGAGGGGCAGGACACGCGCGATCTAAGCATGAGTGAATTCCAGAATGCGCTGGATGCGCTGGCAAAGGATGTCGATCATCGCGCCGACTACATGAATGTGGTCGAAACGACCTTGATAAGCGACAAGATCAAGTCCAAGCTATTGCCCACAATTCAACCGGTCAATGTCAGCTATAACGCGTCTGGCTTTGGCTGGCGGCTGGACCCGTTTACTGGCCGCAGTGCGTTTCATGAAGGGATTGATTTCGCATCGCCAACCGGTACGCCGATTGTTGCTGCTGCGGGAGGCGTCGTGATCGCGGCGGAATATCATCACGATTACGGCAACATGCTGGAAATCGATCATGGCAACGATATCGTTACGCGCTACGGCCATGCATCGAAGCTGCTGGTCAAGGTTGGCGATATCGTCAGACGCGGTCAGAATGTCGCTAACGTTGGTTCTACTGGTCGTTCGACCGGTGCTCACCTGCACTTTGAAGTACTGGTCAAAGGCATTCCGCAAAATCCGCACAAATTTCTCTCCGCTGGCGCCAATCAAGCCAAAACCACTATGCTCGCGTCCAAATAACGGCTGATTGCTACCTGCTGGCTGAACAAAAATAAATTCCGTTGGTCCAATTTAAATATGGATTTTTGCTGCCAGCAGAAATCTTGCTATTTCTGGGTGTACTTTGTTCCTCCTCTACGCTGCGTCATGAAACTATTGTTTCCTGGCTGATAACCTCAATCTTGTGGAGGGCAGCATGATAAAATCCGCAATTTAGTCCAATTCCGACCCGATGCGCCATTTCACGCCTACGGGTTTTTTACGGTGCCTTTTTAGAATCCAAGCATGTCATTACTGACCCAGATTTTCGGTAGTCGCAATCAGCGGCTGCTCAAGCAATATCAAAAAACTGTTCGCGAGATCAATGCACTGGAGCCCGCAATGGAGAAACTCTCCGATGCCCAGTTGCAGGCAAAGACACCGGAATTCAAAGAGCGGGTCGCCAAGGGGGCAGGACTGGACGACATTTTGCCGGAAGCATTTGCGGTGTGTCGCGAGGCGAGCAAGCGGGTGTTGAAGATGCGCCACTTCGACGTACAGTTAATGGGCGGCATGGCTCTGCATTTCGGCAAGATCGGCGAAATGGGAACCGGCGAAGGCAAGACCCTGATGGCAACCTTGCCTGCCTATCTGAATGCGCTGTCCGGCAAGGGCGTGCATGTCGTGACGGTCAACGATTATCTGGCGCAGCGCGATGCGGACTGGATGGGCAAACTCTACGGCTGGCTGGGCTTGACCACCGGTATTAACCTGTCGCAAATGGAACACGATGCCAAACAGGTCGCCTATGCATCCGACATCACCTACGGCACCAACAACGAATTCGGTTTTGACTACCTGCGCGATAACATGGTGTACGACGCGGGCGACCGTGTGCAGCGCAGCCTGAATTTTGCGATTGTCGACGAGGTGGACTCGATCCTGATCGACGAGGCGAGAACGCCATTGATCATTTCCGGTCAGGCTGAAAATCACACCGACCTGTATCACAAAATCAATGAAGTACCACCCTTGCTGACCTTGCAGATCGGTGAAGAAACACCAGACGGCAAAGGCAAGATTGAAGTGCCGGGCGATTACACCAAGGACGAGAAAGCGCATCAGGTATTGCTGACCGAGGATGGTCACGAAAAGGCCGAGCAAATTCTCACGCGCATGGGCTTGCTGCCAGAAGGCGCGTCCTTGTACGATGCTGCCAACATCACGTTGATTCATCATTTGTATGCCGCGTTGCGCGCGCATACGCTGTACCACAAGGATCAGCAATACGTGGTGCAAAACGGCGAAATTGTCATCGTCGATGAATTCACCGGCCGTTTGATGACAGGGCGCCGCTGGTCGGAAGGACTGCACCAGGCAGTCGAGGCCAAGGAGCATGTCAAGATACAAAACGAGAACCAGACGCTGGCTTCGATTACCTTCCAGAATTATTTCCGCATGTATGGCAAGCTGTCCGGCATGACCGGTACCGCGGATACGGAAGCGTACGAATTCCAGGAAATCTATAGCCTGGAAACCGTCGTGATTCCGCCGAACCGGCCGAGCCAGCGCAAGGATCGCCAGGATCAGGTGTACAAATCCGCGCAAGAAAAATACAAGGCGATGCTGATCGATATTCAGGATTGCTACGAACGCGGGCAACCGGTCCTGGTTGGTACCACATCAATCGAGAATTCCGAATTGTTGTCGGGCATTCTCACCAATGCCAAACTGACGCATAACGTGTTGAATGCCAAGCAGCATGCGCGTGAAGCGGAAATCATTGCACAGGCAGGTCGTCCGAAAATGATCACGATTGCGACCAACATGGCCGGTCGTGGTACCGATATCGTATTGGGCGGTAATGTCGAAAAGCAGATCCAGATTATCGAGGCGGACGCCGGTCTGACCGAGACCGAGAAACAGCTCAAGGCGCAAAAGCTGCGCAACGAATGGCAATCACTGCACGACCACGTGGTCAATGCAGGCGGCTTGCATATCATCGGCACCGAGCGCCATGAGTCGCGTCGCGTCGATAACCAATTGCGTGGCCGTTCCGGCCGTCAGGGCGATCCGGGTTCGTCACGCTTCTATTTGTCGCTCGATGATCCGTTGCTGCGCATTTTCGCCGGTGACCGCGTGCGCGCGATCATGGACCGATTGAAGATGCCGGAAGGCGAACCGATCGAAGCCGGTATCGTGTCGCGTTCGATCGAATCCGCGCAGCGCAAGGTGGAAGCGCGCAACTTTGATATCCGCAAGCAATTGCTGGAATACGACGATGTCGCCAACGATCAGCGCAAGGTGATCTATCAGCAGCGCAATGAACTGCTTGAGGCGCACGATGTTTCTGATTTGATCATATCGCTGCGGCACGGCGTATTCACCGATTTATTCCGCACTTATGTGCCGGCAGAGTCGATGGAAGAGCAGTGGGATATCAAGTCGCTGGAAGCGGCATTGGCCAATGAATGGCAGCTTGATGTACCGCTGTCCACCATGCTGATGGCCGAGCCGAACCTGACCGATGAAGAATTGCTGGACCGCGTGTTGAGGGCAGCCGACGAATCCTATGACGCCAAGACCAGCGTCATCGGCAAGGAAGCCTTTGCCGGATTCGAGCGCAGCGTCATGCTGCAAGCCGTCGATACACATTGGCGCGAACATCTCGCAGCGCTCGATCATTTACGCCAAGGGATTCATTTGCGTGGCTATGCGCAGAAAAATCCGAAACAGGAATATAAGCGCGAAGCATTTGCGCTGTTCGGCCAGATGCTCGACATGATCAAGAATGAAGTGGTCAAGATCGTGATGACGGTACGCGTACAGTCGCGCGCGGAAATCGATGCGGCGGAAGAGGCGTTGGCGCAGTCACATGTCGAGAACGTGCATTTTCAGCACGCCGACTTCAATCCTGATGCGGCGCCGGAAGAATTGTTGGCGCCGACGGCAAATGCAGATGATGCAAGATCGCACCCGATGGTCAATGCAATGGCGAAAGTGGGGCGCAATGATCCGTGCCCATGCGGCAGCGGAAAGAAATACAAACAGTGCCACGGCAAGCTGGCGTAGCGCCGGCCGGTCGCATTGTTTGAAAGAGGGGCAGGGAAACCTGCCCTTTTTATTTTGCAATCTTGCGACGCAATGACACTCAACTCCGCTGGGTCTTTGCTATCAACTTCTTGCGTGTTGCCGGCTTCAATTGCGGCCGATACGTTTACAATAGCGAGCTACTTTCACGCTATCACCTTATCAAATTTCTATGGCCGTCAATTTCCCTCTTCCCATTGCCGCTAACCTGCATCCCGTCGCCGGTATCGAACTGGGCTACGCCGAGGCGGGCATACGCAAACCCAATCGCAAGGATGTGTTGGTGATGAAGCTGGCGCCAACCGCAACCGTGGCCGGCGTATTCACGACCAACCGCTTTTGCGCCGCACCGGTCCAGGTATGCAAGGCGCACCTGGAAGGCTTGCGTATTTCGGGTTCGCCGATTCGCGCATTGTTGGTCAACACAGGTAACGCCAATGCCGGGACCGGCGAGGCAGGACTCGGGCACGCCAATGCGACCTGCGTTGCATTGGCGGATTTGCTGAGTTGCGAGCCATCACAAATTCTGCCGTTTTCGACCGGCGTCATTCTGGAGCCGTTACCAGTGGATCGCATCGTGGCCGGGTTGCCGCAGGCGATTACCAACCTGAAGGAAGACAACTGGTATAGCGCTGCCGAAGCGATCATGACCACTGATACCTTACCGAAGGCAGCATCGCGCAGGGTCACGATCAATGGCGAGTCAATCACGCTGACCGGCATCAGTAAAGGCGCCGGCATGATCAAGCCGAACATGGCAACCATGCTGGGTTTTATGGCGACTGACGCAAAGGTGTCGCAATCGGTGCTGGATCACCTGGTAAAAGAGGCCGCAGACAAGTCGTTCAATTGCATTACGATCGATGGCGACACGTCAACCAATGATTCTTTCATGCTGATTGCCACCGGTGCCGCGCAACTTGAAGTGACCGAGATCGATTCGCCGGAATATGCGGCGTTGTCGGCAGCGGTGATCGGTCTGTCGCAGGATCTGGCGCAGATGATCGTGCGTGACGGTGAAGGCGCAACCAAGTTCATCACCATCACCGTGGAGCAGGGGACGAGCGTCGAGGAATGCCGCAAGATTGCCTATTCGATCGGTCACTCGCCTCTGGTGAAAACCGCCTTTTTTGCGTCCGATCCCAACCTTGGCCGCATCCTTGCTGCGATCGGTTATGCGGACGTCGCCGACCTCGACGTGACCAAACTGAACTTGTACCTGGATGATGTGTGGGTTGCCAGGAACGGCGGGCGCAATCCCGATTATCAGGAAGCAGATGGACAACGCGTGATGAAACAAAGTGAAATTACTGTGCGCGTCAAGCTGGACCGTGGCGATGCGGCAGCGACAATTTGGACCTGCGATCTGTCGCATGAATATGTGACGATCAATGCAGATTATCGATCCTGATAACGATGACGCAATTAGACCAATTTCTCGTACGTGCGGAAGCATTGCTCGGCCGCCTGGAAGCGCTGTTGCCCCACACGGCAACGGAGCCGGATTGGAAAAACGGTATCGCATTCCGTTGGCGCAAACGCAGTGGCAAGGACAGTCGCGGCTATTTGCAGGGGGTAGCGCACATCGCGCCTATTACCTTGTCCGATTTGCACAATGTCGACGTGCAAAAGCAGCAGATCGAGCAAAACACCCGGCAGTTCGTACAAGGTTTGCCGGCGAATAATGTGCTGCTGACCGGCGCGCGCGGCACCGGCAAGTCGTCATTGATCAAGGCCTGTCTGAACCAATTCGCCGCGCAGGGGTTGCGTCTGATCGAGGTCGACAAGGATGATCTGGCGGATTTACCGGATATCGTTGATCTGGTTGCGGCGCGGCCCGAGCGCTTCATTGTCTTTTGTGACGACCTGTCGTTCGAGGAGGGCGAGAGCGGCTACAAGGCGTTGAAGGTTGCATTGGACGGTAGCATTTCCGCACAATCGGACAACGTACTGATTTACGCCACATCCAATCGCCGGCATCTGATGCCGGAGCGTATGTCGGACAACGCAACATATACGCATACCGACGATGGCGATTTGCATCCGAGCGAAACGGTCGAAGAAAAGATTTCACTATCCGAGCGCTTCGGATTGTGGGTGTCGTTTTACCCATTCAAGCAGACCGACTACCTCGACATCGTTGCGCATTGGCTGGGCCACTTCGGCTGCAATGCGGTGCAAATTGAAGAGGCGAAAGGTGATGCATTGCGCTGGGCATTGCAGCGTGGTTCGCGGTCCGGGCGCGTGGCATGGCAATTTGCCAAGGACCATGCCGGCAAGATGAAATAGTCCTGTTTCCATCAACACCTCCACCTACATCTCTTCATGTCCAAACTTTCCACGCTTCCCATTGACGTCGCCGTCGGCATCCTCATGCGACCGAATGGCGACGTATTGCTGGGTCAGCGGCCGACGGGCAAACCGTATGCGGGTTATTGGGAATTCCCAGGGGGCAAGGTCGAGGCGAATGAGTCAATCCTTGACGCGCTCAAGCGTGAATTCATCGAGGAATTGGGTGTGCAGCTTGTCTCCGCAGAGCCGTGGTGCGGTGTCGAGCATGTTTATCCGCATGCGCATGTGCGCCTGCATTTCTACGTTAGCCGGGACTGGCGCGGCGAGCCGCAAAGCCTGGAGAGCCAAGCATTTGCATGGCAGGGAGAGGTGGATGTCGAGCCATTGTTGCCTGCAACCATCCCCCTGATTGAATGGTTGGATAAGCTGCGGTATGGCCGCTGAGCGCGAGCAGTCAAAATTTGATACAACTTAAGCAGCTTTTGGCACCGCGTTCTACGGCATCGTGCCGGTGGCCGGTGCAGAAAACTCGATGCAGCCTGTTGTGGTGCGCCTGCAGGCAAAAATATCCAGACCAGAACCATCGCAACGGTAACCGCATCGGTTACAGAGTCACTATCGCGCATCTCGCCACAGCCGCCCATGGCGTGCGGTCCGGTTGCGTGACAGCCGGCGAAAGGCGCTGGATTCGCGTTACTACTGTTGCGAGGAAATGCTGTCGTCGTCAGAATCTTCAGACGGATTGACGGCCGGAATGGTGTATTTTTCCTCGGCCCACGCCCCTAGGTCGATTTGTTTACATCGCTCGGAACAGAAGGGGCGATACTTGTTTTTTTCCGACCATTCGACTTTTTTGCCACAGGTAGGGCAATCGACTATCGTTGCCATATTTTATGCATTGGTTGGGGACCGAGTGTCGCGCCCTTCAAGAGTCGCGCTCAATTCGGTCCGATGAGAAGAGTTAATGTCAGTAATTCAAAAATTACAAAGAGTAAGTTCGAACGGGGCGTCACCCTCGTAAGGCTTCGCCTTCATGTCACCGCCCTGAGAAGTGAAGCGCACCCACAACATATACTTGTTGGCCGATATTTCAGGGATCATACTCGGCGCATCATCAATTGTCAGACGCAGCATCTGGTACACCTTGCCCTGCAACATCTGCTGATAGCTGCCAGCCTGCGCAATCATTTTAGTCGGATGGCCGGATTCGCGCAGCAAGCGCAATACCATGCCGATTGCATCGAACAGCGGCGCAAGCGGTGCAAACCAGTTGGAAATATCGGCAAAACGCTGCTCGGCGGAGCGGTGTTGCCACGCATAGTAGGACGGTAAATCGAATTCGCAGGCGCCGCCCGGAATGATGGTGCGGCCGCGTATGCTCATCAGCCATTCATTGTCGCGCACATGTTGCCCGGTTTTGCCTTGGGATGCCATTAATGCCGAACTGATCCGGTCAACGTCGGCCAGGATCGTATCGAGCATGGTGACTCGCACATTGGGATGGGATTTAAAACCCAGCAAGGTCTGCTTTTGGCGTTCCAGTTCTTGTAGCAGGTCGGATTTGAGGTCGGCGCGACCAGCCACTTCAAGCATTTCGAAAATCGTCGATAGTGCTATATGGTGTTGCTGCGGATGCTGTTGATGCAGGAAGTACGAGAATTTCTCGTGCAGGTCTTCCAGCCGCAACAAGGTGCGAATACGCTCGTTGAAAGGGTATTCGTAAACGATCAAAGTAGCATCCCTTTAAAGTTGAACTGGGCAGTATTCATTTGGCACGAAATCTTTATTGAATCGTGTCCTATTCTCATCCTCGCCCTACGGGAGGGATAAAAGTGAGAGGATGCGGCTCCGTATCTATTCGTGCCGTATCAATATAGTTACGTGATTCTGACCGAAGCGGCAAGAAATTACAAATTTTGCGGATTTTTTGTGCTATTAACGCGCGCTAATGCGCAATACAGTGCGTGCAAACGTTCAATCTGAGGTATCAGCGCCACAGGCGCGGCGTCATTGACAATCACATCGTCTGCCACAGCGAGCCTGGCCTCGCGCGATATCTGGGCTGCCATGATGGCGCGAACCTGTGGTTCGGTCAGTCCGCTGCGACGCATCACCCGCTGAATTTGCAATTGCTCCGGGCAGTCGATCACCAATACCCGCGTTACCATTTGCTGCCATGTGCCCGACTCGATCAGTAGCGGAATCACGAACAGCAGATAGTCGCCCTGCGCCTGCGTTGCGGTACGCTCGGCCTCGCTGCGGATCAATGGGTGCAGGATCGATTCCAATGCCATTTTTGCAGGGGGGTCGGCAAATACCCGTGCGCGCATTTTGGCGCGATCCATTGCGCCGTCAGCGGCGAAAAATTCATCGCCAAACCTGGCCCGGATGGCCGGGATCGCAGCACCTTCGGGTACCGTCAATTGATGCGCGATTTGGTCCGTATCGATCACGGCAACACCACGGTCTGCGAACATATCCGCAACAGTGGTCTTGCCGCATCCAATGCCGCCGGTCAAGCCTATGGAAAATCGCCCTATGCGCGATGGGCCAGCCGACGCAATCTTCCCCATGTTGTTACGACACGTATCCGAGATAGGTTTGTGCAATCGTTTTGCCGTACAAAAGGGCAAGCATGCCGGCTGCAGCCAGATAGGGACCAAACGGAATTGGATTGTCACGCCCGTGCTTGGCAAACACGATCAAAGCAATACCGACCACTGCACCGACCGCCGAAGACAGCAAAACAATCACCGGCAGCATCTTCCAGCCAAGCCACGCACCGAGTGCCGCCAGCAGTTTGAAATCGCCATAGCCCATCCCTTCCTTGCCTGTTGCCAGCTTGAAGATCCAATAGATCGACCACAAGGAGAGGTAGCCGGCCGCCGCGCCGATGACAGCTTCAGGCAGCGTTGCAAACGTGCCGTTGATGTTGATCAGCAAACCACACCAGAGCAACAGAAAGGTTAAATCGTCCGGCAGCAATTGTGTATCGGCATCGATGAAGGTCATCGCGATCAGCAGGTACGTAAAGACGAGCGTTGCCAGTCCGGCAAAGCCGCTGCCAAAGCGCCAGACCAAAAGTGCGGATAACGCACCGGTCAACACTTCGACAATCGGATAACGGGCTGAAATAGGCGCTTTGCATTTGACGCATTTGCCTTTCAAAAGCAAATAGCTGATGACCGGCACGTTCTCCCATGCCGCGATTTGGTGGTTGCAGTGCGGGCACGCGGAGCGCGGCATTACCAGATTGTAGCGGTCGGTATGCGGCAGCGGTTTGCCGCTTTCATGGGCGACATAATTGTCGGATTCGCGCTGCATCATTTTCGGCAGGCGATGGATGACGACATTAAGAAAACTGCCGATCATTAACCCAAACAGTCCGGCAATCGCGGTCGGAAAAACGCTGCCGGGTGTGGCAAACAAGAGTAAATCAAGCATCAGACAACAGCGCCCAGTTTAAAGATCGGCAAGTACATGGCGATGACAAGACCGCCAATCAGTACACCTAAAATCACCATGATGAGCGGCTCCATCAGGCTCGACAGCGATTCCACCGCTTCATCGACTTCTGCCTCGTAAAAATCAGCGACCTTGCCCAGCATTTGATCGAGCGAGCCGGATTCTTCCCCGATCGAAACCATTTGCGTCACCATATTTGGAAATACGTCGGCATTTTGCATCGCGACGGTGAGGCTGGTTCCGGTACTGACTTCAGTCTGAATTTTTTTCGTTGCATCCAGATACACAAAGTTGCCTGAAGCGCCGCCGACCGAGTCGAGCGATTCCACCAGCGGCACACCGGCGGCAAACATGGTAGCCAGCGTACGCGTCCAGCGCGCGATGGTCGCCTTGCGTATCACGGCACCGAAAATCGGCGCTTTCAGCAGGATTGTATCCATGAAGCGCTGCATTTTCACCGAACGTTTCCACGATTGGAAAAAAAAGTAAAGCCCCGCAAAAAGTCCGCCAAAAATCAGATACCAATTCGCCACAAAGAAATCGGATATCGCCATTACGAACAATGTCGGCGCCGGCAAATCGGCGCCGAAACTCTTGAATACGTCCTTGAACGCCGGCACCACCCAAATCATGATTACTGCGGTCACGATAAAGGCGACTGCCAGAATGGATACAGGGTAGAACAGCGCCGACTTGATCTTGCCTTTGATTGCAAGCGTTTTTTCCTTGTAGATTGCCAGACGGGTCAGCAAATCTTCCAGAATGCCCGCCTGTTCACCAGCGGCAACCAGATTGCAGAACAGTGCATCGAAATACAAGGGAAATTTGCGGAACGCCTGATTCAGGCTGGTGCCGGTTTCAACATCGGCGCGGATGTCCTGGATCAGTTTCGACACCGATGGATTCGCATGTCCCTTGGCGACAATGTCGAAAGATTGCAGAAGCGGCACGCCGGCTTTCATCATTGTTGCCAATTGGCGCGTGAAGAGCGAAATATCTTTATCGGTGATTTTTTTGCCGCTGGTAAAGGACTTCTTTTTTACCTTTGTGACAAGAATGCCTTGCCGGCGCAAGGTGACATTGACAACGGCTTCACCCTTCGCGCGCAGTTCGCCGCGCACGGTTTTTCCAGTCTTGTCCTTGCCTTCCCAAGCGTAGATCGATTCCTTGGCGGCGTTGCTTGCTGGTGCCTTGCTGGATGCGGTTGCCATGCTGCCACTCCTTTATTATTCGTTGGTACAGCCGAGCACTTCTTCCAAGCTGGTCAGGCCATTTTTCACCTTGACCAAGCCTGATTCGCGCAAGGATTTCACTCCGTCAAGTTTGGCCTGCGCCTCGATTTCAAGCGCGGTGCCATGGGCCAAGATGATGCGTTCGATGTTTTCTGTGATCGGCATGACTTGATAAATGCCAACCCGCCCCTTATAGCCGCTACCGCTGCATCGTTCGCAGCCGACCGGTTTGTAGGGGAGCCAAGTGCCGTCCAGATCCTCTTCCGTGAAGCCGGCTTCGAGCAATGTTTCATCCGGAAGCGAAGTGGTCTGCTTGCAGGTGCAGAGGCGACGCGCCAGACGTTGTGCGGTGATCATGATCACCGAAGATGCGATATTGAACGGCGCAACACCCATGTTCATCAAACGGGTCAAGGTCGCCGGCGCATCATTCGTATGGAGTGTAGAAAACACCATGTGACCGGTCTGCGCCGCCTTGATTGCAATATCGGCGGTTTCAAGGTCGCGAATCTCACCGACCATGATGATGTCCGGATCCTGGCGCAAGAATGCTTTCAAGGCGACTGGAAAACTCAGCCCGGCGCGGTCGTTCACATTGACCTGATTAACACCCGGTAAATTGATCTCAGCCGGATCTTCGGCGGTCGAAATATTGATGCCGGGTTTGTTCAGGATATTCAGACAGGTGTACAGCGACACAGTCTTGCCGGAGCCGGTCGGCCCTGTCACCAGCACCATGCCGTAAGGCCGCTGGATTGTGTTCATCAATAATTCTTTTTGGTCCGGATCGTACCCTAGCGACTCGATCCCCATTTGCGCTTGGGTCGCATCCAGGATACGCATGACAATTTTCTCACCGAACAATGTTGGCAATGTACTGACGCGGAAATCGATGGAGCGGGTTTTCGACATTACCAGTTTCATGCGGCCATCTTGCGGCACGCGTTTCTCCGAGATATCTAGCTTTGAAATCACCTTGATGCGGGATGCCAGCTTTTCCTTGATGGCAAGCGGCGGTTGCGCGATGTCACGCAAAATGCCGTCGATACGGAAACGGATTCTGTAGAACTTTTCAAAAGGTTCGAAATGCAAGTCTGATGCGCCCATGTTGATCGCATCTATCAGTATTTTTTGCAGGAATTTGACGACCGGCGCGTCATCGATATCGGTGCTGGCGGCATCAACTGGCGCTGCCAAATCTTCTTCGATGAAATTAACGTCGAGATCGTCGCCAATCAATTCATTGAGATTTTGCTCCGCGCTTTGCCCTAATTTTTCTATCAGCTGCAACAGCACCGGATGCTCGACGATGACCGGCTCAACCGTCAACTCGGTCTGGAATTTGATTTGGTCGAGTGCCTGGGTATTGGTCGGATCCGAAATGGCGACCGAAATCTTGTTGCCGCGCCTGGATAATGCAATGACACGCTGCCCTTGTATTAGCTTGGCATCGATAATCTTTTCCGGCAGCGTATTGATATTAAAGGCCGAAAAATCCAGCGTTGGATATCCAAAGGTTTCTGAACAAAACGTTGCCAGCGCGCGCGCATCGATGCTGCCATTTTGCAGCAGCACGTCGATAAATTGCGTCTTTTCAGTGGTTGCTTGTTTTGTCAGTGCGTCTACCTGCGGCGCCGACAAACGACCGGCCTGCAGCAACGCGCGCGCAAGGCCGGACATTAAGGAGCCAGAAGCCGGACTGGGAGAGACTGCAGCCATATTGTCTTTACATCAAAGGTTGCGCCAGGAAACATCTAAACCGCGTTAGATAATGCCTTTAGGCACCTGATTTGTAAAGGTATTGTGACAAAGTGTTAATTTTATTGGCGTGATTTTTGATACAGTTTCACACTCTGTCGTGTGCCAAATGTTTGGCATCAGGGCGTCGCAGCTTAACCACCTTGATTGCCTGATTCAAAACCTGCACGATTTCAACGATGCAGTTTTCAATTTTCACGCTCACGCTTGCTTCTGGAATGTCGCGCAACAATTCAAGCAAGAGTCCATTCAATGTTTTCGGCCCATCGAGCGGAAAATTCAGGCCAAGCCGCTTGTTGATATCGCGTAGCGTGGTTGTGCCTTCCAGCAAACATTCACCGTTTTTATCCCATCCAAACGCATCGGCGCGTGCAGCGCCCGGCATCGAAGTGGTAAATTCACCGATCATTTCTTCAATGATGTCTTCGAGTGTCACCAAGCCCTGCACTTCACCGTACTCATCAACGATAATGCCCAGCCGCTCATGGTTTTCCTGGAAGTATTGCAATTGCGTGAATACGTCCGTGCCTTCCGGGATGAAGTAAGGGGTACTTAGCAATTCGCGGAAATGGTCGACCGTTAGTTCTTCTTCCTGATTCAGTAGCGCAACCGCTTTGCGGACATGCAGAATGCCGACAATTTGATTGATTTCCCCTTCATGCACGGGCAATTTATTGTGGTAACAGGTTGTCAGTTGATTTTTGATGTCTTCCACCGGCACCGACAGGTTGAGCGCTTCGATTTGCGCACGCGGCGTCATTACATCCTCGACTGAAATTTTTTCCAGATCGAACAGATTGAGCAAGATGCTCTTGTGTTTTTTCGGAATGAAACTGCCGCCCTCCAGCACCATCGAGCGCAATTCTTCCGGCGATAGCCGGTGGTCGCGTTCGGTACTGCCAGTTTTGAGCCGCATAATTTTCAGCAGCCCGGAGACGAACAGGTTGACAAACCAGATCACCGGTTTGGACAGCGCCATCAGGGGCTTTAAAATGAAACTGGCGGGCAGCGCGATACGTTCCGGGTAGGTGGCGCCGATGACTTTGGGCGTGATTTCGGTAAAGACAATCAGCAGGAAAGCGATCACACCCGTCGCGATCGTAATCACCGTTTCATTATTCCCAAACGTCGAAATCGCGATTGCCGTAATAAGGCCGGTAGCGAGCGCGTTCAAGAGCGTGTTGGCAATCAGGATAAGTGACAACACTCTTTCTGTGCGATCAAGTAGCCAAAGAGTAATTTGCGCCAGCTTGCTGCCGCGCTTGGCCAAGTGCTTGATGCGATGGCGATTAAGTGCCATGAGCGCCGTCTCCGAGATGGAGAAGAACGCCGAAAGCATTATTAGTATGGAGAGCGCAAGGACTTGCGCCCATATAGGTACGGTATCCAAAGGTCACCGTAAAGAAGTTTGCATAAGCAAGATTGGTCGGAGGAGAGGATTCGAACCTCCGGCCTTTATGTCCCGAGCGGCTAAACCACCTCTGAATGACTTTAAAACAAAAGATGTACTCTAATACAATCAAGGACTTAGCGCAATCTACACGGTTTATCCTCCATTGAATAAGCTGTATATCCGCCGCAGGCCCTTGCGCCACCAAGGCAAGGTCAATGCGCCATTTGCCCGCCAGGCGAGCAATTCATCCAGCGCGCGCTCCGGCGTAGTGAACTTGCCCGTGGTCCGACTTACATAAGCCGGATACAAAATCAATACCCCTGCCACCAGCGCATCCAAAGACAACTTGCGCGTGCGTCGTGCGGGGACCGACATATCCTGCGTCAATCCCCAGCCGGCGTAAAACGGCTGACCGTAACAAACCACCCGCTTGCCTCTCAATAACGCCTCAAATCCGGTCAGAGACGTCAGCGTGTGGACTTCATCGACCTGCAGCAATAGCGCACCCATCGACACCTCTACCACTACCTCGTCGCACCAGCGCGCAACATCGTCCTCGTCCTGCCCTTGGCGGCGCAATCCCGCGATTACATCCGGGTGGGGTTTGTAGAGGAGATACGCATCCGGATTGGCTTTCCGTACTGCACGCAACAGATCGAGATTCTTGCAAATACCCGGCGCGCCATACGCCAGCGAGGCATCCGATTCCACCTGGCCGGGCACGAGAATCACGCGTTGCGTTGCCAGCGCCATTTCCCCCTCCGTAGAAGGCGGGGTGGACTGAAGATGCGCTTGTTGCCGCTGCCACTGTGCCGTGCCCACGTTATATTTCGTCAATCCCGCTGCCACCAAGCGCTTCCGCAAAATACGGGCACGCAGCAGGAGCGACGCATCGAATTCGGTATGTTGCAGAATCTGTTCCAGATCGGATGGCTGTGTCGCATCGTAATAGATGCCGCGCCCATCAATGACCCAGGACAAGGGGCGTATCAGATCCGCACCCAAGCCCACCGAACGCAGAAACCCATCCTCCAGCCGCAGGATGCGGACTTCTTTACCGTCTGGGTGCGAATATGCACGCTCACGCTGCCCCCACACGGCCAGCATCGCCTCGTTCGGCACCTGATCCATCCGGTGCACGAACTTGACGTCGCTGCCCTGAAAGAATGCCCGCACAATCGGCTTCTTCCAATTGGAAAACCCCGGCGCATAGACTTCTGGCGCAAACCGTTCACGCATCCGTCGCTGCAAGCCCATCCACGCGATTAATCGCTCCGGCTCGCAACGTTCGCCGGTTTCCGGATCGATATAGCGCGGGTATTCCACTAGCGCCGCATGCACCAGATTCTCCAGCGGCACAGGGTGACGCCGATCAGGCGCGCGCAATTCATCCTCCGTGAGCCCCCATCCTGCATAAAACGGCATCCCGAAGGTACGCACGCGCTTACCCCACAACAGACCCTCGAAACCTATTTGCGACGTGACGACATACACGGCGTGAGCGTGTTCGATAAGGGAAACCGGATGGACGTCCTGACCAAGAATCCGGATACGGGGATTGCGCGCTAAGGTGGCCAAGTCGAAATGCCCCTTCTTGCGACCGGCCATGACTTCCGGATGGACCTTGAGCACCACGGTACAAGCAGGATTTTCTGCCAGTGCGGCCTCCAGCATGCGATGAAAACTGGAGGTATGTGCAAGCCCATACTGAATAGAGGCGTCCCCCATCGTTTGATCCGCTACCAGCACATACGATCCAGCGGATGCCGATTGACACAGCCGGTTGCGCTCGACTAGCGGCAATTCCCGCGCGTAGTTGTATTTGGAGATGCGCGCAGCCTGCCACCTCGTTATCAGCGCCTGTGCACGGAATTGTTGCGCCTCCGTATGCGGCGCCGCAATCAGCAGTTCCAGTCGGGATGCCGTCGAGGCATCATAGTAGATACCATGGTCATCCACGACGATAGACAGGGGAGACTCCGCACTGCCAAAACCGCAAGAGCGCAGAAAACCGTCTTCAAGCAGCCAGCATGGAAGACCTGAAGTCAGGGCGCGTCTCTTGGCCCGCAATCCGCTCGGTTTTCTTCCCCATCCCAGCACAATGGCGCCGGATACGGTCGGAACGGCACGGCCAACCGCGATGCGCTGCCCCAGGAAAAGGGGCAAACAGGCACTGCGCCATAACCCGGTATCCCATGCCGTCACTACAAAATATCGGCTTTCAGCGTCGATATCCGCCCATGCGTCCGGTTGCGCGTTCATCAAGCTATTCACTCAGGCCAGTAAATCCCAGAAGAGCGCAGTGCCTTTCTTGACATCGACCTTGACGGCCTTGCCCATGACGATCTCCATAAACTTTGGCGGCAAGCCGAGTCCCGGGCGAATCGCGCGCAGATTGGCCGGCGTAAGAATATCGCCGGCCTTCATATCCTCCGCCACGTACAGCGAGCGTCGGAAGACCTTCGATTTCTCTTCAGCCGCAGTCGCACCGTAAGAGACGCTCCCCAACGCTTGCCATGCGCGCTCCGTCTCGACAACGAGGCTGGACATCTCCGCAGGCTCCATAGAAAAACTGGAATCGACACCGCCATCCGCGCGATTCAACGTGAAATGTTTTTCTACGACCGTGGCGCCGAGTGCCACACTCGCTACGGAAACACCGACCCCCATTGTATGATCGGACAAGCCAACCTCGCACCCGAAAAGCGCACGCATATGCGGAATGGAAAGGATGTTCGTATTCGCCGGCGTTGCCGGATAGGTGCTGGTGCATTTAAGCAGCACCAAATCCTTGCAACCTGCGTCCCTTGCTGCCCTTACGGTCTCATCGATTTCAGCGACGCTGGCCATTCCCGTCGAGATAATCATCGGCTTGCCGGTGGACGCCACCTTGCGGATCAGCGGAATGTCCGTATTCTCGAAGGAGGCGATTTTGTAACAAGGAACATCCAGGCTTTCCAGGAAATCGACAGAGGTATCGTCGAACGGCGTACTGAACGCAATAATGCCCAACTCACGCGCCCGGTCAAAAATCGGTTTGTGCCACTCCCATGGCGTGTAGGCTTCGCCATAGAGCTGGAACAGGCTCTTGCCCTCCCACAGGCTCTTTTTGTCCGCGATAAAAAATTCCCGCTCCGCCAGATCGAGCGTCATCGTCTCCGGCGTATAGGTTTGAATTTTCAGCGCGTGCGCACCGGTCTTTGCCGCCGCTTCCACGATTTCCAGTGCACGCTCTAACGACTGGTTATGGTTCCCCGACATTTCCGCGATAACTAACGGCGGCACATCGGAACCAATTTTCCTACCCGCTATGTTGAAACTACTTGAAAACATTTACTTTGCTCCTAGCTAATCAAGAATCAAGAAAACTAACGAATGTCTCGCCCAAGAGCAAATGCTTCGGCGGCCGTGCAGCCGCACGACGCGCCGCGCCAGACAGCCAGTGCTTCTACCGCCTTTATGGAACGGGAGTGGGGAAAGGGGCGCATTTCAGTCGCATACGCCTCCAACGCGCGAATCTTAATCGTGAGTTGTTGCGAAATATCGTAAAAGATAGATGGGGAAAACGTTGGCCGTGTTGATGGCGGACTCCACTCAGTACTTGAAGCCACTTCGAAGAATAAAAGTTCTCTTACCGGTGTATCTGGAAGCGGTCGGCACGCTGCAACTACTGCATCATGGATTACACGGTGATCAATATTGACATCGCTAGAGTGATGGGTCAGAACAAGCCTAGGCTTGTGAAAGGAGATTGCTGCTTCTACCGTCTTTACGATATCTAGCAGTTCGACTCCGTCCATACGATTGTCCGGAAAATCACCCATAGTCAATGACGCAGCACCCAAAATGGAGTTTGCTGCTTTTGCAGACGTACTTAACGCGGATAACTCATCTTCACTTGCACTTCGGCTGCGATGAGCCGTTCGGCTTGTGGCGCCCTCTGCAAGGATATGTACGTGGACTGACCAGCCGGACTGTGCTAAACGAGCGATAGTTCCGCCACAACCTAGGACCTCATCGTCGGGATGGGCTGCGACTACTAAGGCAGTATTCATTGCTTATCTCCTTGATGTTCCACCGTAATTCGAACATCTGCATAAATATGGTCATGCGACAATCGCGATCGGACAAACTCGAACTTTATGTCCCCGACTCTTAAAAACGCATTTGGATAGCCATCCGCATCAAGCATTCTTATGTAGTCATGTATTTTTTCCAAAGATGCGAGAGTGGAAATGTCTCCGTCTTCGCGGCGACGTCTTGTAAATAAAGTTGGCTCCCCAACTTGGGCTTGAGGTTGTCGGCGCGTCTGGACGATTTCAGGAATCATCTCCTCCATTAATTTCGCAGCGCGACAAAAAATCTCTTCGGCTGATCCATAAAGCGATATTTCTTTCTTCAAGTAGACAGGGCCCGCATCTAAATCTTTGGAGCATGCGATTGCGCTGAGCTTCGACTCGTATATTCCTCTTGCAATCAAATTTTGGAGGGGACTTCCTCCTCGTCCAAATGGCAGATCAGTCATATGAAAAATGACGCAGTTAAATTGTTCGTGTATGTCTCTAGGGATTATCCAAGACCAATGCGGAAAAAAAACAAAATCTGGCGATATATCGGACAGCTTTTCCTTCGTAAGTTCGTCTTTTTCACGGATCCGAAAAACGCTGAAATTGGGGTGATTTCTTAATTCACTTTCTAGCTTGTCATGGCGAGCGTGAGGGGTTGCTAATACAATAGTGGACTTTTTCATTTATAGATCACATTGAAAGTTCTCGCCTTGCTTGGAAAAGCCGGAGGCGGAAAATGCAGAAATGGAGGGGCGGTTTTCTGGAAGTATTTTTGCAAGCAGAGTAGACGTCTCACTCCGGTTTTTCTTAATCCAATCTTTCCCTTCTTTAAGGATATTAACTGCCAATCCTAATCCCGTCATGCTAGGGTCGAGATAAATAGAAACTATAGATTGAGCTTCTGTGTGATCGAATCTCAATACACCAATATCAATATTTCCAATTTTTGCAATTAGCAAAGATGTGTTGGATTCGCAAACAGTTCTATTCCACCATTCGACGTGATCTTCAAGCGTTATCGGGGAGGAATTAAAAAAGAATTTTCTTGTTGATTCGGCATTCCGCCAGTTCCACGTAGTGGTGGCATCAGACGGCGTTGCGAGGCGAAGCGATACCCTGTTTCTCATCATTAGCGCAGAAACCCGTCGAGATCCTTTCCCGTCCACCAGTGCAAAACTTCGTTCGCTCATCCCTCGCAACATCGCAGGGGAGAGAAGGGCGGTTTCAAGAATTGCTTTTATTTTTTCTTCTGTAACCTCAACGTCCCTCGTTACTCCGTAGACGTAGCCATCTTCTGATAGATCTTCTAGCAATTGCCGCTGATTATGGGCTATGCAAAAGAGCAAGGCGGGTACACCTGTGCAACATCGTTCCCAATTGGTGGTGCCGCTAGCACCGATTGCCAGGTCAGCTGTTGCCAGAATCGTTGCGACTTGATTCGTTTGAATATGTACTCTCACGTTGGAGAGGGGAGCGCATTGAGCTTTTAACTCATCGTAAAAGGGATAAGTTGCCCCCACAATTACATCTAGTTCAAGAGGCTCTCCGATAGCACTGGCTGCAGCGACCGCTTTTGCTGTCAAATTCTTTTGATCAGAGCCTCCAAATGCAATTACGACATGTTTAACGAATCCTTTGCGCGGTTGTAGGTTTTCACGTAGATTTGCGAACTCATTCCTTAGTAGGGAATAGCGCGGACCAAGTAATTTTTTGCATTTCTCTGGGAGAAGGTTTTCGTAACGAGTTTGGAGATTTTTATAGTAATTTTGATCTAAAAGTACATCACAGTCATGCTTGCGGTCAGCAATATCATCGATAACGAGAATATTTCGTGCATGCGCTCGTTGAAGTCTCTCCCATCGATAATCAATGCCGTAGTGATCTACGAGGAGCCACTCTGGCTTAATTGAGGACAGCAGTACCTTAGTTTGATCCGCGTCTTCTTTTAGGCTCGCACCAAGCCATTCGCCATGAAATAACCCGGAATCGTTGCTGAAGTTTTGCCTTCTGCTTGGAAGGTGATGAATAGTGTGGCAAGCATGACCTACGAGAGCTGCAAGGTCCGTCGTTAAATCTCGACAGATGAAATGTACATTTGAACCCTGCTCATGCACGTCATTTGCTAGGGTTAGGCAGCGCATCAAGTGCCCGATCCCTATTTGAGACGAGGCGTCTACACGGATGGCGATGTTCAAGACGTCACCTCGCCGGACAAAACAAGCGCTTTGTACATAAACTCAGCACGGTGCCAGTCTTCAAACGTATCGATATCTTGGACCAGGTATCGGGGCAGGACTACAGGTACGGACGCCGATGAAAAAATGACCAAGTCGTGCAGAAATGCTTCCGCCCGACCCCAGTAAAACTGGCCGGCGTCATGGTAAATCTCTTCTAGGTCCTGCGACCGGGTTGTCACATGTTCGGGATAAATTGGCTCGACAGATCCGTCTTGGGTGATGCGAACACCGCGTTGGATCGGAAACGGAAACGAAGTGACCGAAAACGCATAAGACTTTTCGCTCGATATCAGCTTCGCCAGACCTTCCTGCAGGTACCGCGCCTGCACGAACGGTGCCGTCGCATAGATGCAGCATGCCTGGTCAAACGTCTCGCCATGCTCGGCGAACCATGTCAATGCATGCTTGACCACCGCGTTTGTACCGGTATGGTCATCGGCAAGTGTGGCAGGACGCAGGAACGGCACATCGGCCCCCGCTGCGCGGCAGACAGCAGCGATTTCCTCATCGTCAGTGGACACCACTACCTTATCGAATACCTTGCTGTCGAGCGCGGCATGAATCGAATAGACGATGATCGGCAACCCGGCAAAGAGGCGGATATTCTTGCGAGGGATGCGCTTGCTGCCCCCTCGCGCAGGAATAATGGCGACCCTCATTCTAAGCAAGTGGTCAAAAGTTTTTTGACAAACAAAGGAATTCCCTCCCCTTCAAGGGGAAGGAGTTCGAACAGTACTCGTTGAATATTTGCTTGTATATATTTCAAAGGCATCTCAGTTTTCAGATTTATGTCAAAAGACTTTTGACAAACAAAGAAATCCCCTCCCTTTCAAGGGGGAGGGTTAGGGTGGGGATGGGTTTGACTATTAACTCGGAGGATTTACCCCATCCCCACCCTATCCCTCCCCCTTGAAAGGGAGGGAACACGTAGGCTCTCCGTCGCCTAAGTTACTGACTTCTGTGTAAAGACATCGCAGTTTTCAGATTTATGTCAAAAGACTTTTGCTTACTTGCTTAGCAGCGCTCGCAGGGCGGCAACCACGTCATCCTGCTGCGCCTCGGTAAGCGTCGGAAACATCGGCAGCGATATTGCCTCGGCATAGTAACGTTCCGACTCGGGAAAGTCGCCGCATGCAAATCCCAGCCGCTGATAATGCGGCTGCGTATGCACCGGAATGTAGTGCACATTCACGCCGATGCCGGCGGTACGCAAGCCCTCAAACACCTCGCGGCGGCGCTTGCCGGTGCGCCGGGCATCCACGCGTATCGGATAAAGATGCAGCGCCGAATGCGCATCGGGCGACTGCCAAGGCGTCACGACCGGCAGATCATCCAGCAACGCATCGTAGCGGCGGGCCAGCACATGACGGCGCATGACATACGCGTCGAGTCGCGCAAATTGAGAACAACCCAAGGCAGCCTGAATGTCGGTCATGCGGTAGTTGTATCCCAGCTCGATCTGCTGGTAATACCACGGGCCGTCGCTATCGCCATCCATGAACGCCGCATCGCGCGTAATGCCATGACTGCGCAAGCGCTCCATGCGCGCAGCCAGCTCGGAATCGTTCGTGAGCGCCATGCCGCCTTCCGCCGTGGTGATGATCTTCACCGGATGAAAACTGAAGATCGTGATATCGCTGTAGCGGCAATTGCCCACCGGTTGATCGAGATAGCGTCCGCCCACTGCATGAGACGCATCTTCGATGATTCTGAAACCATAACGCTGTGCCAAGGCGTGGATGTCGCGCATGTCGCAACTCTGTCCCGCGAAATGGACGGGAACGACAATCTTCGGCAACCGGTTTTCTGCCTTGGCCTGCTCCAGTTTTGCAGCCAGCGCCGGCACAGACAGGTTATACGTGCGCGGATCGATATCCACAAAATCGACCTCTGCGCCACAGTACAGTGCGCAGTTTGCCGAAGCGACAAACGTATTCGGACTGGTCCACAAGCGGTCACCCTGGCCCAGGCCCAGCGCCATGCACGCAACATGCAACGCCGACGTCGCGCTATTCATCGCCAACGCATGGCGCGCACCGCAATACGCCGCCAGCGTCGCTTCAAAGCGGGGGATGGCAGGTCCTTGCGTCAAGAAGTCGGAGCGCAAGACTTCGGTAACGGCATCAATATCGGTTTGGGAAATATCCTGCCGCCCATAAGGAATGAATGCCATCAAATCGCCCCGATCTTTGCCTTGTTTTGTTTGATCCAGCTGCCGAGTTCGGCAACGCTCATCCATTGCGGGTTGTTGTCGCTGGAATAGTTAAACCCTTCCGGGACTTTCACGCCATCCTTGATCCGCAGTTTGCACTCGCTCCAGTTATGGATCGCCGGCAAAATTTTGTAGTGCTCAGAATATTCGTACGTATAGAACGAATCTTCAGCGCCGATCATCTGCTCATGCAATTTTTCCCCCGGCCGTATGCCGATGAACTCATGGCTCGCTTCGGGCGCGGCGGCGTGCGCAACGTCCGTCACCTTCATCGACGGAATCTTTTTCACATAGATTTCGCCGCCTTCCATATCTTCAAACGCGTGCCAAACAAGATCCACCCCCTGTTCGAGAGAAATCATGAAGCGTGTCATGCGGGCATCTGTGATCGGCAATACGCCTTTCTCCTTAAGGGAAAGAAAAAACGGGATGACCGAACCACGGGAGCCCATGACGTTACCATAACGCACAACAGAGAAGCGCGTATCGTGTGCGCCAGCATAGGAATTACCCGCAATAAACAACTTGTCGGAAGCCAGCTTGGTCGCGCCATACAGGTTCGCCGGGCTACTGGCTTTGTCGGTGGAAAGCGCAACAACGCGTTTCACCTTTTTATCTATGCAGGCATCGATCAAATTCATGGCGCCATTGATATTGGTCTTCACGCACTCGAACGGATTGTATTCCGCAGTGGGCACGATCTTGGTGGCCGCCGCATGCACAACGTAATTCACGCCATCCAGCGCGCGATACAGGCGTTCGCGATCCCGCACATCGCCGATGAAAAAGCGAACACGCGAATCGTTCTGAAACTTTTTGGCCATTTCCCACTGCTTCATTTCATCACGCGAATAGATGATGATTTTCTTGGGATTGTATTTTTCCAGTGTCATCGGAACAAACGTATTGCCAAATGAGCCAGTGCCGCCTGTGATAAGAATGGTTGAATTAGCTAGCATGTTATATGGGTACCTAAGTGGTTGAAAATTGCGGTCAATGCCCGCGGAAAGTTATACGTGATGCTGAAGCGTAAATACAACTGAAGCGATGTCTTTGGGCGGAATGAAGGCCGAGTTCAACTTGTCTTCGTCATAAATCGCCAAGTCGCCGCTATACACCGCAGGAATCTGGGGTGCTGTAGCAGCTCGACGATAAGCAGATCGCGACACGGTATCGCCCCTGATCGGGAAGAAGGTGGGCAAATGCGCCAAGCCGGAATACAAACCGAATAGCTCGGGATAGGTGCCATCCGTGACTGAAAAGCCGAGCGCAAGCTCCTTTAGATGGCTTTCGATGAGTCTATAGGCGGCTTCGGTGGCGCTTTCGTTCGGACCGCAGGAGGCGTTATCCACGCCCCCACGGATTTCATCAGTTACAAATTGCCCCATCGCTTTTTCCGAATCTGATTAAGCAGACTGCCGGAGCCATGCATCCTGATTTGCGAATTCGGATAGACTTTCGCACAGGCGTTCGACCAGCGTGCTCTTGTCGCCAAGAACAGTCCCTTCGATATGGGCAATGCTGCTATGCCAGACATCGGTGCCACGTTGGTCTATTTTTCGCCAATGTAACTCTGATGAATTCGAAAGCAGCCACGTTGGGCAACCCAGCGCACCCGCAAGCTCCACTACTGTTGTGGCAGGGGCGATGATCAAATCCATGCATTTCATCAAAGCGGCTACGCTGTCAAAATCATTGTAGTGATCTATTTCAGCAATATTGATGACCTTGCCGGGATAGCGTTTTTCAATCCAGTCCAGTTCTTCCTGGCATTCGTCATATTGGAAATTGACAAACTGCACGCCGTCAATTTTGAAGATCGGTTCGAGTTCTTCCACCGTCAGATAGTGCTCATTGCGGGAGTGAGTGGTCAAGCTGCTACGCCAACTTAATCCCACTAAATTGGTATTTTGGGGAAGTTGGTTGCGATAATATCTAGATAAAGATTCATCATGTTTTAGATATGGCGTACCCGGAAATGCTTCATAACTTGGCAAGCATTCGTGAAGCATGTCGGTTACAAGCATGACCCCATCAGAATTATTAATTTCTTTAGTCAATGCATTATTAATAAAAGGAATTAAATCAAAGCCTAATACTTCTGTGTAGTTCTTCAAGTCAAGCGGGTCGCCGTTTCTCCATCTCTGTACTGGAATAAAGTTAAGCCAAGAAAAACTTCTCGTAAAGATGTTATGTAATCTCGGGTCACAACTTATTGATACGTTTTTTTGAATAAGTTTTCCAGGGAGTAGATTGTAAATACTTGCAAATCTAATTTCGTCTCCGGGTCCAAATACAGCCAGTGCAATTAGATTATCGTTTTTGCAGGCCGGGGCGCCAAAGTGAAAATATTTTTCTGGATAGTAGGTGGCAAGGTTTTTCTTTGCGAGCATCTGTCCGTATGTTTCTAATGCTTCTTTAATCATACGCGAGCCAGAATAAACTTTGCGAGGGTACATATCGCCTAGTTCTAACTTTCTTTCTTGCGCATCCTTAACGAGCATTAAAGCGCGGTCATACCATCCTGCCCGAATATACAAACGAATCGTTTCACAATATGTGCGCGAATTCTTTGTCAATTTCCTAGCGTTATCCATAACCGCTATAGCAGCGTCAAGCCTTCCTGCAAAAGAAAGAGCCTGCGAGTATGCGTAACTTATGTATTCTGAATGGGAGCCTTGTTTAATTAGATTTTCAACTATCTGAACGGCCAATAGCGGGCGTTCTATGGAATTAAAGGCTGCAGCTTTTGTTGGGGATTGTTCATTGTCAAGAGATAGAACACTTTTAAAGACTTTGTCCCAGTGCTTAACATCCAAGATAGATGCAAATGATTTTGCTAAAAAAGTCGCTCCCACAACATTATCTGGTCTCAGTACAATCAACTTTACGAGAGTTTGAATAAACCCCAAAGAATTATTCTTCACATGATTTTCAGTAAAGCCTTTTGCCTCATACAGAGCCATTAAGCTTCTACTTTCATATAAATTAATACGCTGACAAAATATTCCAATATTTTTTACCGAACTATAATCAAATTTAATGACAGCAATGCTTGCCAATTTTTGAGCTATCTGCGATGTAAAATATCCTTCGAGAAGCAAATCTTTCGCAATTCTCAATGCTTCATCAAATCTTTTTAATGAAACGTTTTTGTCCAGAATCTCCAAGAGAAGTTTTGCTTGATCTATGGTGATGCGGTCGCTATCTATTTCGCAACCAGCATAAAAAGGCGAATTCTCATAAGTATTCGTTTTGGAGCCTATGTGTTCGGAATCTGCGTACTTAATTTCTTCCTTCGCTGTTCTGGAGCTTGCTTTCTTGCTCCGAAAAAACTCTTGTGTAAGGATATTTAATGAGACGTTGGTCTCGTTTGCCTCAGCCAACAACCAAGCGAATTGGCTCGCAATATACTCGCCGCAATATCTTTTATTTAAGTCCAACAATAGGGCGTTTAATATGTCAAAGTCGATATGACTCCGAATTGAACTTATTAAGGTGTCACGAGAAGAATTGCTTTTGCAATTTCCGCATAGGGAATAAACGAAAAAGATTTGGAAAATGCGTCCTGAATGACCATTCAGCATTCCTTTAAAATCAATTTTGCTGATCGATTCTTGAACTAGTTTTTCATTTTCAAGCGTTTGTTTCTTAAATAAGAGGTGTGGCCAATAGTCGGATTGTGCAAGTGCCTGAATGTTTTCGGCTGTATCCGTTTTTTGACTCTTATAAAGATTAAATCTTTCAATTTCATGGTCGGCTTTAATTCTTAATGCTGCCGCCTGAAAACCAATTTCACTGTCCTCCAAATCTGCCAGGTACCGTGGATACTTTAAATACACGCCTGCATATAGTTCCAGCAACGTCCGTTTTGCCGTGCGTCGCGGAAATTTAATGCGATCGTCGGTCAGGCCCCAACCGGCATAGAATGCAGCCCCCACGACGGTTACTTTTTTCCCTTTAAGTAGAGCTTCCAGTCCCGACAATGAGGTGATCGTGTAGACATGATCTACCGTGTCCAGAAATTCGGAGAGAGGGATTTCGGGCGACGCCAGTTCGCAAATCTTTTCGACGGCGCGCTTTCTGAATTTGCTCGTTTGATAGCCTTGATATATATCGGGGTGCGGTCTGTACAAAATATCCGCATCGGGGTTTTCAAGTTTGGCGAGTCGGATCAGTTCGATCATCGACCAGCGGTCGGGATTGCCTAACCGAATCGACATGTCGTCATCTACCTGCCCCAGCACAACCACTCTTTTGCGGATTTTTATGACGGCTTGATTATCGGTGTTTAAACTCGGCGGGTTGTATTTGGACAGCGCGAGATCCTGCATCAAGTCCATGCAGGTTTTCGCAGAAGCCAGTTCCTGTTCGGAAAACGTATGATTGTTTAATATCTCTTCGATGTCCGATGTTTCTTCAGGGTTGTAATGAAGTCCTTTTGTATCCAGTACAAGAGAGTAGGGCGTAGAGTGCGATGCGCCCAGGGAGGAGGAGCGAATAAACCCATCTTCCATGCGATAGATTTTGATGTTGTTCGCTTGCGCATACCTTCTTACGCTATCCGGCTCCGTATAACCCCAAAATATGAAGGCAGCCGGCTTTAACGGAAATCTTTTGATTGCCGATAGCGATTGTGCCGACAGAATTTTTCTCGGTGCAAAAGCGGTACGGTATTCAGGCAGATAGTCGCTGACGAATCCCCATTTCCAGTTATTAAACCCCCAAAGGAGGGCAACCGGCTTGTCGCTGTTTTTGTCGCGCCAGTCGTCGCCGACAAGATTAAAGTCGCCAAACAGGTTCTCCTCGCCAAATACATCGAAAGGATCAATGACTGTGAACGGATAGGCCTCCGAGAAGGGTTTTTTCTTTTTGAAAAAAATCTTGTCCCTGAGCTTGAAAAGGGCGTTTATTCTTTGCCGATCGGCCGTTTGCGGCCTGAGGTCAATCGAGGGGAGGGAGAGACTGTTTTTGCGATCCAGAACGAACCGCTTGGAATTGCTCAGCAATTTTTTAAAGTTGATATTCATTTTAATTACAGTCCGAAAATAACTTTGGCCGAAACGGCGATCTGGTAAATGATTTGCGTCATGTCTTTCCAAATCTGACGGGATTTTGTATCGATCCTGGGCAGTACCAGTACTTCGTCGCCTGGGCGAATGATTTGCCGGCTATCGGCGTTGCTGAAGAATCCTCGATCTTCTTCCGAGCCTTCATCAAAGCTGCCATCGCGATGGGCGACGATCACGCGGGAGGCATCTGCATTTTGGGTGTACCCTCCCGCACGGCGGATATAGTCCTCTATGCGCAGTGGGGCATCGAAGGCAATCGCATTGGGAAACAAGACCTCTCCGCTTACCAGGACCAGGCCGTCTTTGGCCGGCACCCGCAGGATGTCGCCGTTCTCCAGCAACAATTCATCACGGGCAGTGCTTTGCGCAATGAACACCTGGCCGGACGGTTCGATCTTTTTGGCGCGCTCGACCCACTGCAGGATGAGTTCGGATTCTTCCTTGCGCAGGCGCGCTTCGTCGCTGGTGCCCGAGCGCGCAGTAAGGGCCGCTGCTTCCAGGCTTTTGAGCGACGCTTGCAGCATCGCTTTCTGCCGTTCCTTTACGCTTTGGCGAAACAGTTGAAGACTCGACGTATCCGAGCGGTCGGAGAATTCAATTTGTTTGACAAGGTCCCCCAGCTTCGCGCCATACGGCAGCACGTATTCCTGAACGCTTTGATGTTCGCCCTCCATGCGGACGGTGATGGAGCCGATTTTTTTGTCGGCTGTGAATTCAAGTTCATCGCCGTTTTGCAGTGCCACGCTGGCGGCATCGGCCAACGGGTAGTACTCGGTGTTCTTTACCGTGCCGGTATTGCGTATGACGCGCACATGGGTCGCTTGGGCACGGGGTTTGGCGATCTGGATCAGGTCAGCCACGGTGCGGGTGTTGTCGTTGAATTCGAAGCGCTTGGCGTTTTTTGCCAGGCCGCTGACCTTGACCGTATTCTGGCGCGGCGCGACGAAGATGACATCGCCGTCGGCCAATTGCAGCATCGGCATGTTGCCTTGCAGCAGAAAATCGTAGAGGTTGACGGTGGCGCGGGTTTGCCCGGCGCGCTTGACCTGCACGTTCAGGAACGAACCGCGTTCGAGGTCGATGCCGCCGGACTGGTCCAGGAAGTGCAACAAACCGTCCATGCTCGTGCCGCTGTAAAGACCCGGACGGTTGACAAAGCCACTGACAAAGATACGCACCGGCTGCGCTGCAGCGAGGCTGGCATAACTGTTGACGTTGGCACGAAAGACTTTGCCCACCGCAGAATCGACCACGCGCTGCAAGTCCTGATTGCGCACGCCCAATACCGGCACCGGACCGACATGCGGCAGGAAGATGTTGCCCTTGGGGTCAACCGTCAGTGTTGCGTCATATTCGAATGCGCCCCAGAATCGGACCTGGATTTTGTCGCCCGACGCAACCGCGTAATCCGGGTTGAACTGGGTGGCGCCCTGGCGTGCGAAGCTGCCGGTGAAGAGGTTGGCGCCAAAAATATCGCTGTTCAGGTTCGTGGAGTAATCGAACAGCCGGGGTTGCTGCGTGTGGATTTCAGGCGTGGGCGTTGCGGAGGGGGATTGTGTGGCTCCGGCAGGTTTTGACGGGACGTTATCCTGGGTGAAAGGCAGATTCAAGGTCTGGCCCGCGTCGGAAGGTTTTTTATCGGCGGCATGCGCGGTAGACATGAATGTAGCAAGCAGGACAAGCGTCCAAAGATGCAATCCCGGCTGGGTCGTCGGGGAGGACATGGATTTGTCCGCGTGAAGAAATTTCAATAAATGCCGTGTCATGATTCAGTCCTTGTGATCGCGGATGATGGCGGCAAGCAGATGCATGATGCCGGCAATGAGTAATGTGGCCAGCATGAATACAACCGTGTTGTAGAGCCGGCGCGGTTCCAGCGACAGCTGCGGCTCATCGGGGTGTCGCAATACCGATACCTTCTTGAGCATGCGCGTGGCTTCGACCCGCCCCTTTTCCAGCGCGATCAGCGACGTTTTGTAAACGTCCTGGGCAAACGTGGCATTCATTTTCAGGCGCTGGAATTCTTCCACGGTGCGGTTCATCGGTGTGCCGTCGGGGGAGGCCAGCCGGGCTTTTTCTTGTGCGATTTGCTTGGTGACCGCTGCGATCTGCAAATCCAGTTCGACAATGTTGGGGCTGTCCGGCATCAGATAGCCGAGCATGCCGCTGCGGCGCGTTTGCAGGCCGGTGAGTTGCGCCTCAAGGCTGTTGACGATGCCGGCCAGGTTCTCCGCGGTGTTTTGGGGCGAGACCAGTCCGTTTTTATTCTGGAATTCCAGCACGGCCTGGCGCGCTTGCATGGCGCGTTCGCTCATTCGCTCAACTTGCTTTTCAAAAAAGGCTACTTGTTCCTGGGCGATCCCGTGGGCCAAGGTGTTCATGAAATGCTCGCCTTCTTTCACCAGCATGGCCGCGATGGCCTGGGCCATTTTGGGGGTGTAGGCCTCAGCCCGGATGACGAGAATGCCGGCATAGTCCTCAAATTCCACACTGACGCGTGACAGGTAGTGATGGTGGAACAATTCCAGCGGCGTGTCCTTGGACCACATGCGGGACAAGGGATCGCGATGCGCGTCGCTGTAGTGACTGCGCAGGTTCAGTTTGGCATCGAGCTTTTTGAGCATGTCTGTGGAGCGCAGATAATCGCGCAACAGCAGTTGGTCGGCTTTGCTGCCGGTGCCGACGTTTCCGAGCAGGCTGGCAAAGTCCATGGTCTGGCCGCTGGCAAAATCGGTGCGCTGGATAATGACGTGGGCTTCGGACACATAGCGGTCTGACGCGATGAGGCCCCAGTAGAGTGCCGCCGCCAGCGAGGCAATAACGGCTGCGCTGATGGTGCGACGCCGCAGCAGTGCGGGTACAAGCCAGCCGGAAAAACGCGCGGTGGCGCGGGCAGGTCGGCTTTGTTTGATGCGCTCAATCATGTGCGTATGGTTTCCTTGTAGGCTTTGAG
>CBINHE010000018.1:0-52880 GCA_966250375.1 uncultured Oxalobacteraceae bacterium
TTGCCGACGTGCTGTCATTTAAATCGAAAATCCTGAGTCCGACAGACTCCTAGTTACAGACAGCACCTGGCCGAATGTTTTGTAGGGGCATCACTGCTGGAAGGAGACCAGCTGCCTCCTCCTAGAAATTATACGTCTTACGCGCACGAGCTCCTGCCGGTTTCCGACTTCTCGCAAATTGGATTCTGGCAGAAGAGAGGGATAAAGCGCCAGGCGGACCAAGCTCGCAAACGGCTTGGTGTGGTATTCGACCAGGCCTTCTACAACTTCGATAAAGAGGCGGCAAGGGAGGCAATGAAGGCCGTGCATGAAGACTTGCAAACCAACTGGAAACGCATTTTGCCTGAAATGAAGGAGCATTATTTTGCTGTTCAAGATTGAAGTGCAACAAGTTGGTGGTAATGCTGAAAGAGGGCTTATTTTTAAATTCAAGGAGGGGCCATGAGCCAAAAAGATTATGAACAACTCATTCGCGAATGGGCGCAGCTCACAAGTGCCACGGATGTGGAAGCCTTGCTCCAGCGTGGCCGGGTAAAGGTGCGAGACACGATAATTGACCTCGTGTACCACGACGATGAGGAAGAAGAGCCGCTGGTTTTGCTGGTCGGCTATTTTGGAAAACTGCCCTCGGATGACGGCGGCGCTGCTGCGCTGGCACTGCTGCATGCCAATTTCACGTTGCAGGTGCTTGGGCATAGCCTGTGCTGGAGCGTCAACCCACGCACAGGGCAAGTGATCGCGCACGACAGATTGCCGCTGGATTTGCTCGATGCGCCTGCTTTGCATGAATGTCTTCTAGTTTTTGCTGAAATGGCTGAAGTTTGGGACGCGACCATCAAGGCCGGTGCTTCCGAAGAGCCTGCGTCGGAGTCATTGTCTTCCTGAGTGTCCGTGCAGGAATGGATGCGGCGCATCATCCCCCAAAGTCATCAGGCTGGCATTGCTGTCAGCTGCCGTTGTATTAACCGGGGGCTACCCGAAACGCGTAATACCAATCGTCACCCATAACGTGACGTGAAATCGCGTCTTTTTCCGTCTGGTAGAGAGCGTATTGTCAATTGTTGGTCGCGAACGTGTTATCCGCAGCGATACGGTCAGAAAGCCCATTATCTACGCGTATTCCCACTATTGGATGAAACATTACGCGAGCGCTGTGCCGACCGATCTCGAGCGCTTTGCCAATACCGCGCAGCGCAAGCAACTGTTTGGCGTCGATATAGACGGCATACCGGACTTTAACCAGCGATTGCATGGCAACACAAAAGCATCGCTGCATAGCCCCTTGTTCGCCTCCAGCAAGCGTCTAGCCAAGTTCGCTTTGCTGAAAAAGAGCTGAAGCGCAATCCTCTTGGTTGGGATGGGGATAGGTTGTCATATCGCTGCTTTTTAGCCCATCCCCCTTGCAGAGCGCACACAGGCTTGCAAGCCTGTGCTGTTCCGCAAGCAGGCGGAAGGCGCATTGCCTTGCAAGGCAATGCACCCTGCAAGGGAGAGGAGGCACCATAGCGAGCTATGGCAACGACGAACAACGGTGAAGCAGGGACTTCGGATCGCATGCGATCCGCCTGCGAAACGGTATCGGCTTGCAAGCCGATACTCCCCCAGCGAAGCAGCCAGACGGAAAAAGACGCGATTTCATGTCACGTTATGGCTGCAGATTCGTATCACATGTCCATGAGCTCGACAGCAAGCCAGACTGCATCAATGTAAAGATCGCTGCAGCAACTCCCGTATTCACAGCGCACGGTCAGCCGCAGCATGGACTGTCCATTTGCAAGAATGGAACTATTCCCGATTCCATTCCACTCACAACCATTCAAGTTAATAGAGTTGAAAGGTTTGTATCATGCCAAGTCCTATTCGTCAGTCTGTGTCTTCTGGGTATGTCCCAACGCCGGACAATCACGGCGTTAATCAACCCGGATCGACTTCCCATCCGCCGGAAAAGGAGGCCGCGAGACAAATGAGGTCTGGATCTTCCAGACCGAGAATATCCCAGAACAACTCCTTGCAAACAACGCTTCTCGCGCAAGCGTCTTCCCGGCCAAGGAGAGAGGAAGAGTATTTGGTTGCATGGAAGAAATGGGCACGACAGCCAAATCAAGCTGCGGGCGAAAATCGTACCAAGGCAGTTGAAAAGATAAGGGAATGGCTTCGTGCTGGCCAACCTAATGAACCCTTACACTTAAATTCATTGAGACTGACCAGCCTGCCGGAGTTGCCGTTTTCGCTTAGGAAACTCAATGTCTACAACAACCAATTGACCAGCCTGTCGAAGCTGCCAGCTTCGCTTTGGAAACTCGATGCCTCCCACAATCAGCTGGCCAGCCTGCCGAAGTTGCCGGCTTCGCTCCAAAGACTCAATGTCTCCAACAACCAGCTGACCAGCCTGCCGAAGTTGCCGGCTTCGCTCCAAAGACTCTATGTCTCCAGCAACCAGCTGACCAGCTTGCCGGAGTTGCCGGCCTCGCTTGGGGAACTCCATGTCTCCAACAACCAGCTGACCAGCCTGCCGAAGTTGCCGGCTTTGCTCCAAAGACTTTATGTCTCCAGCACTCAGCTGACCAACCTGCTGGAAAGTATTAAGGCCACACGGAAGCGAGGATGTAAGGTTTATGTGGATGGGGAACTGCGTTCCGAGGAGGCACTTAATCGTCTTCACGCTCGTGCAATTGTCAACGCTGCAGATTACAAGGGGTCCCATATCCATCTTCCCTCAGAGCCAGCATTGAGGATGCCGCTAGACAGCCAGTCAGATACTAAACCGGCAGAACAACCTGCAGCCAGTGCAAGGAAGACGGATGAACCCAAGCCTGAAGTCAGGTTTGGAAAGAAGAATTTACAACGATTCCATGCTCATCATGGCCAAGCTGATGAGGTTGGTTCAAGCTGGGAGCATGGAGCTGATGCGGCTAGTTCAAGCTGGTGGGAGCCTGGAGCTGATGAGGCTGGTTCAAGCTGGTGGGAGCCTGGAGCTGATGAGGCTAGGTCAAGCTGGGAGCCTGGTTCACCACAGAACGCCGGAGCGCAAGCTAATACTGCTGCTGAAAATTCGGAGGTGCGCCGCAGTTGGAGGTCTGATGCCGCCAGACAAGCCCGTTCCAAGCTTCAGGGCGCCCTTAAAATATTGACTATGCTTGGGACTATGTCCGCAGGTTTTCGTTTCATACGCAATCCACGCGATTTCCTGTCCAATACTGCAATGATTCCACATGATTTCGTAAGAGCGCCCGTACAGACTTTCATCGGTAATATTTTTTTTCATGAACGAGCAAACGAGAGACTGTTGCAAGAAGGGAAACTTGCTGTATTGGAGAGATTCGGTAGCTATATTCCAAAGGATGCGCATTGTTATAACGCGCGTGCAGAAGTGTCGTTTCGCTTACCAAGAGGTCGTTATGGAGTTGTTCCTGGAGGATACTCTTCGACACAAAATAGAATATTTATCGCTGCTTATCAACCTCCTCTAGAGGGCTTGCATAATGTGGCGCACGAGTACTGTCATTGCTTCACTCACCCTAAACTTGACGACGCGCTGGGCCTGCCCGTGGAGCACCGGCCCCTTAACCAGTTTGCATTTGACGAATCGGTGACTGATCACCTATCGAACAAAGTCTCCCAAATCCCTTCTCTCAGTGATAGTTACCAACTTTTCAAATTCTCAAATGGGAAAAAATGGATGGATGCAGCAAAGGAATTGGAGGATGCTGTCGGCGAGGCGACACTCGTGCGCGCCTACTTCAGTGGAGACAAGGATGCCATTCGCAAGGTATTCAGTGCTGCTCTGAACATTTTTCCAAAGACTGTGACCTACGATGCATGGGATGCTATTAAGAAGGTTGATCAGAGTTACTTAGAGGAGAAGGAGCGCATGGCGAAGAAGACATACAAGCTTGCTCTCAATAGCAGGAATAAAAAGGCCATAAGCAAGGCCAAGGAGGATTTTAATATACCTAGTTACAGACAGCACCTTGCCGAATGTTTTGTAGGGGCATCACTGGTGGAAGAAGGCCAACTGCCTACTTCTATAAATTATACGTCTTACGCTTACGCGCACGAGCTCCTGCCGGTTTCCGACTTCTCGCAAATTAAAACCTGGCAGCAGATAAGGATAAAGTACCAGGCGCAACAAGCTCGCAAACGGCTTGGTGCGGTATTCGACCAAGCCTTCTACAACTTCGATAAAGAGGCGGCAGGGGAGGCAATGAAGGCCGTGCATGAAGACTTGCAAACCAACTGGAAACGCATTTTGCCTGAAATGAAGGAGCATTATTTTGCTGTTCAAGATTGAAGTGCAACAAGTTGGTGGTAATGCTGAAAGAGGGCTTATTTTTAAATTCAAGGAGGGGCCATGAGCCAAAAAGATTATGAACAACTCATTCGCGAATGGGCGCAGCTCACAAGTGCCACGGATGTGGAAGCCTTGCTCCAGCGTGGCCGGGTAAAGGTGCGAGACACGATAATTGACCTCGTGTACCACGACGATGAGGAAGAAGAGCCGCTGGTTTTGCTGGTCGGCTATTTTGGAAAACTGCCCTCGGATGACGGCGGCGCTGCTGCGCTGGCACTGCTGCATGCCAATTTCACGTTGCAGGTGCTTGGGCATAGCCTGTGCTGGAGCGTCAACCCACGCACAGGGCAAGTGATCGCGCACGACAGATTGCCGCTGGATTTGCTCGATGCGCCTGCTTTGCATGAATGTCTTCTAGTTTTTGCTGAAATGGCTGAAGTTTGGGACGCGACCATCAAGGCCGGTGCTTCCGAAGAGCCTGCGTCGGAGTCATTGTCTTCCTGAGTGTCCGTGCAGGAATGGATGCGGCGCATCATCCCCCAAAGTCATCAGGCTGGCATTGCTGTCAGCCGCCGTCGTATTGACCTGGGTGCTGCCCGACACGCGTAACCGGTTGCTCAGCGGAGTGCTTGCTGCGAAGAGCGGTGTGATGAAGATCTGGGCGCAGAGGGGCGCGTACGAATAGCGGCCAACCTGCGCATTGCCCGACACCGAGTCTTTGCGGGAATCGCTGCGCGCGGCAAGAGTTCGACCGGGTGGTTCTTCGGCTTCAAATTGCCTATCGTGATCAATCATCGCGGCGAACTGTTGCACATGAAAGTCACGCCCGGCAATGTCGATGACCGCAAACCAGTTGCGCATCTGTGTCGGGATGTGTTTGGCCGGGTCTATGCGGACAAAGGCTATATTGCCCAATGGCTGGTCGAGCGATTACGCCAGCAGCAGGTAGCGTTCATCACCAAAGTGCGCAAAAACATGAAGCCGGTACAGCACGCGCCATTTGACTAGGCGATTCTGCGACGCCGCTCTCTGATTGAAACAGTCTTCGATGAATTAAAAAACCTGTGCCAGGTAGAACATACGCGCCACCGTTCGCACGGCAATTTCATGGCCAATCTGATGGCTGGCATCATCGCCTACTGTCTGGCGCCCAACAAGCCGCGCTTGCCTCTGACTTCCTCGGCGCCAGCATGTTGCTGAAACGGCTTATCCCGAGCTCAGGTTATCCACAAGTGCAGTTCACGTTTCTCGGTTTTACGTTTCGACCGAGGGGAGCTCGGGACAAGGGAAACCGGATATTCACCAGTTTCCTGCCGGGAGCAAGTGACGATGCCTTGAAACGGATACGGAAGACAGTGCGAGGATGGAAGCTTCATCGACAAACGACGAAAATCGGTACTGCGCGCTGGACAAGGAAGGCAAGACGGTCGACTTCCTCTTGACCGCCAGGCGCTTTTTCGATAAGGCGATGCGGGCGCATGGCGTTCCTGAAAAAGTCGCGATGGACAAGAGCGGCGCTAACAAGGTGGCCATCGATGACATCAATGACGGGCTGGAAAACAGCATCGTCGTCCGACAGGTCAAGTATCTCAACAACATCGTCGAGCAAGACCATCGCGCCATCAAGCGCGTGACCAGACCGATGCTCGGCTTCAAATCCTTCCGGTCCGCCAGAAACATCCTGGCCGGCATCGAACTCATGCACATGACGGCATCGAACTCATGCACATGATCCGCAAAGGCCAATGCGCAATCGAAGGCGCTATAACCATGTCTTTCGCCGACCAGTTTTATGCGTTGGCGGGACAAGTCCGTCCTGCATACGGACCCATGCCCTCACTTGCATATAAACTCGCTTGTTTCAAATTAATGCGACAGAACCCGCAATGCTGATTCTGAACCCGCAATGCTGATTCTATGTTTCAGCTTTTCGTAAAATCGGAAAACTTAAAAGCCCTGAATTTTAATGGCCCTGCATAAGAAACAGGGCGAGTACTTGTCTTGCCAGACGTAAAATCGGCAAACTTAAAAGCCCTGAATCTTAATGGTCCTGCATAAGAAATAGGGCGAGTACTTGTCTTGCCAGATAAGACAGACTCTTTTTTGGCCTGTAGCCCGGCCTTGGCTTCAGTTGGATGCGTACTGCTGCTATTGGCTGTTTGAGCAGAAATTGCACGACGGCCACCACCGTTGATGGAGGTCTCGTTGACAGGGAATGCTCCCGACGTCGTTTTTAAATGCGTGCTTAAGTCCTCAGGCCCTTTACTTGTTTGAGGCACGTCTTTGCTTGCGATTGGACGCTCTCGTAACCTCGCTGCTTGTATCTCGGTTTCAATCAAAATTCCTCTTAAATCACGGTATCGGTTCGGAGCGTCTTTCTGAAGATATTTCGCAAATTGTTGGTTAATATCCGGTGAAGAGTCACTCAAAGGGACAGGCACTTGACCGATTTGTAAATGTAAAAAGCCCTCCTTCAGTTTCGATAGTTCGCCGGCATTTGCAGCAGACCCCAGACCCTCTGCGTTCTTTTTCTTCAGATCAGTGAGGTGGTTCATCAATATTTTTCCATGCGCATGTAAAAGCTTATCTCTTGCCCTGCTTTCCGCCTGCTCACCTAAAAACTCTTTGAGTAGCGTTGCAAACGAATATGCATTTCCTTCTTGATCTGTTGCAATGCTCTCATCTGGAATGCTTGGCTTCTCAACAGCGTTATCTTGATCGAATGATGACAAACGGCCGAATATCTCATCGCGGGTCGAAATTTTTTGTTCTAGGTAGGTGAGTTGCGCTTTCATCTCCGCCAGCATGAAATCGACTTGCTTGGGAAAATTTCCGGGATCTTGTAACCATTGCTGGATTGATAGCGATGTAAGAGTGTCCGCTTTTTGACTCCATGTTTCGCGTGCTTTCTCTTGCGCTTGCTTGGGTTTTCCCTGCACGAGATGTTTCATTCTCGCCGTTTCCGTATAAAAACGCGCCTGCAACTTCTTTTGGAATGCATTTCCCTTGGTCTTATGACTTGGTGGCAAAGTGATGCCGTCCGTCGAATAGTGAACAGGTTGGTAAGATTTATTTTTGCCTTCTGCCATTTCAGCAAGCAGATATTGCCTTCGATATTCTCGTGACGAGATCAAATCGTAAAAGCGCGCACGGATATCGAAGCCTTTGGAGGCGCCTTGAGGGTGCATGATATCGACGGCGTTGAGAAACTCTCTTTCCAGCTCTGAATCATTGGCATTATGATAATGATCGTAGCGCTGTAGTTTATTTCTGTTATGAAGCGATTTTAGCGAGCTGGCGCCCATCCCGATTCCACTCAGAATACCTCCTCCCAGCAGGATAGAAGCGCCTATAGGATTGGCAGCTGCGGCGCCTGCACCAGTCAGTGCCAGCGCAATGACGGTCATCTTTGTGATGGAAGTGGTGGTATAGAGCGAGCTTGCGGTAAGAAAAGATTTATTCCAATTCACGGAAGAACCATAAAATTGATCTCGCTGCGAGAGTTTTGTTTGCAAAAAATGTTGGTACTTCTGGTGACATAGCTCTTCTTCTTTTTCTATTTGTGCAGCCCTGTTTTGGAGCAGTAAATCGACCTTTTCCTTGCCTTCTCGAAAATTTCTCTTTTTCTGGACCGATTTGTAAGTTATTGCACCTGCTGCAGTGGTCGCGGCAATACCATAAAGAGGAGCCAATACGCACGTTCCCGCAATACTCAAACCTGTCGCCGCGTTGGCCGCAGCGGAATTCAAGTATTGTCCAGCATGAAACCCTTTATCGACCGCGACAAGAGCAAGCTTGGAAGCAAATTCTTCGCCGACATTGGTCGCGAGTATTGCAGATGATATTGCGGAAGAAGCAGCAATACCTCCACTCAATTGATTCATGCTTTTGGCGAAGCGTAGCAACTCCAATTCCTGCTCCTGATTGTGAATAGTCTCATCAAGAAGGCAGCGTATCTTTTCTGGGGCGCACTCCATTAACGATTTCAGATGTTCAATAGACCTTTGCGCAAGATGTGTTTTTGCATTCAGCTCTTTGTTGGATTTGATTGCCTTCAGCGTGTCGCGTATTCCAGCGCGTAAGGCAATGAGCGTTAGAGGCAATACGAGTGCGGCGATGCCGCTCGATATGCCTAAACTGGAGGCAGTTGAAGGTAAAAATTCATGTTTTAATGCCTCCGATGGTTGGCCTTCGAGCACGTGTTCGTGATAGACATTGTCAAATCCCTGCTCTTTAATATCTACCAAATTTTGCAGTGCGCTCTGCGCTGCGGGCAAAAGATCGCCGAGATCAGCTCTTGACACATTGAGCAGATGTGTTTCGTCATCATAGAGATGAGACGCACCCGGGTGTGGCAGTTGCGTTTGGACGGACGCAGTCAGCGCAGCAAGAATCTCGGTAGCACCCCAGAGCGCTTGCTGCGTTTGCTTTACGTCCTGTGTGTGCATTGATTCGTCTGTGGATTCTGGCTGGATGCTCGAAAGAGTCGTCAGAGTCGATTCCAGCAGTTCGGCCAAGGTGTTAGCGAGGTGCGTCTTTTGAGCAAGGGTAAAGCTTTGCAGGTCCTTGATTTCGCCCTGATCCAGATATGCAAGCAATTCCTTGGCGCTGGTCGCACGCGCGTCCCACAGTTGCGTTTCGTTTAAGCTCTTGAGCAAGTTCTGGACTGTAGCTTGGAATAGTAAAAGATTGACGCTTTTGAGCGGGCGATCGATATTGCGTGTGCCGTGCTCCAGAGGGGCATGCATGTTTGCAAGAACACGCTGACGCTGACTTTCCGATTGGGCCCTCCGGGCCTTCATGTTCAGGGCTTGATTGGCAGCGGTGACGGTATGAACCCTTTCTGCATCGTTAAACGACTGGGGAGCATGAGCGTGTGTGGTCAGGCCGCTTTGCTCAGAAGCCTTACTACTTTGCAGCAGTCCTTTAATTGACGTGAATCCTATTTTCATTTCGATTCCCTCTTGTAAGATGACTAAAATTTTGCATATATACTCGGCAAAGTACGCATGATCGCGCTATAGGGCGGCTGCATGCGTGCTTACCCTGAACAAGCGTGCCTTCAGCATTTCCTGGCGGTGCCTGGTCCACTCCTGTTTGATCTGTTCGTCGCTGGCGGCAGCCTAAACGGCAGGCGCAAAACTCGTGGCCAGTGCCGGGCTGATGACCGCAGCGGCAAGCAGGCGATGCAATCCTGCATGCGAAACGCTCAATTCCTCGCTGATTAAATCGATGGAACTATTAAAATCGTTTTGTGTAAATGGCATATGTTGGGGGAGGGCCATTTTTGTAAATGGATAGTAAATTTTTGTGATAAATGGCAACGTCCGCGGTTTGCAAATTCGCCACGTCGGTATCCTAGTAATCAGAGGACTTAACATGGAAAAAACGATACTCGTTGTTGACGACGATGCTGAATTGCGACAGTTGCTGCATGAATATTTTGGAGAGCGGGAGTACAACGTATTGCTTGCCGGTAACGGCGAGCAGATGCGGCAACACATCGGACGTCACCAGATCGACTTGGTCATTCTCGATCTCATGCTTCCCGGAGAAGATGGCTTGGTCCTGTGCCGCAACCTCAGGACGCATTCCGCCGTGCCTATCCTGATGCTGACCGCCAAAGGGGACGACATGGACCGCATTCTCGGGCTGGAGATGGGGGCCGACGATTACCTCCATAAGCCGTTCATCCCGCGCGAGCTGTTGGCGCGCGTCAAGAATATCCTGTGGCGCGCCGGGGAGGGCTCGTCCGCCGTCGCGCCGGCACGGCAATTGCACTTTGCGGGATGGATGCTCGACCTGAACGCGCACCATCTGGTCGATCGGGACAGTGTGGTTGCGCCGCTGTCGGCCGGCGAGTTCAGGATGTTGAGAACACTGGCGGAAAACCCCAACCGCGTGCTGTCTCGTGATCAGTTGCTCGATGCGTCTTCCGGCCGCGAGGCGGGGCCTTTTGATCGCACCGTCGACGTGACGATCGGCCGGTTGCGGCGCCGACTCGGCGACGAGGGCGGCGAGAACGCCTTGATCAAGACAGTGCGTAGCGAGGGCTACATGCTGACGGCAGCGGTGGAACGCAAGACATGAGGTTACTGCCGCGCACACTGTTCGGGCAGATGCTGCTGGCTTTGTTCGCCTGGCTGATTGCCGCCCAGTCGTTGGGGTTTTGGCTGATGCTTGATGATCGCGTCCGGTTCGGCGAAAGGCTGCTCGGCGCTTACGCTGCACAGCGTATGGCGGGCGTTATTTCGATTCTTGACCGGGCTGAACCGGCCGAACGCGCGCGCCTGCTGCATGAGCTGAACGTTCCTCCGATTCGCATTTCGTTGAATGACAGATGGCACTCGTCTCCCGAGAGCGGCTCGAAGGATGCACACCTGTTCATCGAGCACGTCGCCAGAGAGTTGGAACGGCCTGCGCCGCTGCAAGTGCTTTCCATCAAGCGTGAAAAGTACCGGCGCGGCGAGCCGCCGATCCTGTTCGTGGTCGGCCAGGCGAGGCTGGCCGACGGCGCTGTCTTGACTTTCTGGCACAACCTGCCGCAGCAAGGGCTGGATTGGCCATTGCGCCTGCTGGTGCTGCTGGTGGTGCTCGGCATGTCGGTTGCCATCCTCGCGGGCTGGACGGTGCGACCGCTTATCCGGCCGCTGGCATCGCTGGCGGATGCCGCCACCGGTCTTGCGCAGAATCTGGAGCAGTCTCCCTTGCCTGAAAACGGGCCATTGGAAGTGTCGCGTGCGGCACAGGCATTCAATGCGATGCAGCGCGCCTTGAAGCGTTACCTGGAAGCCAGGGCACTGGCGTTGGCGGCGGTATCGCACGATTTGCGCCTGCCCATCACCCGCTTGCGCCTGCGTCTGGAACGTGTCTCCGACGAGGATCTAAAGACGAAGATGGAAGAAGATCTTGCCGAAATGGACGACATGATCGGCAGTACGCTGGAATTCCTGCGAGCCGGATCAAGCGCCGAAAAATGGCAAAAGCTCGACGTCAACGCCTTGTTGGAAAGCGTGGCCGGAGACATGGCAATGGTAGGCGCGCAGGTAGAACTCCACGGCACGGCATCGGGCCCGATTACGGCAAAGCCGCAGGCCTTGCGGCGCTGCCTTGCCAACCTGCTCGATAACGCATGGCGATATGGCAGCGAGCATATCGACGTTTCGATCGCGGAGCATGGCGACCAGCTGGAAATCCGGGTGGAAGACCGGGGGGCGGGTATCTCGAGGGAAGATCTGGAGCGCGTATTCGAGCCCTATGTGCGCATCGAATCATCGCGCGCGAAACATACCGGCGGTACCGGACTCGGCCTGGCGATTGCCCGTGTAATCGCGCGCGCGCATGGAGGCGATGTGCGCCTGAGCATGCGCGAAGGCGGCGGGACTTGTGCGACGATTGCGTTGCCGCGCAAGAAGCCGGAAGGGGATGCTGTTAAAAATTGAAGGCGATGCCGGCGCCTGACATGCTTCATGACGGCTCCATGTCGCCGATTCGTTGTCAAATGGCGCGTTGGCCGGTCAGGTTGATGGCTTGGCGCAGGAAGGAGGGAGTCATCCGGTGCATCACGATGCGCCCTACGGCTCTGAAGGAAAACGTATGCGGCCTGTTGTTGAACCGCCCGGTGCGGACCCGCATGCCGGGTGGTGTGGAGACTGGGGGTTAGAGAATCCCGACTACCCGATTAGAGCGCTTCACAGCAGGCGCTCTGAAATTACTTCGAACTTGACGCTAGGCACGACGAAGCATAGAGGGGCCTGTTCGGTGGAGAGTGACTCGACGAATGGGCACTCTAGAGTGCCAGAGAGAACCTCCAGTGGCAGAACGGTCGAGACCGCGATTGGCAGCTCAATTTCAGCGAAAGCAATCTTCGGGATGTCCTCTACTTGCGCAATGGCAGCGTCTTGCAAGGTAATAAACTCGACCGCTTCAAGCCACGTTGAAAACGTGCCGAGGAATTGCGGTGGCAACGCCTTCGAGTTTGCCAGTTGCGCGGTGTAACTTAAGTTCGGAGCGCTACCGCGACCGCCAGAGATTGCGGTGACGTATGTTTCTCCGTCCTGTTCATGCCGAAAGGTTGATGCAAGGTGAGTAGGAAGCGCGTCACTGAACAACCTCGTTCCAATAGCGTAGAGTGCGCTGCTCATGATGTTCTTCACGAAAAGCACAACTCTTTGGCTGGGTCTTGCACTGGGCAGCGCTTCAATGTATAGCCGCCAATTGCTCTGTAGTGGAGAGGGAAACAGTGCGCGCAGTGCTCCAACTCCCGATGGTCCAAAGTGACCGTGCGCATAGGTGAGCGCAGTGAACAGTGTCTTGCCTTCGTGTTGCCAGAGCTTTACGCCGGAAGGGACCAAGTGCTTCACGGCCTCGACCTCGACGAGCCAAGTCAGGTAGACGACGTTCCGTACATCGCTGTGCAGCTTAAGGAATGGAAGGTGCGAGAAAAGTAGGCGGCGAGCGCGCAGCAAAGTCGATGAATTCGCGACGCAGCCAAGAAACGTCGCTGCAAGGCTGGGTCTGGGGTGAACGAAGGCGTTTTGCCGCATGGAAGGGTTAGGCGGCGGGCTAGATGCGTGGTTAAGCCGCACGTTGCGCACCACGAATGGTTTCGAAGACGGACCTGGCATCGACGATTAACTCGAACCTTGGTCCCATTTGTGACCCCATGCCCGGCCAGCTAGAGAAGCCACCAAACATGGAAGAGAACGGTGAATCACCACCAAACGAAATGGTGCCTTCATCGCCTTTTCCTTCCGAGAGCGAAAGATCAGACAGCGTACGGAGGTTCAGGGATTTGACTTTTCGGTTGAGAACCCCGGAGACAATAAGAATGCGTTCGTTGGTGACCGCATAGAAAGTATGGGCTCGCTGCTTTGCTTCAAAAAAGAAGCGCCCGAAGATTAGATACAAGCCGATGAGAACGAAGGGTATACCCCACAACGCAAAGAATGCCGATGCATCGGACTTGAGAACCGATGCCTCCCAAAATATGGCGAAACCACCCCACATCAAACTGAACGGGATCATGAAAGTGTCAGCACCACGAACAATAACGCCTTGCTTTGGCTGACCCGACCACAGGACTTTTTCACCAGAGGACAACTGTGCTTTGATTTCTTCGCTAAGTGTGTTCATAGGTATAAGCATCTAAGTAGTGTATGCCGTAGGCCCTGCGGATTAAAACGGTGACTGAGGTATACATCGGTCATACAAAATCCTTATAAATGGCTTGCCTGCTTGTTTCGCCGTATTTATTGAAAAATTCAGCTAAATAAAATGACCGTGAAATTCTGCACGTAACATGCCAGAACTCGTAGAAATGGCGAGTTGGCCGGTCAGGTTGATGGCTTGGCGCAGGGGGGAGGTAATCATCCGGCGCATCGCGATGCGCCCTACGGTCCTAACCTGCCACCGCTATCACTTTTCAAACACACCTAGTTTTGATGGGCCGTTTACTTCAATTTTCTCGCCAACCGTTTTCCCAGATGCTTCATCTTCAAGCCATACCGCCGAATAGTTTTCACCTAGCTCTCCACGAACAACGTAGTTTCGGTAGGTTTCAGGACTAAATGTGATTTTGCCGGTGACTTGATAAACCGTTTTCGTAAGGGCCAATATCGGCGCTGCATACTCGGTTCGGCCAACAAGAGTGAAGGTCGCCTTTTGCGCGGGGACGTTTCGTTCTACTACCGAGGGAGACATGCTGAATCCGCGGCCTTGATTCATTCGCAACGTTCGAGTGCGACTGTCTTCGATTCTTCGATCATCAATTTCTGATATATAGAAGAAGTCCGCTTTGCTTTTACTCCAAGGTTTCACGGAATCCTTGATTATTGCAACTGGCCCGGAATAGCCTTCTGGAACCGAGGGTGCAGTAGTCGCACAGCCGCCGAGTGCAACCAACAGAACTGCTGCTACAACCGGTTTAGTGGCGCCCATTTTCCGTGACACTGAATCCAATGCTATTTGCATTTTATTATCCCAACTGTATTGAGTGCGTTATGAGTAAATGAAAATCCTCCGCCGGAGGAGCCATATTGATACGGTGTTGTCTGGAACTCGTGACTAAACTCCTGTCCTTTGCACAGTTCGCTGGCTCGAAGCAAAAACCCGCGTTCAACCTCCTCTCGCTTATGGGCTCCCGCACCATTAGCGAACAATTTGTATTGCCCCGGTCCGACATCTAAGACTTCAAAGCTCATCATTGCGCCCTCAATCCACCGGGAATTGGGGCTTGATGCGCATCCAGCGATCATGGCGACGATTGGCAATACGATTAAGTGACGCCACATAGTTTCTCCTTTGTTGGGCTCTAACGATTAAGCTAACAGGCGAGCAAAAGCGTAGTTTTTGTGAGTCCAGTGAGCGAAGCGAACGGTGTTGAGCGCATTGTGTGCGCCCGACATGGACATGGTCTGATGAGGTGCAAGTCCCCTGCGGGAGTACCGAACTTGTTTCATAAGGCGCAAGGATAACCGCTAGCCGATGGCAAGTGCAAGACCGCGAGACATTGTGCGAAGGAAGCGAGGTAGTTCGCTCTGCGGTATCTCATCGAGGTCATTTCATGGAATGTTGGGCTGATAAAGCGTTAGCCCAACCTACGCGCTGATTTTGTTCGAGTTCAGCATTTCGTCACCTGTTTGCAGAATTTAATGCCGCCGCCCCATCCTCACCCAGCCTGCCCTGATGCGCTCCCGTCGATGGAGGAGGCCGCCAGCTCCTTACGCATGAGCGCGTTGGGTACAATCACACCCCGAATGACGGAATGCCGGTGCTCCACCACACTGAAGCCAAAGCGCGCGTAGAACGGCTGGGCGGTGCGACTCACATTGGAAGTGAGGACGGTGATCCCCATTGCTTGTGCTTCGTCATGAATGCTCGTCATCAGCTGCGTGCCCACTCCGCGTCTTGGGTAAGTGCCTGAGACGAAGAAGTGATCAATATAGCCATCGGGCTGAACATCAGCGTATCCGACGATTTGACCATCGAGCTCGGCGACGAACGGCTGTATTCCCCGCATGCGCTGGACCCACATCTCGAGGTCCATGTGTGCCGGCGCCCATGCGTTGATCTGCTCCGTGCTGTAGTCGGCACTCGCGAGCTGATGAACTGCCGAGAAGAAGACAGCATGAAGCGCTTTCTCATCCCCGACGCGAAACCTGCGGATGTGCGTTGCGTTCATGGCGGCTAACGTCATGTATGCCGCAGACCCTGCGGATTGAAACGGTAACTGAGATATGCATTGGTCATGCAAAATCCTTGTAAATGGCTTGCTTGTTTCGCAGTGGTTATTGAAAAAAATCAGCTAAATAAAACGACCATGAAACCCTGCACGTAACACGCCATAACTTGTAGGGCACATCGCGATGCGCCGGATGGTTCCTTCCTCTCTGCGCCAAGCCACCAACCTGACCCCGCTAACCCGCAATCTGAAGGGGCGGTTATGTGTACCTCGCCGGGCGCATTTAAACATCCGGCGCATCGCGATGCGCCCTACGGACCTGATTGGGCCTGGGTGGAAAGTACCACCAAGCAGCCACGACTGCCAGACCGAAGGCAGTATATGCGGCGGTGAAGACCCAAAGTGGGGCCTCCCAGAAGAGAAGAACTCGAAGCCAATGCTCAATGAAGCCGCCAGAGTATGTGGCGGTTCCCGCCTTGGCTCTGAGCCAAGTTTCGAGGGTAGTGAGCGGACAGACGAAACCGAACCATGCTTCGGCAACTACAACTGCGATGGCTGCCAGGTGCGCCAGCCTGAACCAGATGGAGTTGACCCATTTCCAAGAGAGCAAGTTGCCGGCCACGACTAAGACCAGGCCACCGACGACAAACAACACGATGGATACGTGCAGCACCAGCACGGCATTCGCCAGTAGCTCGAATGGCAGCGGCTTTTGCACTACAGGTGCCTAACGCCTGAATTAAGCTGCGCTACGCCACACGCTGGATAATCTGGATAAGGTTTCCGCACGTATCATCAAATACCGCTGTAATTACTTCGCCCGCTGGCGTTGGGTTTTGGGTGAATTCGACGCCAAACGATTGAAGACGATTGAATTCTTGATGGATGTTGTCCACCTCGAACGAAGTGAAGGGGATTCCATCTCGCTTTAGCGCCTGTTTGAAAGATGGGACCGCACTGTGGGCACTTGGCTCTAGCAGGAGTTCAACACCATTAGGTTGATCAGGTGCCACAACCGTAAGCCAGCGATACTCCCCTGCGGGCATATCGGTCTTCTTCTCAAAACCTAGTTTTCTGGTGTAGAAATCGAGTGCTTTGGTTTGATCATCTACAAAGACGCTCGTTACGTAAATTCTCATATCTGACTCCCGAAGGTTCATTAGGTGCCCGAGGAGCCAATTGCAAGCTGTTTAGTCTTGCTAAGGGAGCCGAGCGCCTTCCGGTACGACCACTCTACCAACTCGGCCAGATAGGCTGCGGGAAATTGACTGATTTTAACGACGGTGACCCAGTGAAAGCGTCCCATATAACGAGCCGGCTTTATGCCAGGAATGTCGGTCAATTCCACAAAGCGGTCAGCCGAGACTCTTGTGCTGAAGCGCCACTTCTCAGGCTCACTCGTCTTGAAGTAGGCGAAATTCTTCCCACCGACGGAATACACGAGGATGTTGCTTGGCTCGCCGTAAATCGTTTCGATCGCGCCAACGAATCCTCGACAAAATATTTTTAGCTCTTCGACGTTCATAGCGGACTGTTATGTACCTAACGTCATGTATGCCGCAGACCCTGCGGATTAAAATGGCGATTGAGGTATACATTGGTCATGCAAAATCCTTATCAATGGCTTGCCTGCTTGTTTCGCCGTGTTTATTGAAAAAATTCGGCGAAATAAAACGACCGTGAAACCCTGCACGTAGCATGCCAGAACTCGCAGGGCGTATCGCGATGCGCAGGATGGTTTTGACACATCCGGCGAATTACAACCCGCCCTACATTACTGCGGTATCTCATCGAGGTCATCTCATTGAATGTTGGGCTGATAAAGCGTTAGCCCAACCTACGCGCTAAATAAAACGACCGTGAAATCCTACACGTAATATCCCAGAATCCGTAGGACACATCGCGATGCGCCCTACGGCCCTGGGCCGGATTGTTAGTCCGCATCTGGAAACCACCCTTCCGGCGGCCGTGGTTCAAGCTCTTTGGCTAGACCCGCCTCAATGTAGCGGGCCATATGATTGAAGTACATCGGAGACTGGGGATCATAAAATACCCTAGGGATTTTGTCGCGCGACAACTTGCCGTCCTCTTCTTTAGTAATCGTCGCGCGAAATCCTGTGAGGCTAAGAATTTTATGAAATGCCTCAATAGAGGGCTTTTCATGTAAAACGATGAGCGCGTAGACAACAGATCCCGGCACCATGTGTTCATGGCGCAGTTCGTTCTCTTTCTTTCTGCAGAAAGCCTGATATTGAGCTTTGGTCCGAATATTGGCAGAACGAATCTTCGCGGCCGCACTCTTCGATCGGTAGTGGGCGCTTAGATGCCAGTGACTATCTTCGCTTGACTGGCGGATGAACATTTTTACTGCGTCCTTGCATGCTGGGCGGTGAAGTACACCTGCCTTATGCAGGGCGTAGAGTGCTTTTGCAAATAGCAGAGAGTTGGGCATATGTGCGGGCTAACGTTTGAGGTAAAGGGCGCGGAGCCGGCTTGCCGGCGGATCATCCCTCTTGACCGAGAGATTAAGTTTCTTACATACGAAAACCATATCTAGACAACGGTCTTATGGAAATTCAGATATGGAGCAATTGCCTTCTCTATGGCATCGATTTGAAAAGCAAAGCCGGTCAGTGCGTTTTGCATATCTGTATGCATTTGAGAAAACACCACAGGATCAGCACGAGAAACCTCCTGACCATGTCGTTTGAAGCCAATGATCTTGAACGCGTCTTCGTGCATTTCCAAAAGCGTTTTGTAAATGCCAGACTTTGGGTCGAATAGAAATTGTGACTCCTTCATTGCCTTGATGAAGTCGCGATGCTTTGATGAAAACGGTTCGTGTTCTGAACCGTCATAATTTGTTATCGACTGGTAGAACAACAAAGTCTTTTCATAGATATCGAATCGTCTGTTGTACAAGTCGAGCCGGAGCTTGTCCCGTGAGATCTTTGCTTGCCTTAGGCCGATGTAGCCCGCAAAGATGGCAACACAAATTGGTGTCAAAGACGCTAGGTAATCAACCCAGTCTTTTGATTGTGTGACGCAGCTCATCTTGATTGCTGATACCTAACGTAATGTATACCGCAGATCCTGCGGTTAAAACGGCGACTGAGGTGTACATTGGTCATGCAAAATCCTTATAAATGGCTTGCCTGCTTGTTTCACCGTGATTATTGAAAAAATCCAGCTAAATAAAACGACTGTGAAATCTTGCACATAACATACCAGAAGTCGTAGGGCGCATCGCGATGCGCCCTACGACCCTGGAGGTTAGAGACCTTCGGCTACCCGATTAGGCAGGCCCATAAATATGGCAGCGAACAGGGGCTTGATGATGGAATTGTTGGTTCAACACGATTACGTAAGAGAGTCGCTGGCTCCAAGTTCTAGGGCCCGCTGCTGACGCAATATGAGAAGCGTTTGCTCTCGCTGCTTCACGAACTCTTCTCGTTCTGCCTCCTCGCGTTCTCTATCCGCTTTTGCAGCCGACTTGATCTTCTCAATGTCAAGCCCCTCTAGGTGCTTCTCAATACTCTCAATGGTTTTGATGGTACTGATAACGTCGTCTCTGGTCGGCTCGCCATGACCGTGCGCGGCGATATTGCGTATATGGCGCATCGTGTCGATCTTGGCTCTCAGATCGGCAGGCATGTCGACCCCGTATTTTTCGAGACGACCTCGTGACAGTTCCATATAAAAAGGTCTTCGAGGTCCATAAGCTAGCCCCGCGGAGTCGAGAAAGGCGTCTGTTGTGCGCTCGAAGTAAGACCAAGCTGAAAGCAATGCTCCCAATGGATGAAGCCTTGCGAGTTCTTGCAATTTTTCCAACTCTTGATCGTTGGAGGGCTCACTTAGTTTTAGTGCCGCTAGCGCCTGCTCATCAGCAAACTGTGCAATCACTTCATTGTAGTCCAGCCCGTAGTGCTTCTTTAGAACCTCTTTGAAGAACTCTTGGGCAATATTCATATAGAAGATGCTTGTCAGCTGGTTTGGAGATCCAAATCGATGCTGTAGAGCATTGCGTTCATCTATAAGTAGCTCAATTTTGTTTAAGAACGGAAGTTTGACGCCCTTGGATTCGAGTGCGCTCAAGCAGCCATGTATCGTGATGGTCTCTTTGGAGCTCTTGTAAATCGACTCGCCAGAGTCCAGTACGAGATCTTTGAGAATCAACTCAACTGAATTGGCAAGATGAAGAATGACGAGCTTTCTGTCTAGCTCATTCTTGCCGTTGTAGTGGGTCAACGAATGTCCCAGTAGCTCCATGGCGCTTTGAAAAAGGGGGGACTCAATAGCCATTAATTCTCCTGCTTGATTTTTGCTTGTGCTGTGTTGCCCAGTCTAGCCAAGGGCCTAACGAAGTTGAGTATTGCCAGTTAAAAGAGGCCTAACGAGTAAGGTTAGGCCTCATGTTGGGTCGGGCCATAGACTTCTTCGTCGGAAACGCTTTGGTAGAAGGCTTGTTGTGCCTTCTTCCAAGTCGCGCGTGGGCCGATGAGTTTCTTGGCAAGTTCGTTTCCAGTCGTCTGAACCTGGGAACTTACGTGCCTGTTTGCGAACTCGGCCACTCTGAGAAAGTTCTTCATGTGTTTGTCGTCGCCGCCAGCGAAGAACCAGTACCTGACGCCCAACCCGGCGGCAGGTGAGGTTTCGTCCTTGGCGGCGACCAAGACAGCGCAGTGTTCATCTTCGCCTACGGCGTGAGCGACATGCTTGTCTCGCAGTGCCTTGATGCTGGCGTGGAAAGATAGGTACTCGGGCCTTGTTGCGAAGAGGTCCGTGCCAAGCCCCTTCCTCCTGCCTGATGTGAAGCAGCGCACGTACGACACAAGCGCTTGCGTGTAGAGTGCCATTCCGATGGTTCCGGATTCACGCATCAATCGAGAAGGCGGAACAAGCATTTGCAGGCACGAGATCGTGCGCCTCAAGTCCGCTTGAATCATGATGAGCCGCTCCAACTCGCCTTTGAGCGGGTGGTCAAAGCCAAAGGCACGTAGCTGGCTGTTCATGAGGCCTAACGTAATGTATGCCGCAAACCCTGCGGATTAAAACGGCGACTGAGGTATACATTGTCCATGCCAAAGTCCTTATAAATGGCTTGCCTGCTTGTTTCGCCGTGTTTATTGAAAAAATTCAGCTAAATAAAACAACCGTGAAACCCCGCACATAACATGCCCAAACGCGTAGGACGGATCGCGATGCCTCGGATGGTTTTGACACATCCGGCGCATTACAACCCACCCTACATTACAACACTGCCAAAATCACCGCGAAATCGGCTTATACCGAATCCGCTTCGGCTTCGCGCCTTCCTCGCCCAGCCGCTTCTTCTTGTCCGCTTCATACTCCTGATAATTCCCGTCAAAGAAGCTCACCTGCGAGTTACCTTCAAACGCCAGAATGTGCGTCGCAATCCGATCCAGGAACCAGCGATCATGCGAGATCACCAGCACGCTGCCGGCGAACTCCAGCAACGCATCTTCCAGCGCGCGCAAGGTTTCCACATCCAGATCGTTGGACGGTTCATCCAGCAGCAATACATTGCCGCCTTGCAGCAGCGTCTTCGCCAGATGCAAACGACCGCGCTCGCCGCCCGATAGATTGCCGACGACTTTTTGCTGGTCGCCGCCTTTGAAATTGAAGCGGCCGAGATACGCGCGCGACGGCATTTCGAAGCGGCCGACCGTCAGAATATCGGCACCGCCGGTGACGTCTTCAAACACTGTCTTGTTGTTTTCCAGGGATTCGCGCGACTGGTCGACGATCGAGACTTTCGCGGTGGTGCCGATCACGACTTCGCCGCTGTCGGGTTGTTCCTTGCCGGTGATCAGTTTGAACAGCGTCGATTTACCCGCGCCGTTGGGGCCGATGATGCCGACGATCGCGCCGGCCGGAATGCGGAAGCTCAGATTGTCGATCAGCAGGCGATCGCCAAACGCTTTCGATACATTCTTGAATTCGATCACTTCATTGCCGAGACGCTCTGCAACCGGAATGAAAATCTCCTGCGTCTCGTTGCGCTTCTGGTATTCGTGCTCGCTCAACTCGTTGAAGCGGGCCAGGCGCGCCTTGCTTTTCGCTTGCCGGCCTTTCGGATTTTGCCGTACCCATTCCAGTTCCTTGGCGATGGTTTTTTGGCGCGACGATTCGCTTGATTCTTCCTGCTTCAGGCGGTTGCCCTTTTGCTCCAGCCACGAGCTGTAATTGCCTTTCCACGGAATGCCGTGGCCGCGATCCAGTTCCAGAATCCATTCGGCGGCGTTGTCCAAGAAGTAGCGATCATGCGTGATGCCGACCACGGTGCCGGGGAAGCGTTGCAGGAATTGCTCCAGCCAGTCGACCGATTCCGCATCCAGATGGTTGGTCGGCTCGTCCAGCAGCAGCATGTCGGGTTTGGATAGCAGCAGACGGCACAGCGCGACGCGACGTTTTTCACCGCCGGACAGTACGCCGATCTTGGCGTCCCACGGCGGCAGGCGCAATGCATCGGCTGCCATTTCCAGTTGCTGTTCCGGGTTGTCGCCGGCGGACGTCGAGATGATCGCTTCCAGCCGTGCCTGTTCCGCTGCGAGCGCATCGAAGTCGGCGTCTTCTTCCGCGTAGGCGGCGTATACCGCATCGAGTTTTGCTTTGGCTTCAAACACTTCGCCTAAGCCGCCTTCGACGGCCTGGCGCACGGTTTGCTCCGGGTCCAGTTCCGGTTCTTGCGGCAGGTAGCCGATGTTGAGGTTCGGCATCGGGACTGCTTCGCCCTGAATGTCCTTGTCGATGCCGGCCATGATTTTGAGCAGCGTGGATTTGCCGGAGCCGTTCAGGCCGAGCACGCCGATTTTGGCGCCGGGGAAGAAGGATAGGGAAATGTCTTTGAGAATCTGGCGCTTGGGCGGGACGATCTTGCCCACGCGATTCATGGTGTATACGTAATGAGCCATAGGAATATCGAGTAGTTTTTAGTGACGAAAAGAGGGTGAGTACAAGGATAACCGATGCCGAGCTTGGGAACATCGGGTATGACACGCATATCAGAATAATTTCGCGCAGGTTAATAAGTCAATCAATCGCCGTGCCTCAAATCAGGCAATGATTTTCCTTGCTTTTCGGAATAGCGCATCCTATTGTGCAATGCATCATAACAACGTCATGACAAAAATGAGCGTCGCCTTGCCATCACCCCATCCAAAAAGCAGCATCGCTGCATTAACCATCGCCGCCGTCGGTATCGTCTACGGTGATATCGGTACCAGCCCTCTTTACACGATGAAGGAGGCGTTCTCCAAGGAACACGGTCTCGACCTCACGCCGGCCAACCTGCTGGGCGTCGTGTCGCTGATTGTGTGGGGCTTGATTCTCATCGTATCCCTCAAGTATGTGACGCTGGTTTTGCGTGCGGATAACCGTGGCGAGGGCGGCATCATGGCATTGTTGGCGCTGGCGCTGACATCGGTAGGCAGGGCATCGCGCAGGTATTACCCGCTGATGTTGATGGGGCTGTTCGGGGCAACCTTGTTCTATGGCGACAGCATCATCACGCCGGCGATTTCGGTGTTGTCCGCAATTGAAGGGTTGGAAGTCGCGACGCCGGTGTTGCGGCCTTATGTGGTGCCGCTGACCGTGCTGGTGGTGATTGCGCTGTATGCGTTGCAATCGCACGGCACTGCCGGCATCGGCAAATGGTTCGGGCCGATCATGCTGATGTGGTTTTCTGCGTTGGCAGCGATGGGCGTGATCAACATTCTCAAGGCACCCGAGATTCTGGCTGCGCTCAATCCATGGCACGCACTGATGTTCCTGGAGCGCAATCGCATGATTGCTTTCATTGCACTCGGTGCGGTCGTGCTGGCCTTCACCGGCGCCGAGGCGCTGTACGCGGATATGGGGCATTTCGGGAAAAAGCCGATACGTCTGGCGTGGTCGCTGATCGTGTTTCCCGCGTTGGCGCTTAACTACATGGGGCAGGGCGGTTTGCTGTTGGCCAATCCGGCGGCGGTATCGAATCCGTTCTACCAGCAACTCGGTGCATGGAGTATTTATCCACTGGTGATTCTTTCCACCATCGCAGCCGTGATTGCATCGCAGGCAACGATATCCGGCACCTTTTCGATGACCAAGCAGGCGATCGCGCTCGGTTTTCTGCCTCGCATGAAAATCGCGTACACGTCGGCCAGCGAGATGGGCCAGATCTACATCCCGCTCGTCAACTGGCTGCAGTCGTCTGTCGTGCTGCTGGCAGTGATCGGATTCGGTTCATCGTCCCATCTGGCCGCTGCATATGGCATCGCGGTGACAGGCACCATGCTGGTGACGACGGTGCTGACCTTCTTTATCATTCGCTATGGTTGGAAATACAACCTGGTGCTGTGCTGGGCGGCCACCGGCTTTTTTCTGACCATCGACGTTGCATTTTTTTCAGCCAGCACACTGAAGATCCTGCATGGCGGCTGGTTTCCGTTGCTGCTGGGATGCGTCCTGTTTTCCGTCATGCTGACCTGGAAGCGCGGTCGCGAACTGGTGTTCCAGAATTTGCAAAAGCATGCGATTCCGCTGGAAGATTTTCTGCAATCGCTCTTCGTCGTGCCGCCGGTGCGGGTGTCTGGCACCGCGGTATTTTTGCGCGGCGAAAGCGACGGCGTGCCGCATGCGATGCTGCATAACCTGTCGCACAACAAGGTATTGCACGAGCGCGTCGTGTTCCTGACCTTGCATATCAGGGAAGTGCCGTGGGTGCCGGCCAACGAGCGCATCCAGATTCAGGATCTCGGCCATCAGTGTTATCAGCTCAATGTGTACTATGGTTTCAAGGACGAGCCGGATATTCCGAAGGTGCTGGATCTCTCGCGCCACTACGGTCTTGAGTTCGAGATGATGGAGACATCGTTTTTCATTGCACGCCAGACCTTGATCGCGACACTGCGGGCGGGCATGGCGATGTGGCGTGAACGCCTGTTCGTCACGATGTCGCGCAACGCGCGCGGCGCTGCGGATTACTATCGGATTCCGGCCAATCGGGTTATTGAGTTGGGAACGCAAGTCGAGATTTGATGGCGTAGCGTCGTTTGCGCTCCGATGTAAGGCAGGGTGCGCCCCGCGCACCGGTGCTCTTGCGACGGTATCGGTGCGCGGAGCGCCCTTGCAGGGCGCGTAGTGGCTTGCAAGCCACTACCGTTTCGCAGGCGGATCGCAGGCGATCCGAATTCCCTGCTACACCCCTACAGTGATTTGCAGTCCGCTCTAATACAAAGTATTGCAAAGATGTGTGCATAGGTTAGCCCGCCTGCGGGAGAAGAGAGTCGAGCGCGCTTGCAAACTCGTGGGTAAACCTCCACTCCTGAAAGAGGATAGTGCACGTCAATCATCGTCTGAATTCTCAGACTAAATTTTCAATAAGTACGGTCCCTGCCAGAGAAACAATTACATATTGCGCCGATACTGCCCGCCGACTTCAAACAGCGCATCGGTGATCTGCCCCAGCGAGCATGTGCGCACTGCCTCCATCAAGGCCGCGAACACGTTTTCATCGCGGATCACCGCCTGCTGCAACGCCGCCAGCATCGCTGGCGCTTGCGCCGCATGGCGCGACTGGAAATCCGCCAGGCGTGCCAGTTGCGACTGCTTTTCTTTATCGGTGGAGCGCGCCAGTTCGATCTTTTGCGGCGTGTCGCTTACCTTCGGATTGCGGAAGGTGTTGACGCCGATGATCGGCAGCGTGCCGTCATGCTTCTGGCGCTCGTACAACATCGACTCTTCCTGAATTTTGCTGCGCTGATAGCCGGTTTCCATCGCGCCCAGAACGCCGCCGCGTTCCGCGATGCGCTCGAACTCCTGCAACACCGCTTCTTCCACCATGTCGGTCAATTCCTCGATGATGAAACTGCCCTGCTGCGGATTCTCGTTTTTCGCCAGCCCCCATTCTTGATTGATGATCAACTGGATCGCCAGCGCACGGCGTACCGATTCATCGGTCGGCGTCGTGATCGCTTCATCGTAGGCATTGGTGTGCAACGAATTGCAGTTGTCGTAAATCGCAATCAGCGCCTGTAACGTTGTGCGGATATCGTTGAAGTCGATTTCCTGTGCATGCAGCGAGCGGCCGGATGTCTGGATGTGATACTTCAGCTTTTGCGCGCGCTCGTTCGCGCCGTACTTGTCGCGCATCGCGATTGCCCAGATGCGGCGGGCCACGCGCCCCAGTACCGTGTATTCCGGGTCCATGCCGTTACTGAAGAAGAACGACAGGTTCGGTGCAAAGTCGTCGATGTGCATGCCGCGCGCCAGATACGCTTCGACCAGCGTGAAGCCGTTCGATAGCGTGAATGCGAGTTGCGAAATGGGATTCGCCCCCGCTTCGGCGATGTGATAACCGGAGATCGATACCGAGTAGAAATTGCGCACCTGGTTGTGCACGAAATATTCCTGGATATCACCCATCACTTTCAACGAGAATTCGGTCGAGAAGATGCAGGTGTTCTGCCCCTGGTCTTCTTTCAGGATGTCGGCCTGCACCGTGCCGCGCACATTCTGCAATACCCACGCGCGGATTCTGGCCGCTTCATCGGCGGTCGCTTCGCGCTTGTGATCGGTGCGGAACTTGTCCAGTTGCTGGTCGATCGCCGTGTTCATGAACATCGCGAGAATGGTCGGCGCCGGGCCGTTGATTGTCATCGATACCGATGTGGCCGGGTCGCATAATGCGAACCCGTCGTAAAGGACCTTCATGTCGTCCAGCGTGGCAATCGATACGCCGGCGTTGCCGACCTTGCCATAGATATCGGGGCGCAACGCCGGGTCGGCGCCATACAGCGTGACGGAATCGAAGGCGGTCGACAGGCGCTTCGCCTCCATGTCTTCGGACACCAGTTTGAAACGACGGTTGGTGCGGAACGGGTCGCCCTCGCCGGCAAACATGCGGGTCGGATCTTCATTCTCGCGTTTGAAGGCGAACACGCCGGCGGTGTAGGGGAACGCGCCGGGGACGTTTTCCTGCATCAAAAAACGCAGGATTTCGCCATGGTCTTCGAAGCGCGGCAGCGCGACCTTGCGGACCCTGGTGCCGGACAATGTGTGCTGAATGAGTTTGGTGTGGATTTCCACAAACTGGTCACCCTTGCGGATCTTGACCACGTAGTCATCGCCGGCATAGGCGGCTTGCATGTCGGGCCACATCGCGAGGAGTCTTTTGGCGCCGGCGTCAAGATTGTTGTCGCGCTCGGCGATCAGCTCGTCAATGTCCACCGCTTTGCCGGCGGCGGTCAACATGCGCCTTGACTCCTGCAACTGTTGTCGCTCGCGCGCCAGCTTCACCTGTTTGGCGGTGAACTGGTGATAGCCGCGCACGGTATCGCTAATCTCGGCCAGATAGCGGCTGCGCGCCGGGGGCACGATTGCATTCTTGCCGGACGAGAAACGTCCCGTCACCGGCGCCAGTTTGCCCGGCCGGATCTTCAATCCCAGTTCCGCCAGCTTCGGCAACAACCCTTGATACAACGCCGTCACGCCATCGTCATTGAAGCGCGACGCTTGCGTGCCGTACACCGGCATCTCGTCCGGTTTTTGGTTGAACAATTCGCGGTTGCGCTGGTACTGCTTGGCGACATCGCGCAATGCATCCTGTGCGCCCTTGCGGTCGAATTTGTTGATCGCGACGACATCGGCGAAGTCGAGCATGTCGATTTTTTCAAGCTGCGACGCGGCGCCGAATTCCGGCGTCATCACATACAGGCTGGCATCGACATGCGGCACGATGGCGGCATCCCCCTGGCCGATGCCGGAGGTTTCCACGATTACCAGATCGAAGCCGGCCACCTTGCAGGCGGCAATCACGTCCGGCAACGCCTGCGAAATTTCGGAGCCGGCTTGGCGTGTCGCGAGCGAACGCATGAACACGCGCACTTGCCCGCTCCATGGATTGATCGCATTCATGCGGATACGGTCACCCAGCAATGCGCCGCCCGATTTGCGGCGCGACGGGTCGATCGAGATCACGGCGATATGCAATGCATCGTGCTGATCGAGCCGGAGGCGGCGGATCAGTTCATCGGTCAGCGACGATTTGCCGGCGCCGCCGGTGCCGGTGATGCCTACAGTGGGTACTTGCATCGTGCCGGCCGCTTTTTGCAATGCGGCTTTCAAAGGCGCGCTGGCCTTGCCGTTTTCCAATGCGGTGATCAGTTGCGCCAGCGGCCGGTGTTTGGCCGCCACGTCATTGCCAGCCAGTGCATCGAGCGTGGTCGGCGCATGCGGTGACAGGTCGATATCGCATGCCTGGATCATCGACAGGATCATGCCGACCAGCCCCATGCGCTGTCCGTCTTCCGGGCTGAAAATGCGGGTGACGCCATACGCATGCAAATCCGCGATTTCTTCCGGCACGATCACGCCGCCACCGCCGCCGAATACCTTGATGTGTGCGCCGCCGCGTTCTTTCAGCAGGTCGATCATGTACTTGAAATATTCGACATGGCCGCCCTGGTAACTGGAGATCGCGATGCCTTGCGCGTCCTCCTGCAATGCGGCGGTAACGATCTCATCGACCGAGCGGTTGTGTCCGAGATGGATCACTTCGGCGCCATTGGCTATCAGAATGCGGCGCATGATGTTGATCGAGGCGTCATGACCGTCGAACAGCGATGCGGCGGTGACGAAGCGCACCTTGTTGGCGGGCTTGTATTCGGTCAGGCTCTTCGATACGGAAAGATCGGTCATTGCTATCTCCGGATTCTTGAGGCCGCGGCAGACAAGCGGCACGCGCTTTAACGTATATGACGTTTACGTTAACGTTAGTTTGAGTAAGTATAGCGTGAAATTATGGGCGGAAAATGTCATCCGTCCAGCAATGCCAGGAGGCATTTGGCGGTACTCGCCGGGCTACTCGCATCCTTGGCCAGAAGCGTTGTCTGCTCGGCATGAAAAGCCTCGAGGAGGAGGGAGGGGAAGGGCGGGTGCAAACGACACAAGAAGACGCTTGCTTGATGCGTTACGCGGTCCGGCTGACCGAAGATGCATTTCGCGATTTCGAAGAAATTCACGATTACATCGCCGAGCACGGCGCACCCGCTAGAGCCGGTCACGTCCTTGACCGTATGGAGAAGTGATCGAGAGCCTTTCTGCTTTTCCGGAACGCGGCTCCTATCCCAAGGAACTTTTGGGTTCAGATGGCTTAGTAGGAAATAGCTAAAAAATGGCGAACCTAAGATCGGCTGCTCATTCTAATGGACCGGCGGCCGATCGGTATCCGTGTCTATTTTGTATTCAATTGCGCGCGGATTTCACCCTCGGGGTGTGCGGCACTGTGGACGTTGATGTATAGGTTACCGGCCAAGTAATTTGCGTATTGTGCGTCGGTGAGCTTTGCATTTGCCGGCACGCTGAATGTGTTAGCGGAAGTCTTCGTCAGAGGCAGGATCACAGGGCCGGCTTTCCCTATTGGACCTTCATGGATATGCGCCGCAGTTCCCGCGACCCCTTCGGTAGTTACCACGCCACTCACCGAGTGGTCCGTTGCAACCTTGATGGTGCTTTTGCCAGACGCCTTGGTCGCCACCGGCGGAACTTCTTGCGTGCCGGTCAGAATAAGCTCGGGCGGCACGCCACCGCTCGAACGCATGTCGATGGTTCCGCTTCTGGTGGTGGTGCCAGGACCGGAAGATTGCGCCATCACCGTAGTAGAGATGAATGCCATCAAAAAAGCACTGCATAATTTATGTGTCATTGACTTCTTCATGAATACCTCCGGAAATAATGAATGATCAATCACACTACCTGCCGAGATCGGGTAGTGCTTGATGAACATCAATCATCGGCAGGTATCCCGCAAAATGCTCTTGCGCTTTGGAAAAAATGGGTACGTACTGAATCAAGGAGTGATAATGAGCTGGGACACCTATTTGATTTTTCTCGTGACGACCGTCGTGGTGTGCCTGACGCCGGGGCCGGCGGCATTATTGATCGTCGCGCAAGGCATCTCGAACGGATTTCGCAAATCCTATTGGGCCATTGCCGGCATCGCATTGGCCAACGTGATTTATTTCGCGCTGTCGGCGACCGGCATTGCAGCGTTGATCGTCGCTAGCGGCACGCTGTTTTCCATCATCAAATGGATCGGCGTGGCATATCTCTTTTATCTCGGGCTGGCGGCAATCCGCTCCAAGGCCAGCGCGTTGACCGTGACCCAAGATGCGGGACGTGCGGTGCATGGACTGCGCGCATCCTGGCAGGCGGTGGTAGTGGAACTGTCCAATCCGAAGGCGCTGCTGTACTTTGTCGCATTGCTGCCGCAGTTCATTGATCCGGCGAAATCGATCGGCAGCCAGATGCTGATCTTTGGTGCCACCTGCATTGTGCTCGATGCGGCTGCGTACAGCCTATATGCGTGGATCGGCAGCAAAACCCGGCGCTTCACGGCGAATGAGAAATTTGTCAAAGCCGGCAACCGGGCATCCGGCAGTTTGTTGATGATCGCCGGATTGATGATCGCCACGGTCAAGCGCGCGATTCATTAAGCGCCCCCGTCGGCGATGTTCAGGTGGGCGCCGGATCGTCAAAAAAGAATTCGACCGATTCGTTCGCCACTTCGGAATGCAGCAAGCCGCTCTTGACCAGTTCATCGTAGAAGCACACGCGGTTCCTGCCGTTGGCTTTTGCGTAATAGAGCGCTTGATCCGCATGCCCCAGAATCACGACCGGCGTCTCGGCTGAAATGCTGGAAAAGCCGACGCTCACGGTGACCTGCCCGACCTGCGGGAAAACATGTTGTTCGATATTGCGGCGGAAGCGCTCGAAAATTTTCCGCGTGTCTTCCTGTGTGGTTGAGCACAGCAAAATCACGAACTCTTCGCCGCCGAATCGGAATATACGGTCTTGCGCGCGGAAAGACGAACGCAACAGGTTGGCCACCAGAATCAATACTTCGTCGCCGTACAGATGACCGAATTGGTCGTTGACGCGCTTGAAATGGTCGATATCGACTACCGCCAGCCATTGTTCCTTGGTGACTGTCTGATGACGGCGGTCAGGTGAATCCGGTTGCGTTTTTTCCTCCGGCTGCGGCCTGCCAGCCAACATCCGCGCAAAGTTTTCATCGAAGGTTTTGCGATTGAGCAGGCCGGTCAACGAGTCGCGCTCGCTGTAGTCGAGCAGGCTCTGGAAATTGCGGTAGACACTGACTATGCCCTCGACCACACTGAGAGCCTGGTCCGAATACGGTACCGGGCTGCTGAGCGACACGCAGGTATGCACCTTGTCGTTGATCCAGATCGGAAACCACAGGAGGTGGGCGCCGGCTGGCGTAATTTCTTCGGCGCAGGGTTTGCGCTCTTCGATGCACGATTGCAAAATGGGGTAATCCGCAAGCGGCTCGCCGCCATGCTCGGTATTGGAATATTCGTTGACTGCGCTTACTTGTCCGGACTTCAGCAATACTCGCTTGCGTACAAACAATTCATCTCGGAATCGGAAGATTTCAAGTGTCCGTACTTCAGTTGCGCCAACCAGTTCATACAATGCGGAGAGCACGGAGGCATCGAGCAGCGTATGGTCGCGGTGGCCAGTGATTTCCACCAGATGATTGAGAAGCGCCTTCATCGGCAGAAGCTACAGCACTTGAGAGATGCTGTCATGCCAATCAGATCTGGCCAGCGGGGGAGAGCGAGGTTCAACATGAGCGCGCAGTGGTAAGAAAGATAAATCCGGTGACGACGTTCGAAACTGCGAAGGCGCCGTATAGAAGACACTTATTTGCAGCTCGATCCTGTTTCAATAATTATTGCTATTTTTCTATTTTAGCTGATATGACACGTGAAGACTCATATTGCCGCGCTCCAACACATGTTGCAATATGATTCTGCTACAAGCCTGTAACTGCGCTTATAGCCGGCATTTTTCCCAATGCCTGGAGCGTGAAAGAAGCCGCTTTTGCATTGCGTTCCAAGGACACAATACGTTCGGGAATTTCAGAAAGCCGGTGCGCGAATGTCGCATGCAATGTGTCGCGTTCGCCACTAATCTGTCGGGTAAATTTCTTTACACCGTAGATGACAAGCTCACTTTTTGATTGGCTCAACCCTTATACCGATCCTCACCCATAACGTGACATACGTGACATGAATGACATGAAATCGCGTCTTTCTCTGTCTGGCAGAGAGCGCATGTGACACGGGATTGCCGTACGTCATGTTTGCCGTACGTCATGTCGGAAATTTTTACAAAAATTCAGTTCAGCAATTATTCTTCCGTGCAACTTATTGTTTTTTCGAAACATTTCTACTTGGCATGATTTTCGCATAGTCATCTCCGAAGAAGGTACGCAAGACCTTCTCCAAATGCAGATATTTCCTTTTGTTCAAATTTTTCGGAAGCCCAACATGAAAATTACAAAATTCAGCTCGATCATGGCAGCGTTAGCGCTGTCTTTAGCGGCCAGTTCCGCCAGCGCTTTGGTCGTCACCGCTTCCAATGACGCAAACGCCTTGGCCAATGCACTCACTGGTAGCGGCGTCACCATCACTAATGCCATGCTTTCGGCTGCAAGTTCGACCGGCGCGGGCACGTTTACTGGCGGCGCCGGCTCGATCGGCTTTGACAAGGGGGTGTTGCTGACGACCGGTACCGTTGGTTGCGCCGTAGGCTCGAACAACCAAGGCGGTTGTACCGGTTCCGGAACCACTACATCGCTGAAGTTTGACTTCACCAGCGCTACCGGAAACGTCTTCTTCAAGTACGTTTTCGCGTCGGAAGAGTACAACGAATGGGTCGACTCGCAGTTCAATGACTTGTTCGAATTGAAGCTCAACGGCGCCAACATTGCGCTGCTGCCAGGCGCCGGCGGCGTCGTGTCGATCAATAACGTCAATAATGGAAGCAATTCCGCTTTCTATCGTGACAACGCGGTTCTGGGCCTGGACGTTCAGTACGATGGCTTGACGACAGTTCTCGTCGCACAAGCATTGGGCCTGATCGGCACCAACACGTTTGAATTCCTGATCCAGGATCAAGGCGATGACGCCCTCGATTCCGGCGTGTTCATCGAAGCAGGCACTTTCTCCGGTACAAAACCGGTTCCGGAACCAGGCAGTCTTGCGCTGTTTGGTTTGGGTCTCGTCGGTTTGCTGGCTCGCAAGCGCAAGCAGGCTTGAATCAGGCTCGTTTTTTTACGCTAGAAAAAAGCGGCCTTCGGGCCGCTTTTTTTCGTACGCATGTCCGGTCAAGCACCCATCGATCTCAAGCACCCAGATGAAGTGGCCTGTGCATGGGCGCTGGCAGCAGACCACCTGTCCCATTGTCTTCCAGTTTGAACGCGCCGACCGCCTCTGCCAAATTCAACGCCTGCTCTTGCATGCTTGCCGCTGCGGCGGCTGCCTGTTCCACCAGCGCCGCATTCTGCAGGGTCATTTCATCCATGTGCCCTATGGTCCGGCTGAACTCTTCAATTCCGGCGCTTTGCTCCTGGCTGGATGCGGTGATTTCGTTCATGATGTCAGCCACATGTTTGACCGAGTTGACGATTTCGGTCATCGTGGTACCAGCCTGCGCAACCAGTTTGCCCCCGGCATTCACCTTTTCTACCGAGTCGCCGATCAAAGTCTTGATTTCTTTGGCGGCAGCGGCCGAGCGTTGCGCCAAGTGACGCACTTCGGCCGCCACTACCGCGAAGCCGCGTCCCTGTTCGCCGGCGCGCGCTGCCTCCACCGCGGCATTCAATGCCAGGATATTGGTCTGGAACGCGATGCCATCAATCACGCTGATGATGTCGACGATTTTGTGTGAGCTGTCTTTGATCGACCCCATGGTGTCGACCACATGATTGACGACTTCACCGCCTTTGACCGCGAAGTCGGACGCGGAGATAACCAGTTGGTTCGCTTGTTTGGCATTTTCGGCATTTTGCTTGACGGTCATTGTTAATTCTTTGATCGAAGAGACCGTTTCTTGCAGGGAGTTTGCCTGCGACTCGGTACGCGACGAAATATCCGCGTTGCCGGAAGCGATTTGATTGGATGTTGCCACGATGGCGTCTGTGCCGACTCGTACCTGGCCGACGATTTTCTCCAGGCTGTCGTTCATGCCTTTCAGTGCTTGCAGCAACTGTCCGGTTTCGTCTTGCGCATTCACGACGATGTGGCTAGTGAGGTCGCCTGCTGCGACTGTCTTGGCAACCTGGACTGCCTGGATCAGAGGCGCCAAGATGTTCCGTATCAAGAAAAACGCCAGTACTGCGGCGAGTACAACGGCAATTAGCCCGCCGCCGATGAGCAGGGTGCTGGTCAAATTCCGCAGCGTAGCGACTTCTGCGGAGCGTTGCGCGAGAGACTTTGCTTCTGCGTCACTTATTTCAGCAAGGATTGCGCGCATGTTTTTCATCGACCTCTCGCCTCGGCCTCCCTGCTCGAACTGCACCAGCGATTCCATCTGAATGACGCCGGCAGTAATGCCACGTCGCATTTTCAACACCGGTTCTATCGCCTGCTTCAACCACTTCTGTTCTTCTTCGAGTAATTTTTGCAAGCGTTCTTGTTGCTGGGGATTGTCAGCGGTGAGCGACTTCGCTTTTTCCAGGCGGCTATTGAACGTCTCCTTTCCCATCCGCATGGTTTCCAGAAATTCTTCCTGCCCGGTGAGGGCGAAGCCGCGTTCTCCCGTTTGTATGTTGACCAAGCTGGTGAGCATGCCTTGGGCTTGATCAAGAGTTTCATAGGCGCGCGTATTCAAGTCATTCGCCTGCGCGAATTTCGCAAAACTTGTATGGGCGATGGCGACCAATATGACAAGAATGCCGACAATTGCGCCAAAGCCGATGTAAAGCTTGGTACGGATTTTAAGGTTGGCGAACTTCATTTTGTGTTGAGCTTATTTAACTTCAATCGTGGGCGATCGAATTGATCCCAAAAAAGCGATCACATCGGAAATCTGTTCATTGGTGAGTTCTTTGTCCCATGGCGGCATGAATTCGGAGCGCGCCAGTGCCTTGCCGCCGCGTCGAATGATCAATTCCTTGTAGGCGTCGTTTTTATCACTCATGACCAAATTGGCGGGCTTCGGATTGTAAAGTTTCGCTGCACGCCCGGCGCCATCCGCTTTGACGCCATGACACAATTCGCAGTAATGATGGAACACGATGGAGCCGCGATAGATGGCTGCTTCAGGCGTATTTTTTGCCGGAAAATCGGAGTCCGATATCGCTGGCTTGACTTCCGCTGCAAACAGCTGGCCGCCGATGAGCAGCGTGGTGAGTGCGACAATCGCTTTGTTCATTTTTTCACCTCGACAATCATTTTCATGTCGGGATGAATCGCGCATTCGATTTCGACCGTTCCTGGCTTGTCGAAGGAGACTTTTTTTGCCTGCCCTTGTGTATACGATCCGAGGTCAAAAGTCTTGGTATCCGACAGCGAAAAAATATTGTGCACGAATGGATCTTCATTCTTGAAATTGATGGCGTCGCCAACGTTGACAGTCAGTGCTTTTTGGCTGAATTTTTTGTCCTTCTGCGCAACCTCAAAATCCTTCGCCTGAATGACTGGCGCCATTGTCGCGCCTACGATGAAAACGAAAATGCTGATGCACCAATTTTGCATGGCTGCTCCTGGGAAAAGAAAATTTCACGAATGATTGGCCGGCGCAAGACCGGCCGTTGAATCAACATGCACCGTGCTTCTTAATTGGCTGGCAGTGTAGGTAAAACAAAGGGTTGGGGCGGCGTTGTCAGCGCCTGCATGAATGCCACAATGGCATCCGCTTCTTCGTGCGTCAGATTAAGCGGTTTGATATTGGGCGAAAGATCGGTCTTGGTCACACCACCTCGGTTGTAGTGCTCGACGACTTCCGCCAAGGTGTTTGCCGATCCATCGTGAAAATACGGCGCGGTCAATGCGATATCACGCAGCGTCGGCGTTTTGAAAGCGCCTCTCATTGACTTCACAGGTTTGGTGGCGAAGCGACCGACATCAGGGTTGCTGTTGCCATAGGATGCCAAGCCGATATTGTGGAAACCGCCATCGGTGAAGTTCGGCGCCTGGTGGCAGGCGGCGCAATTGCCCTTGTTTGGATCGCTGAAGAGCCTGAAGCCAATGACTTGCTGCTTTGTCAGCGCCTTTTTGTCGCCCTGCAGCCAGCGGTCGAACGGCGAATTGCTGGAGATCACGGTGCGTTCAAATGAAGCAATCGCCTTGGACACCGTTTTATTGTCAATCGCTTCGCCTGGATAGGCCTTGGCGAACATCGTCTTGTAAGTTGGCTCGGCATTGAGCCATTTGAACAAAGAGGGGAGGTCCGCCGCCATTTCGTCCATTGACTCCATTGGTCCCATCGCCTGGTCTTCCAGCGAGGTTTTGCGCCCATCCCACATTTGTAGCGTGTTATGGCCGCTGTTGACAACGGTAGGCGATGCACGCCCCAACACTTTGCTCTTGTGGCCTTTTGTAGTAGGCAGTCCATCCGACCAGCCAAACATCGGATTGTGGCAACTTGCGCACGAAATATTGCCATCCGAAGAGAGGCGAGGGTCGAAGAATAATGTTTTTCCCAACTTGACGCGCGCCGGTGTTGGCTTGTTGTCCGCTGGTGCAGGTGGCGTCTTGGGCAGCAGCCACTTTTGGTCTTCTTTGGTAGGCGTCGTTATATAGTCGCCGGCGACTGCCGGCACAGCGAGGAAAGAAAAATAAAACGTAGCGATCGTGAGTGCATGACATGCGTTTTTCATTACGGTCTCTTCCTATTGAAGAATATCGGAAACGTTTTTGAAACTGCCGGGAGTCAAGGGAACAGCGAAAGCGTGAGCATAAGTAAGTTGCTCTAGGAATATGTTATAGGACTTTTTTGCATTGCGCGGTATTGTTCCGCAAAATTTTTCTGGTTTGCAACACTTGGTGAAAGCATTGCAACATTTATTTATTGCGTTATTGCAAATGTAGATTGTTGAACCGTTGCGCTGTTGTGCGCCATCTTGCTGCTGATCCTTACGACTGCTCTTTGCGAAGCATTAATGGCGGCATTAAACATTAGTGTAAAAGTAGCGATGTTATCTGTCCTCGCCGTGCTGCTGACTGGCATTACGTTAGCCATTGCAACGGGAATCCGGGTTTTTTCGCCCCTCAAGTTCCAGTCCGGCATGAGCATCCTGCTCGCCTTCATGCTTCTCTGGAGCCTGCTGGGCGCGCAGGTGTTGTTGTCGGCGCTGACAGTTTTTTTATTGCAGAACGAAGGTGCCAGACGAGAGACTTTTCAAGTACCTGGAATACCAGTAAGGACAGAAAAATGAACCTGCGACGTACCAGTTTGAAAGCGCAAGGCCCTATCTCTATGGCCATTGCGGCAGCGATTGCGGCAGGCGTTGCGCCCACTGTGCAAGCCTTTGAAATTGATACCGGAACAGAGGCGCAGGTACGTTGGGATAATACGATCAAGTACAGCGCTGCCCGCCGCGTCACCACTCCATCCTCCGTCTTGCTCGCCAATATCAACGGCGACGATGGCAACCGGAATTTCGATACCGGTTTTATTTCCAATCGTCTCGATCTGCTGTCCGAACTGGATGTCACTTACAAGAACATGGGCATGCGAGTGAGCGGCGCGGCATGGTACGACGCGCTCTATAACCGGTCCAATGTGAACAACTCTCCGGCAACCGTGAACCCGTTTAGCGTGCCTGTGACCGAGTTCCCGGATGCGACCAGGAAATTGCATGGCAAGCAGGCAGAGATTCTGGATGCCTTTGTGTTTGGCAACGGTAACATTGGCGGCATGCCGGCCAGTGTGCGTGCCGGCAAACATACCCTGCTATGGGGCGAAAGCCTGTTGCTTGCCACAAACGGGATTTCCTATGCGCAAGCGCCGCTCGATCTGATCAAGGCCCAATCCGTCCCTGGCACGCAAGCCAAAGAACTGTTCATGCCGGTCGGGCAAATTTCGGGGCAATTGCGGCCCAACACCGCGCTGAGCCTTGCCGCCTATTATCAATACGACTGGCGCAAGTCCCGCCTGCCTGCTGCCGGCAGTTATTTAAGCTCTGCAGACATACTCGATGCCGGAGGCGAGCGCCTGCTCATTCCTTCCTCACCTGGACTACTGCGAGGCGCCGACTTGACTGCGCGTGACAGTGGTCAGTGGGGAGTTTCAGCGCGCTATCGCTCCACAGAACTCGATACCGAATTCGGTGTGTATTACCTGCGCTTCAATGAAAGGCTGCCACAACTTTATCTGCGGCCTGGAGCAGGCGACTATGTGCTCGCCTATCCGGAAGATATCCGCATGTTCGGCGCGAGTTTTTCCACGGTGGTTGGCGATAGCAACGTCGCAGGAGAAATCCATGTGCGCCGCAATATGCCGCTGGCCAGCGTGCCCTTGTTCGTGCCGGCCGGTACGCAGGCGGACAATCGGGATCGTCCCTTGTATGCGGTCGGCAATACGGTGCATGCCCAGGTTTCCGTCATTCATGTGGTGAGCTCTACCCCTTGGTGGGACAGCGGTACGGTATCGGCGGAAGTCGGCGCGCTGTACCGCACCGGCATCACCAGGAATGCCGAGAATATCGATCCGGCCACGGAGCGCGGGGCGTGGGGATTGTCACTTATCTTCACGCCATCTTATTTCCAGGTGCTGCCGAATCTGGATCTCAGCGTGCCACTCTCGCTCAGCTACAACGTCAAGGGCAAATCGCCCGTCGCCAGCGCCTTCAGCGGCGACAAGGCGGGAACGTTCAGCATTGGGATCAATGGCGAGTACGAGAGGACATGGAATGCGAATATACGGTATGTCGTTTACTTTGGAGGGACGGCGGTTCAACCTCTTTCGGATAGAGATTTTATTTCTCTTTCCATTCAACGCACGTTTTGATGCAATCAATCTCCAATTGAAATTGGCTTGCAAAAAGGGTGGAACAGACTTATTCCGTCCACGCCGTTTCGTATTTTTCTGTTAGCCAAACCTGCTTATTCCGGCGCGTCCGGATTGGGTTACACCTGAAATCAGGAGGCAAGAGATGAAATTCAAGCGAGCAACAGCAGCCATTGCAATAGTGTTGCTTGCGCTCGCGCACCCCTTCGCCGGCGCGGCGGTCACCCCCGAAGAAGCGGCCAAACTCCAATCTGAACTGACCCCGTTGGGCGCCGAAAAGGCAGGCAACAAGGATGGAACGATCCCCGCCTGGGATGGCGGTTACACCAAGGTATGGCCCGGCTATCAGTCCGGGCAACCTCGGCCGGACCCATTTGTTAACGAAAAGCCGCTGTTCCAGATCACCGCAAAGAATATGGATCAGTATGCCGACAAGCTCTCTGGCGGGGTCAAGGCGTTGCTGCAGCGCTATCCCACCTACCGGCTCGATGTGTATCCGACCCATCGCACCGCAGCCGCACCACAGTGGCTCTACGACAACACCTTCAAGAATGCTACTCGTGCCAGGCTCGTCCCCGATGTCTCCGTTGGCTCAAGGGTGGAAGGCGCCTATGGCGGCATCCCGTTTCCGATTCCCAGGGACGGGGCAGAGACGATGTGGAATCATTTGCTTTCGTGGCATGGCGAAGCGTTCGCCCTCAACTTCGGCGCGTATGTTGTGCCAGCCAACGGCAGGCCCGTGCTGGCGACGACGGCAATCTTTGAAGTGCAGTATCCGTACTATTATCGGGATGGTGCGCTCGACAGCTTTGACGGAAATTATTGGATTGGAAAAATCACCACCACTGGCCCGCCTTTCCGGGTCGGAGAAAAAACCGTGGCGATTTACCCTGCCGGGAAAAGCCTTCAGGCGTGGCAATACCTGGTGGGACAGCGCCGAGTACGGCGTGCTCCCAAACTTGAATATGACACGCCCAACTTTGTCACTTCCGGGTTCGACTTTGTTGATGAGGGTTTTCTATTCGTCGGCAATCTGGATCGCTATGACTGGAAGCTGGTGGGCAAGAAGGAGATGTTCGTGCCCTACAATACCCAACGCTTTCACCTGACGAAGGTGGATCAGGCGCTCGGGCCACGGCATCTCAATCCGGACCATATGCGATGGGAGTTGCATCGCGTGTGGGTGGTGGAAGCTACCTTGGCGCCAGGCAAACGTCATGTGATGCCGAAGCGGCGCTTTTATCTGGATGAAGACAGCTGGCAGGCACTCCTGTCCGATGGCTGGGATGCCGGGGGACAGCTTTGGCATGTCGGGCATGCCATGCCTGTGCTGACCCCCGAACTGCCAGGTGCGCCTGTTTTTGCGTACGTAATCTATGATCTGTTGAAGAGCGGATACGCGGCTTCCAACCTGTTCAATGAGCAACAACGGCAATACCGAGCTGTCATGCGTCGGCCGGAAGATTATTTTTCCCCGGCCGCGCTCGTCGCCGAAGGGATTCGTTGATCAGGCGTTTCTTCTTCTGCCGAACCAGTGTGCGGAAAGTAAGTCCAACTTTGTTAATGCATTGAAACGTGACGCGGTCCTTCCGGCTGGAAACGGCAGTTGCCCCCGTCGGCACGAATGGTTCGTTTCTGCATGACAGATTGTTCGACTCAAGTCGGAAACCAGCCACGAACCACCAATCTCTTGAACTGCTGCCATGTCTGCGAGCTATCAATTAATGGAACACCTTGGCACGACAGCGGACGCCCATCTGTATCGCGCCCGCCATGTGGACAGCGGCAAGCCGGCCATGCTCAAGCGCTTCGATCCGGCCAATGCCAGCGCCGTCACTCCCGTCCATTTCAGGGACGAATACGCGCTGCTCCAATCGCTCGATATTGCCGGCATCATCAAACCGGCCGCCTTGATCAATGAGGGCGAGGATCTGGCGATGACGCTGGACGCACTGGACGACTTCGCAGGCGAATCGCTCGAATTCCTGCTGGAGCGGCATTCGCGCATGGACTGGCCAGCCTGCGTGGACATCGCCAGCCAGCTCGCGCAGACCTTGGCCGGCGTGCATGCGGCCCGCATCATCCATCGGGATATCCGCCCCGCCAACATTCTGGTGGCGTGCGAGAGTCATCGCGTGCTGCTGGCCGATGTCAGCATCGCCACCGGCCAGGACCAGGCTTTTTCATCCGAGGGGCGCGCCGCACGTCCTGCCGACTGGGCTTACCTGTCGCCCGAACAAACCGGACGCATGAATCGCACAGTCGATTACCGCACCGATTTCTATTCATTCGGCATCACGCTGTACCGCATGCTGACCGGCCAGTTGCCGTTTTCTGCGAACGATCCGCTGGAGTGGACCCATTGCCATATCGCCCGCATCCCGCCTGCGCCGTGCGACATCGAGCCCGACGTGCCACAGCCGGTATCGAACATTGTGATGAAGTTGCTGGCCAAGCTGCCGGAGGATCGCTATCAAAGCATGCGCGGCGTGCAGGTCGATCTCGAGCGGTGTCTGGCGCAGTGGCGCTCCTCCGGGCGCATCGAGGTCTTCCCGCTGGGGACGGAGGATTTTTCGGACCGTTTCCAGATCCCGCGCAAGCTCTATGGGCGGGAGCAGGAAAGGGCGGCGCTGCTGGCGGCATTCGACTGCATGGCGGCAAGCGGCCAGGCGGCGCTGGTCACCGTCTCGGGCTACTCGGGCATCGGCAAGTCCGCGCTCGTCGGGGAATTGCAGCAACCGATCGTGGCAAAGCGGGGTTATTTCATTGCCGGCAAATTCGACCAGTACCAGCGCGATATTCCGTACGCCACCCTCACGCAGGCATTGCGCGACCTGGTGCAGCAACTGCTGGCCGAGAGCGAGGAACGCATCGCCGGCTGGCGGCAACAGATTCAAGCTGCCGTCGGCGTCAGCGGTCAGTTAATCGTCGATGTCTTGCCGCAGGTCGAGCTCATCATCGGTCCGCAGGCGCCGGTATCGGCGCTGCCGCCGGTCGAGGCGCAAAACCGGTTCCGCCTGGTGTTTCAGCGATTCCTGGCGGTGTTCAGCAGCCCGGAACACCCGCTCACGCTGTTCCTCGACGACATGCAGTGGGCCGATGCGGCCAGCCTGCAATTCATCGAGCACCTGCTCACTTACCCGGATACCCATTACCTGTTGCTCATTGCCGCCTACCGCGACAACGAGGTGAGTGCCGCCCATCCGCTCACGAGCACGCTGGAAGCGATCCGCCACAGCGGCGCCACCGTGATCGACATCCGGCTCGCGCCACTGTTGATCCAGCATCTGAACCAACTGGTCGCCGACACGCTGCATGCGCCATCGTCCTCCTGCGAGCCGCTCACGCGCTTGGTGTTTGAACGGACCGAGGGCAACCCGTTCTTCTTTACCCAGTTCCTCGATGCGTTGTACAAGGATGCGGTGCTGCGGCACGATCCGCACGAGCATGCCTGGTGCTGGGACCTGGCGCAAATCAAGCGCCGGGATTTCGCCGACAACGTGGCCGATCTGATGGCTGGCAAGCTGCGGCGGCTGCCCCAGCCGGCGCAGGAAACGCTGCAACTGGCTGCGTGCCTGGGCAACAAGTTCGACCTGCGCCATCTGGCGCTGGTGGGCGGGCTTTCCGGGGGCGAGACCGGGCAGCGCCTGTCGGCGGCGGTGCGCGAAGAGCTGATCCTGTGCGCCGACGGCAGCGGCAAATTCCTGCACGACCGGATCCAGCAGGCCGCTTATGCGCTGATACCCGAAGCACGCCGTGCCGAGGTCCACCTGCACATCGGCCGCACGTTCGTCGCGCGCATGACGGCCGACGAGATCGACCGCCATCTGTTCGATGTCGCAAACCAGTTCAACCGGGGAGGCGCGCTGTTGAGCGACCCGGACGAAAAGGCGCGTGTAGCCGAAATCAATCTGCGCGCCGGGCGCAAGGCCAAGGCATCGGTCGCCTACGCATCGGCATGCGGCTATCTGACAGCCGGCATGGCGTTGTTCGACGATGCGGATTGGAACAGCCGGTATGCGCTGCTGTTTGGCCTGTGGCGCGATCGCGCGGAATGCGAACTCCTGAGAGGCGACTTCGACACCGCCGAGCGGCTCATTGCAACGCTGCTGCGCACCGCCACATCAAAGCTCGACCAGGCGGCTGCCTACCGTCTGAAAATCGAACTGCACCTGATCAAGGCGGAGAACACGCAGGCAATCGAAAGCGCACTGGCGTGTTTGCGAGGATTCGGCATCGACTTGCCGGCGCATCCAACCCAGGACCAGGTCCAGGGCGAGTATGAACAGGTATGGCAAGCGCTCGGTGAGCGGTCGATCGAGCGCATCATCGACCTGCCGCTGGCGACCGATCCGGAAATTCGGGCCGCCATGGATATCCTCGCGGCCCTTGGCTCTGTGGCAGCCTTCACCGACTTCAACTTGTTTTTTTTGCATATCTGCCGGCTGATGAACCTGAGCCTGCAACACGGAATGAGCGGTGCATCCGCACCGGCCTGCGGCGGCTTCGGAGTGATGCTCTGCAGCTCCTTCCAGCGTTACGCCGAAGGTTACCGGTTTAGCAAGCTCGGCTGTGAACTTGTCGATAAGTACAATTTCAGCGCCTACAAGGCAAGGGCTTATCTCACTGCGGCGGTCATTGCCCCGTGGACTCAACCGCTCAACGTGACGATCGAGCTGAGCCGGGTGACGTTCCAGGCGGGGGGCGAGGCCGGCGATCTTGTCGACGCTTGCAACACCTGGGTCAATATTGTCCCGGCACTTCTCTTGCAAGGCGTTTCCCTCGACGCCGTATGGCGTGAGTCGGAAAAGGGCCTGGCATTTGCCCGAAAGGTGAAATACCAGGATGACGTGGACGTGTTCGTCAGCCAGCAGCGCTTCATCGCCACCATGCGGAGCCAAACCGCAAGCTTCTCCTCCTTCGACGACGTACGGGCGGGAGGGGACGCGTCGGACGGGAACACGTTCGACGAGGCGGCGTTCGAGGCGGAACTAGACAAGGACAGGACTCCCATGTTGGTTTGCCAGTACTGGCTCTTCAAGATGCAGGCGCGGTTCCTGTCGGGAGATCATGTCGCCGCTCTCGTGGCGGCCCGGAGAACGAAGGCGCTGTTGTGGACTGTGACCACCATGCCCATGCTGTTGCTGAACTACCATTACTACGCTGCGCTGGTCGTGGCAGCCCTCCACGAGGGGGCGTCCGCCGACGAGCAGCGCGAATGGCGCGAACTGTTGTTGGCGCATCAGGCACAGTTGCGCGAATGGGCGCAGACCTATCCGCCCACGTTCCACGACAAGTTCGTGCTGGTCTCGGCCGAGATCGCTCGCCTCGAAGGCCGTGACTTGGAGGCCATGCGCCTGTACGAACAAGCGATTCAATCGGCTCGCGAGAATGGCTTCGTCTCAAACGAGGCCATCGCCAGCGAACTCGCCGCAGGATTCTATCTGGCACGCGAATTCGCGCCCTCCGGCAATGCGTATCTGGAACAGGCACGCACCTGCTATGCGCGCTGGGGTGCCGACGGCAAGGTACGGCAGCTCGACGAGCGCTATCCGCAACTGCGCGAACGCACGACGGTGCGCGCTCCTGCCATGCCTGCAGATGACGAAACGCAACTGGATCTGCTGTCGGTGACCAAAGCCTCGCAAGCCATCTCCGGCCAGATCGTGCTCGACGAAGTGATCGACACGCTCATGCGCATCATGCTCGAAAACGCCGGCGCGCAGACCGGCTGCCTGCTGCTTGTCCGTCATGAAACGCTGCTGCTGGCAGCCGACGCAAACGTCGAGCAGCAGACGGTGCGGGTGCGCCAGCATCCCGGGCCAACGCCGCCGGAAAGTTCCTTGCCCGCGGCCATCCTCAATTACGTCCGGCGCAGCCGGGAGCCGGTGCTGCTGATGGATGCCGCCGCCCCGCACCCGTTTTCGGCCGACCCCTACTTCGCGCAACGGCACCCCAAGTCCGTGCTGTGCCTACCTATTCTGCGGCAATCGGCGCTCATCGGCGTGCTCTACCTGGAAAACAATCTCGCCACGCATGCCTTCCCCCCAGACCGGGTCAAAGTGCTGGAACTGCTGGCGAGCCAGGCCGCCATCTCGCTGGAAAACGCCCAGCTCTATACGGACGTGCGCGAACGGGAAGCGCGTATCCGGCAACTGGTCGAATCCAATATCATCGGCATCTTTTTCTTTGATTTGCAGGGCGGCATCAGCGATGCGAACGACGCGCTGTTGCACATGCTCGGCTATACCCGTGACGACCTGCTGTCCGGAAAAATGCGATGGACCGTTTTCACCCCGGGAACCTACCGCGCCCTCGATGAACAGAAGGCGGCGGAAGTGTGTGCAACCGGCAAATGTACGCCGTACGAGAAGGAATACATCCGCAAGGACGGCAGCCTGGTCCCGGTGTTGATCGGCGGCGCCCTCCTCGCAGGCTCGCAAGAGCACGGCGTCGCCTTCGTGCTCGACCTGACCGAACGCCGCCAAGCCGAAGCCGAACGCGCCGCCCGCAAGAGCGCCGAAGCAGCCAACGCCGCCAAGAGCGCGTTCCTGGCCAACATGAGCCATGAACTGCGCACCCCGCTCAACGGCATTCTGGGCTATGCCCAGATCCTGCAGCACGACAAGATGCTGGGTGAGCGGCAACGCGCGGGGGTGAACGTGATCCGGCAAAGCGGCGATCATCTGCTCACGCTCATCAACGACATCCTGGATCTGGCCAAGATCGAAGCCGGCAAGATGGAGCTCTACCTGGCCGACCTCCAGCTTGCCACGTTCGCGCGCACCCTCGTCGACATGGTCGAGGTAAAAGCGGCGCAGAAGGGCCTGGCATTTATCTGCGACATCGCGCCGGAGGTCCCCCAGTGGATCCAGGCCGACGAAAAGCGGCTGCGCCAGGTGCTGCTCAATTTATTGTCCAATGCCATCAAGTTCACCGACCACGGTCATGTTGCGCTGCGGGTGCGCTGCGTGTCGCCTTCGCGGCTGCGCTTCGAGGTGCAGGATACCGGGGTCGGCATCGATGCGGCGCAATTGGGCGTCATCTTCCAGCCGTTCGAGCAAGTGGGCGAGGAGCAGCGCCGTCTTGGCGGTACCGGCCTGGGCCTGGCGATCAGCCGGCAATATGTACGCCTGATGGGGGGCGATATCCGGGTCGAGAGCCGGTCCGGGCAGGGCAGCACCTTCTGGTTCGAACTGGAGGTGCCCGTGGTGGCGATCGGCACGGCAACGGCATCCACCAAGACCGTGACCGGCTACGCCGGGCCGCGCAAGAAGGTGCTGGTAGTTGACGATGTAGCCGAGAATCGGGCGGTGGCGGCCGACATGTTGACGCCGCTCGGCTTAGAGGTGGTCGCGGCCGCGAACGGCCGCGAGGGGCTGGAAATGGCGCAGCGTCTGCGGCCGCACCTGATCCTGACGGATATCGTGATGCCGGAGATGGATGGACTGGAAGCCACACGCCGCTTGCGCCAACTGCCGGCGTTCAAGGACGTGCCGATCATTGCGTTATCGGCGAGCGTTTCCGTGGCCGATAGTGAAAAATGCCTGGCGGCCGGCATGAATGCTTTTCTGCCAAAACCGATCAACGTGGGCCGACTGCTGAGCCAGATCGGGACGGTGTTGCATCTGGACTGGGTCTACGATCAGCCGGAAGCGGAATTGTCTTCGGAACTGGACGCGAGCGAGGAAGCCCTCGTGGTGCCGCCGCAGCCGGAAATGGAAGTGCTGTACCGCCTGGCCCGCCGTGGCAACATGCAAGACATTCTGGCGCACACGGCGTACCTGGCCGAACTCGACCAGCGCTACGGTGCGTTCGCCCGCCAATTGGGCTTGCTGGCCAAGAGCTATCAATCCAAAGCCATCCTCAGCCTTGTGGAGCGCTGCCTGAATGGGAGCCAGGTGCAATGACAGTGATCGCCATTGTGCTTATCCCGTTTCGAAAGCCATAAATTGCCGTCGAAGTTTTTGCATGGGTTCTGTTGATGAATAAAGCCCGACAAGAACTCGCTATTGAGCCGGTAGTCTAATTTCATCTTTCTTCATGACTACAAGCCGGCAAGGCTTTGTTCAAGCAATGTGAATTCGCCTCCATCCTCTGTTCTCCTGATAACAAGCGTGCTTGTCATTGCAGCAGCCATGTATTCCGGGCATGCCAGAGGCGCCACGCCGGATGTGCTGGAGCGGCCCGCTTTGATCAGTGCGCGGGCAAGGGATTCTGTTTTGCTGGCCGTCACGCGGGCCGGCCAGCGTTTGTTGACGGTGGGCGAGCGTGGCGTTATTTTGCTCTCCGACGACAGTGCAATCTCTTGGCAGCAGGCACGGGTACCGGTCAGCACGACGCTGACCGCCGTCCATTTTGTTACGCAGAACAAAGGCTGGTCGGTCGGTCATTCCGGCGCGGTATTGCATACGGAAGACGGCGGGGCAAGCTGGGTCAAGCAACTCGACGGAAACCAGGCCGCTCGATTGATACTGGAGGACGCTCAAAAACAGGCGCTTGCTCACGATGACGACAAGGCGCAGCGGCGATTGAACGATGCGCAGCGGTTGCTGCGCGAAGGACCGGACAAACCCTTTTTCGATATCTGGTTTGCAGACGAAAAGCGCGGCTTCATTGTCGGCGCTTATGGCCTTTTCTTCGCGACGCAAGATGGCGGCAGAACCTGGCTTCCCTGGCAAACTCATATCGACAACGCTACCAGCAAACATCTTTATGGCATCCGATCCCTCGGCGCCTCGGTCTACATCGCGGGGGAAGAGGGCGCGCTCTATCGCTCTACCGATGCAGGTCGAACGTTTGTCGAAATCAACACACCCTATCTAGGGAGCTGGTTCGGCATCATCCCGTTTGGAAAAGAAAACGTGGTGGTATATGGATTGCGGGGTAACGCCTATTGGTCGCATGATGCCGGGCATCACTGGTACAAGATCGATACCGGCACCTCGGCGGCATTGACGGCCGGCTTGGCGCTGAGCGACGGTTCCATCGTGCTGGTGAGCCAGGCTGGCGAAGTGCTGCGCAGTACCGATCAAGGACGCAGTTTCAAGGCCTTGGCGGTCGCGCGGCGTTTCCCGTTCTTCAGCGTGGCGCAAGCCCCCAACGACGATCTTGTCTTGTCGGGAGCAAGAGGGATCGATCGGATATCCATTCCGCAAGCCATCCCATGAGGCGCCATGCCGCCTTTGCCGACTATCTTGTTCTTCGCAGGTTGCAAGATTTCGACCGGCAATCCGGCTCCCCTTGAACGGCTGATATTCAATCACCGCTTGATTATTCTTTTTCCCGAGGCAGCTGTGCAACGCGGCACCCGGCGTGCCGCAATCGGTATAGGACATTGTGATGAAGCTGCCCTCAGTTTTCCCCTCCTCCCATCGCCTCGCGAAGGCTGACAAGGCGGATCAGCACATCCTGACTTATCCAGTCAGTTCTCATGTTCAACAAAACTACATTCTGTTAGATTTTCAACGATTTAAGAAGGATATGTTCCTTTTGCGCTCCCCAAGCAGCACGCGCCAGCATTGGTGGCAACAGTTGCGCTCTTTCTTGTCACAGGATGCATGACATACTCTCCTTCCACGGATTGCAGCATCTCCAAACGATATTGGATCGCTTTTTCTCGCGCGTTGTCGTATCCATATTTGCGAATGCTGAAGCTCCGTTGCCACTTTTTCCCTTCAATCTGTATCCCGGCATGCCAACTCTGGGCAACGCCCTTCTTGCGAATCAGGGACACGCCGACGACACCGCTCGTATTATTGGTTTTGCGTATTTCCATTTTTTCGCGCCACAACAGAGGTGGCATCGATGCCACCACATGATCGCGATAGGCTTGCGCGCATGCCAGCGCCGATTCGCGACCGCCATGCGTGCTGTCCATAAAATTCTTGCGATGCATCACGTTGCGACGCGAAATATTCACATGCCACGCGCCCCCTTCTCCAGCCTTATCCGCCTCGCGGCGGTAAATCCCGTAATAAGGATCGGGGTTGAATGCCGTTTTGCGATGATTCATTCTCACCGCATTTTCCCCAAATTGCAGCCGGATTTCACGTTCGATCTGGGCGATTTCCTCGGGCATCGGAAAACCTGCCGGCTTGTCCAGCCCATATTGCCGCAGCCAGCCCTGACGTGTTTGCACCGCCAGTTCGAACGCCTCTTGTTCGCCATACGCGCTTGCCGAGAATGCTTTGGCGTGGCAATGGCCGTCATGCGCAAGTGATGCCTGCCATATCACGTCCCCCTGCAGCACGCGCCGGTGCACACCGACCACGCCGCTGCGGTTTGTCACCGATGTCTTGATCCGTGTTGAGACGGCGCGGGGCGGCATGCGCGCCAGCAGCGCATCGCGAAATGCCTGGGCCGCCAGCAGCGCGCGCTCTTCTCCTTGATACGACAAATCAAAAAAGTGAGCGCCATGGCATTGGCCCGCGCGGCGGATTGTCACCCGCCAGGCACCACCGGTTCCCTTGAGACTGGGCTTGATCCGCTGGATGCCGGACAGGGGATGCTGGCTTGCCAATTTCCGTGGCGCGGGCATGGGCCGGGGAAATTGGGCGCGGATGGCATCGGCGATGCGCTCGACTTCTTCACGAGACGGTAGGCGAACCGGCTTCTGGGCCGGGCCTTGCTGCGCTTGCCATTGCTCTCGTGCGGCAACTGCCATCTGGAACGCGGCGTGCTCCCCATGACGATGGATAGGGAAGCTTTTGGAGATGGTCTTTCCCTGTATTCGAGCGGACGCCGTCCAGGCTGGTTTGCCATTAGAGGTGCCGCGATAAACGCCAGGCATCCCGCTGGTATTGTTCCTGCGCGGTTTGGATGGCGCCACGGTCGTTGGCAAGAGCGTCAACAGCGCATCGCGGAATGCCTGCGCCGCTTGCAAGGCGCGCTCGGCGCTACCGCACATGGAATCGGCAAAGCGTGCACTGTAACGGGCGCCGTGCCGCGCCATGGTAACCACCCAACCGGCTTCAGCGTCGCCGGCGGCTGTTTTCATGCGGCAGATGCAGTAGAGTGGAGCGCTGGGCTGTAGGCGAGGACGTTTTACGATCATATTCATGATGCGAAGAAAAAAGGGGGACACGGCATAAATCGATATGGGAACCAAGACGATACTGGTTTAAGCGGTTTTGGCATGATCCCTTAACGCCGCATCATCTGTCTTCACCGGGATCGTAAACGCAACTGCAATGCCATTTTGTTCCGAAAATTCCACGTACATTGCAGGTACTTGCTGCGTCTGTGTCAATGCGAGCGCCAGCATGCCAATGGGCGCGGCCCGTCCCAGATTACCCACGTCGGTCACCATGTTGGTTGCCATATCAACGGGATTCAAGTCAATCTTGAAATACATCATGGCCATGCCGATCGCCGGCAAGCGATCAATGGCATATTCCGACGGTCCGGCGTTATGCACCAGCCAGCCGCAACGGGGATCGTCTTTTTCTGCCTCTTCCTTCTTGTCTGCGGGTTGATCAATTGCTTCGCCGCTGGTAAACGGCAATTCAATCAAACCGGCATTGATTTGTGCGCCTTCAAGCAAACGCATCACCGTGCGCGACAGTTCCTGCACACGACTTCGACTTTGTGTCGAATCCTTCCGTTCAAATGCAGCCCGGTGAATGCGTGCCATCGTTGGCAGCTTGGCCAGCTCCTCACGCAGTGAAGCCGACACCATCGTGAGCAACGCCAGATTGCCTTTCGGTTGTTGCGCCTTCTGCCGGAATGGATCGAAAATATCGTCCTCTTCCTCATCATCGTGCCTGTCAGCGACGGCGTTCAGCATCGAGGGCAGGTCGGCAGGCGTGAGCAGCAGCGCAAAGACGCCATGACTCGGCTTGCCATTCTGTTTTTCCCGTTCGAGCTCCGTATCATCGAACGCCATACTCGCTTGCGGCACTGCCTGTGACAGCGGGGAATCGAAGGCGAGCACGACCGCGCCCGGCAGATCCGGCGTGTTTTCAAACACGGCGATGACGCTGTTCGACGCGCTGTCGCCCAACGGCAAAAATGTTATCGACGGTATGCCAGTTTTCGGCTTTACCTGTAGCGCCATTTCCTCGACCAACTGCCGGTTGATCGCCCGCACGCTCTTGATGACCTCGTCGCTGGAGATGCCCGCAGGAGGCAGAATATAGAGGGGGAAGACAGCGGCCGCACCGCAGCGTTCATAGACATGGCGCAGCGCTTGCGTTATCGCAGGCTCCAGCGCATCCAGGATATCGGTCCCCGCGATGGCAGTGGCTTTGGCGCTGGCGGCAACGGTCTGCGCCCACACATTCGGCACTTCCGGTAATTCGAGCTTGCCATGGGCGGCCAGATCGCTGATTGCCACCAGTCGGCAGTCGCAGGCGAATCGCCGGTGCTGCATTTCTTGCTCATGTCTTTTGCGTGCGGCGTCCAGCGTCGCTTGCCGCTCTGCTTGCGTTTGTTTCTCGCTTGCTTCGCGTGCTTGCGCTCTCCTGCGTTTGATCAGCTTGTGCCCCATCCACCATGCGAGCCAGGCAGTGACAGGTGGCAGGATGTGAATTGCAATCAGGGCCGATGGCGACCATTCGCGGAAAGCGGGTCCGATGCCGAACCAGAGAATGGCCCACCATAACGCGCCAACGGTGATGAATATCAGTAATTGCCAGATACTGCGAAGTATAAACACTTGGGTTTTTTCAAGATGAGGATGTCGGGGTCAAGCAAATTTTTTGCTTCTTGCGCAGATCGCGTATCGCACTAATTATTTCTTCCAGTTTATCCAAACCCTGACTAGCATCGATTTCGTATCGTACAGGCACGAAACACCACCCCATTCAAACTTCCAATTGCACTCTAGATCTGTCGAATTTTCTGGTTGCATATTGAGGTAATCGGACAGCCACACTGACAAAACCTTATACTCTTCTTCAAATTCCGACCCTTGGATCTCATCCCAACTCTTTCCTACTGTCGGACCATCGAACCAAGCAAGGGCGACACGATCTAAAAAACCATTTGTGCCAGCATAGAGAAGAGGTCGAAACCGGAAACTCTCAATTTTCGCAATAAATGCAAGAGGCGCGTTGCTTTTCCCTTCGGACGCAAGCTGATTGATTTCATCTTTCAGCGGCTGGTAGTGTGAACCTTCAAGACATTCTGCTCCATGCGCGTTGATTATTAGTGCGCCGTCTTCGCTCTCTAGCGCACCGCTAAGGACATTCAAATTTATATTGAGAATTGGATCCATGATATTAGAGTGGGCGTACTTTACCTTGTGTTAATTTTTTGCCTTCCGATTCAGTAACGAAGTACTGCAATCCTCCACCAGAACCATGACTGCTCTTTGGTTGAGTTAAAGCTCGTCCTCTTGCTACGCAAATATCTTCTTTGACGTAAAACGCATGAACATTTTTCCTGTGAGCCCGTGGGGTCTTCGTGACAGGATTTATTCCAAGGATCACCTGGAGTCTTTCGTGGTATTTTAAAGGGCCGCCCTTAGCACGAACAATTTCAGAAGTATTGCTATAGAAGCCCTCTCTATTGACTGGATGATGTGGATGTAGTGCATAAAGAATAGTGCCTTTTTTAAGTATAGTATTCTCATATGCATCAACACCGGGATAGTCCCCTTTTCCTTGCCAAGATTCAGCCTCAGCAGCCGGATTCTTACCAACACATGGATTACAATTAGTCGGACAGCTAACGCCGTTTTTAGCTTTAGTTGGTCCTGCACTTCCGCCTTTTCCACCAGATCGAGCGAGCCCTCTCGGATCCACCCATCCAATCGGATTAGGCGCATATTGATATGTATTTTCGCCACCAAGAAGACCTATGGGATCTTGCGTCAAATACCTCGCAGTATCGGGATCGTAGTATCTGTGGCGATTATAAAATAGGCCCGTCTCCGCATCCTCGTACTGGCCCTGGAACCGGAATGGCTGCGCGATCTCTTCCTTGTCGAGCTTGTATATCCGCCCCCACGCCTTGTCCCGCGCCAGCCATACCACCTTCCCCTCTTCCGACACCACTTCCTGCGGCGTCCCCAGATGATCCGCATGGATGAAGTACATCCGGTCGTCTTTCGCCTCGCGCTCCAGCCGCGCGAAGTCTTCCTCCCGCGCCTGTCGATTGCGCTCTTCGATCGTCGCCGCCGCCAGCGCATGCGCGTTCGCATCCGTGACCTTCAGCCACTTCATCTTCTCCGCTTCGTCTTCTTCTCTTTGTTCCCGCTCCGCTTCGTTTGCCTGCCTTGCCTTCACCGCTTCCGGATCGTACGCGCTGTCGGGCGTATCGCTATGCACCTGCGCCAGCGGCACGAAGCTGTCCGGCTCGTACAGATAGCTGATCGTCGTGTCCGGCCTGATTTCCTGAACCAGCACATCGCCATCCCACACGAAGAACGTGACGTCTTCGCCGACCGTTTGCATGTCACCCGACCCGCCATGCGTGCCCGTCGCCTGCATCCATTTCTGCAACCGCACGATTTTCGCGGTCCGCCTGCCGAACGCATCATAGCGATACTCGGCCTCGATGGCTTCGCCCGGCCTGGGCCTGGACCATAGGGTTATACACAAATATGAAACTCAATTTTATTCCCGTAACATCTGCAAA
>CBINHE010000019.1:0-52646 GCA_966250375.1 uncultured Oxalobacteraceae bacterium
TTCTCATCCCTGCATTATCCACTCTCGTAGGGAGATCGTGAACACGTTCTAAGACCCTTACCGTTTTCAGTTGGGACAACTCCAATATGACCACCTGCGTTTGGTAGACTTGGGCCTTGCACATTAACGTGTACACCGCGTGCCAAGGTGTCTTGACTAGCAGTATTTTCCATTTTTACTTCATAACCAGCCAACCCCAACGGATCCAGCCACCCTGTTGGATTTGGAGCGTAAATAAATAAATTATTCCCCCCCGCTAGCCCGTCAAGAAAGAGAATGTTTGCACCAGACATTCATTGAACGATGCCTTGCTTTTTCGGTGGCGCTGCGCAGGCTACACTTCTTTAACCACGATTGCCGCAAGCTGCTTCTCATCGCTCAGTTTCCGGATGGTCTTCCGGTCGTGGTTCTTCTCCATGAATGCCAAGAGGCGTTGCACGGCATCACGCAAGATTTCTTTCAAATCGTCCATCCGCTCTTCTTTGACACAACACTCCATGCGATCCGCAAGATCGGCCGGCATGGTCGGGCAGCGTTCAATTCTAAAATTGACATGCGGCCATACTGATGCACTTTTTTTAAAAGTATCCGCAATATCTTTTTCATCAAGCGGTCTGCTCAATAGCTCCTTGTAAAAGATTCCGACATTCACATAAAACAATTTGCTGTACGCAGATTTTTGGTGATTGACGATCAGGTAATAAGTTGGGTATTCAATGAACCGATTCACCCCATTCCCGTTGAATCCCAACTCCTTGGCGACATCACCAAAGACTTTGTTTGTGGTCGGCTGTTTGGTTGTGCTCATGGTTTCGGCACCACGACTTGAGTGGTTCTTTGTCCGGTCTTGGGATCGAGCACATCCAATATTCCCTCATGGTCTTTACCAGTAATTTGCTTCATTTCATCGCAATAGCGTTTCACTTGCGCTTTTCCTTTCTTGATGGTTTTTGGACTGTATGTGCACTTACGTTCGATGATTGAGCAGTTCGGACCATCAAGCGCATCCAGCCGGCTCTGGGGGCTAATTGTTTGCTCACGATCGTAACCCTGCGGATACGGATATTTCTGCATATCGTTGTGGAACTCTTGGCCTTGCTGCGCATGCGTGCTGTGCCCACTTGTTGACGAGGCCGCCAGGCCGAGCGGATCAACCATTACGACCGGATTGCTGGCGTATTGATACAAGTTGACGCCACCCCGAAGGCCTATGGGATCTTGGCTGACAAATCGCCCGCTATCGGGATCGTAATATCGATACCGGTTGTAATACAGCCCCGTCTCCGCATCCTCGTACTGCCCCTGAAAGCGCAACGGCTGCGCAATATCGCTGACATCCAGCTTGTGAATCCGGCCCCACGCCTTGTACCGCGTCAGCCACACCACCTTGCCGTCTTCGCTCACCACTTCCTGCGGCGTGCCCAAATGGTCCGTGTTGACATAGTAGATCCGGTCGTTCCGCGCCTGCGCTTCCAGCAGCGCAAACTCTTCCTGGCGTTCCTTTTGCTTGCGTGCCTCGATCGTCTTGACGGCGCTCTCGTACACCGCCCTGTCCGTCACTTTTAACCACTTCAGGTTTTCCGCGTCTTGCTCTTCGGCCGCCTGCTTCTGCTCGTCTTGCGTCTGTTTCCTCTTCACCAGTTCCGGATCGTACTCGCTGTCCGGCGTGTCCGAATGCACTTGTGCCAACGGCACGAATCTGTCCGCTTCATATAGATAAGTGATCGTGGTGTCCGGCTTCACCTCCTGGATCAGCGTATTGCCGTCCCACACGAAGAAGGTGACCTCTTCCCGGATGGTTTCCATCCTGCCGCTGCCGCCATAGGTGCCGGTGGCTTTGGCTTCCTGCAAGGTTTTCACGATTTTCGCGGTGCGCCGACCGAACGCGTCGTACCGGTACTCGGCTTCGATGGTGTGGCCCGCCTGCGGCTTGACTGCCTTCACCAACCGGTTTTCTGCATCGTAATACAGGGTCAACGCATACGGTTGTTCGTTTTCTTTGCCCTTGACGATCTTGCGGACGGTGTTGCCTTCGGTATCGTAATCGAACTCCATGCCCAGATAGCGCTTGAGCAGGTTGTGCGTGACCGGCGCGATCTGCGGCCGCACCTCGTTGCGCGGCTGCTCGCTCAGGTGTTCGAACCCTTCTTCCCAGTGGTCGTGGTCGACCGCGGCCTTGTTGTTTAGCTGCAGGCGTTTCTGCGTTGAACCATCAGTCAGGTTGCCAGCCGGATCGAATGCAAAGGTTTCAACCAAGCCGGACTGGGTAGCCTTGCGCAGTTGTCCGACCGGGTCGTATTCATAGCTGATCTTGTCGCGCTGCCAGTCTTCGATCTGTTTCAGGTTGCCTACAGCATCGTACACATGGCTGCGGGCAGCCAGCAGTTCGTGATGGGCGTTCGTCAGTTTCAAGCTGGTCAGCCGCGACAAGGGATCATACTTTCTGGTTTGGGTCAGTCGCTGCTGAGGCAATGGACTTCTGCCCAATTGCCGCACCTTTTCGCGGTGCAAATCGTCTCGCTCGAGGTCGGCGATCGGGCTGCCGTTCCACAATGTACCGATCCAGTGGCCGCTGCCGTAGCGTTGCGTGGTGAGCTTGCGGCCGTTAGGCAGGGTCGTTTGAATCCGGTTGCCGAGTGCATCGACCTCATGCTTGAGGGTGAAGACGCGCTCAATGGTTTGCGTGCCCTGCTTGAGACGCACGTGCTGCGTTTCTTCCACTAGGTGTCCAGCGTCGTTGTAGCTAAAGAGCAATTCGCTGTCGCGGGTCTTTACCCAAGTGAGGTTGCCGAGCGCATCATATTGATAGCGCGTGGTATGCGTGACCGGCCCGCCACCGATGGGTTGGCGCACCGTCTTTTGCAGCAGGCGGCCGTTGTCGTCGCGCAGGTATTCAATGCGGGTCTTGCCGCTGCTGCTGGCAATCAACTGGCCGCCGCTGTTGTATTCGTAGTGGGTGGTTTTGCCATCGAAGCCGGTTTCGGCGATCAGCCGGTCTGTCTCGTCGTAACTGAAGTCGTACGTGTCGCCATTCTGGTTGACCAGCTTGGTCAATTGCAGGTTGCGGTTATAGTGATAGGACAGGTTGTGGCCGTTGGCGTCGGTGCGGGTGGTGAGCTGACCGTGGGCGTTGTAGAACAGGCGCGTGATGGCGCCGTTGGCATCGATATGGCTGGTGATCTGGTCGTTGGTGCCGTACTGGTAACTTTCCCTGGTCCCATCCGGCAGGATCGCTGCCTTGACCCGGCCAAGGCGGTCAGTCTCGTAACGGGTGACGTGGCCGGCCGCATCGGTGCGGGCGATCAGGTGACCGAGGGCGTTGTAGGAAAAGCGGGTGGTCTTGCCGCTGCAGTCGGTCTGCGCGATGATCTGGCTGAAGGCATTGTAGGACAATTTGCTGGTGCCGCCCCTGGCATCGACGACGCCGATCAACTGACCCAAGTGGTCGTATTGGTAGGTGGTGGCATGGCCGGCAGGATCGGTTTGCTTGACCAGGTTGCTGCGCGCGTCGAACTCCTGTTGCCATGCCTTGCCGGACGGATCGATGATCTTGACCGGCCTGTTGGCGGCGTCGTACTCGTAGCGGGTCATGCCACCGGCGGGGTTGGTGACCGAGAGCAGGTTGCTGCGCTCGTCATAGCGGTAACGGGTGGTGCGGCCCTCGGGGTCGATGTTTTTGACCAAGTTGCCGTCCTTGTCCCAGATGTTCTGGTGCCACGGGTGTGACCCGTCGGCGAGTACGGTTTCGACGCCGGTGATCAGGTTCAGGTGATTGTAAGTGTAGATCTTTTGGCCGCCGGCGGCATCAGTGACGGTGGTTTCGTTGAACGCGGGGTTGTGATCGAACCGGTTGTCATCGCTGCCGTCATCGTTGACGGTGTGAATGCAACGGGTTGGGAATGGCGCCCAGTCGGGGTCGGTGCGCCAAGTGAGATTGCAACCAAAGCCGTTGTAGTCGGTGTAGCGGGTGAGCAAATGCGAGGCATAGGCATAGCCGCGGGCATGCTCTTCGGCATCGCGCTGCTCGACCAGATCCAGGCCGGCTTCCGGTGGCAGGAGCGTGCCGTGCTCGTCGCAGGCAGGTGCATAGCGGTAGCGCACATGGGTATGGCGGCTGCCATCCGGCAGAATCTGTTCGATCTGGCCAATGCGCTGCGCCAAGTGGGTTAGCCAGGCTGCGGGTTGTTGTGCGGCATCGCCTGTGACCAAGGCAATGCCGGCTTTCTGGTTGGCGTCATGCAACGCCGCCAAGTCGGAAACCGCCTTCCTGGCGGCGGGGCTGTCGGCCACGAAGTGGTCGGCGTTGGCGGGCCGGCATTCGAGCCACAGCTGGTGGCCATCGGTGATCACCAGCAGGGTGTCGGGCGACAGCAAGGCCGCGACCGGATGCTGGGCAAAGCGGGCGCGAACTTGCGGCAACGTCAGCGTATGCAGCGTCGGGCCGGCCTGGGTGTGTTTGGCTTGCAGCGTGTAGCGGATATGCTTAGTACTGTCTTGCCAAGCAATCTGGCCGCTGCGGAACTCGTCGCGGTCGCCGTTACGGTAGAGGATGCTGACGACGCTGGCGCTGTCGCGGCGCAGCGTGAAGGACTCGAACGGGATATCGCATGCTTCGCCGATGGCCAGCAGCGGCAGCCGCACATTGCGGCTAGTGTGGTCATGGTAAATGAAGCATTCGGCGGTTTGTGTGATGGCCGTGGTGTACGGCGAGGTCCAGCGCGCGCCGAGCAGGCTGTTGTCGTAGGCGGCATGCGAGGAGCGATAGCAGCGTGTCCATGAGACGGGCAGCAGACCGGGCGCGGTAAAGTCGGTCTGGTAGAGGAGCTCTTCGCCGGTGGCGAAGTGAACGGGTTTGGGCGAGGTGTTGCGCTTGCCTTGTGGCGTGGTGTTTTTGGGATAGCAGTCCGGGCATGACGTAGCAGCGGTCGGAAGATTAGGATTGCCCTTCATGACCACGGCCTGGTTTTGCGCCTTGAGGTTGGTGTTTTCCTGTCCAGTGCTGGCATTGTGGGATTTGCGTTCGTCGCCGTTCGCTGCGTTGCGGTCAATCTTTTTGCCCGATTTATCGCCAGCAGACGCCTGGGATGATTTGCCGGCAGTGGAGTCAGACTTGACCGGTTTGCCGTATTTCGGACGGTGCATGCGCACAAAAGCCTGCGTCAGCGACTTCAATCCTGCAAATTCGCTGTTGCCCGTCAACAGTGCTTCACGAATTGACTTGGGCCCGGTTTGCTTGGTGCTTTCCAGCAGGTTGTTGAAGCGTTGCGAGGCCGTTTGGCCGCCCTTGTCGAACCGCTTGTACACATTGTCCAGCAGCCGGATGTGCGGCGTCTGGGCCACCACCCCGACCGCCTTTTGCGCACCGTTGATGACCTGGACATAGCCGCCGTTGACTTTGTCCACCCAGCCCTCGATCTCGCGGTTGGCAATCACTTCCAGTTCATCGAGCACTGCGCCCATCGCCATCGACACCAGGTGCTGTTCGAGCAGGTTGACAGCCACCTTCGGGTCAAAGACCATGCGCATGGCGGTTTTGAGGCCCATGGAGGCGGTTTTCACTGGCGGCATTGGCAATAGGCCGATGACATCGAGTCCGGTGTCGAGCCAGTTGGGGAAGACCTCGTAGCCCATCTTGCTGCGGCCTTCGTCGAAACTGGCCAGCGTGCGCACGTCATGCACGATGTCGTACAGGCTGAAGACAATGTTCAAGCCGGGGACGCTGGCGGCAAAGGTTTTCAAGGTCTCCGGCGAGACGGCATCGACCCGCACGATTTGGCGTATCCATCCCGAGAGCATGTTATAGGCGTCGCCGGTGACACGCTTGGCCAACGCCGGGTCGGTCAGCTGCAGATTGTCCATCGAGTACAGCCGCAGCCTGGATTCGGGGACGTCTTTCTCGGCGGGAGCGCCACTGTTTCCGTTGGATTGAGATGGGGTGGAGGCGGGAGTCGTCATGGCTTTTCTTTTTCAACAAATGGGGTGCTGCAATTGCATCTGGGTCGAGGAAACAACGTCGATGCGGCATCCGCAGCAGTTCGCTCGCAAACGTTGGTTGGAATCGGCTTTCTTTATATTTTTTCTGTTGCGCAAAGCGGTATCGATATCGGTACCGATGCCGCTTGTCCGCTACTTAGCTGGCTTTCTTGTCGATGACGTTTTTGGCAACATCGGCGGCGGATTTGGCAGTCGTTGCGGCGCTGGTGATGCCGGCCACTTGCTCATTCAAGCCAGTCGCTTGCGCCGCCTTGTCCACCAGTGCCGATGGATTGGCAAGCGCCGTGGCGCCTTTCGCCATTTGCGCCGCATTGCTCATCAAGCCCGTTGCTTGCACCGCCTTGGCCGCCAGTGCCGATGGATTGGCAAGCGCCGTGGCGTCTTTCGCCATTTGCGCCGCATTGCCCATCATGCCGGTGGCTTGGGCAGCCAGGCCGGTTGCGCCACTCTTGTCGAAGGCCTGGAGTGCGTTAGGGTCGAAGGCTGGCAGTTTCGGCTCCCACTCCGGCTTGTGTTCCATCTTGCGCGGATCGATCATGTATTCCACTGCGGCGGCGCCTCTCGGCACGCCAGCGAGCACGGCCTTGCCGGCACCGTCGAGCACACCGGTGCGTACTTCTCCTCCGGGCAGCGTGACTTTGTATTGCGCGCCCTTGACCGGTTCGCCGTTTTCGTACAGGTGCTCCAGCGCCATGTCGCCTTTCTTCATCGGTGCTTGCGGCAAGGCACCGCTGTAGTTGCCGCCTGCCGGCCCCGTCAGATTCTTGGGTGCACCATGGATATTCACCGGCCCCGGCGCCTTGATGTCGATTGCGCCACCGCTCATCTTGATCTGGCAACCGCCGGCAGTCAGTGTCAGGCTGTTGGGGGTGGAGATCTCGATGTTGCCCCCGATAGAGGCGATCTTGATGTCCTTCTTTGCGGTCACTTCAAGATTGTCGTCCTGTGCCTGGATCTGGACCTTGCCCTTGCCGGCAAACAGTTTCATGCCCTCGGTGGCGACGAACACGCTCCATGATTGCTTGACCGCGACCGAATAGCGGTTGCCGACGGCAACGTTGAGATCCTTCTGGCTGGACAGGTGAACGTTTTCACCGGCGGCGATTTGCCAGCTCTTGGGGGTAGTGCCGAGAATGCCGGCCGGGCTGGACAAGGCCAGGATCGGTTCTTCATACCCTGCCACTGTCGCCTGCTGGCCCGTGCCGCCCGATTGCGTATAGGTCTTTTCCGCTACCTGGATCAGGCGCTTGGCTTCCTCGTTGACGTCCAGCGGATCGGCATGGTGATCTTTGGCGGCATCGGACAATGTCTTCGACAGTTCCAGGCTGCCCTTCAACTGGGTCGTCAATTCCTTGCTGTCCAGATGCGTGCCCTTGGCGTTGTCGCGCGCATCGGTGGAAATGAGCATGCCTTTGCCGGCACGGAAGGCGGCATAGCCATCGGTGCGCGCTTCCAGGCCCTCGCCACGCGGCTGGCCTTTACCGCCGACGCGCGGATGCACGAGATAGCCCTGGTTCAGCGCGGTGTTGCTGTGGTCCGTGGCGACTCGCAGGCGCTGTTCGGCGGTGGTGTCGTCCCACACGATTTCATTGCAGCCGCTGCCTTTATACATTTTGGACTTGATGCCCGACTGCGTCTTGTTGCCGGGCAGGTCGCCGGCATGCGAAAAGTCGGGTGGCGGGTGCGTGCCATTGAACAGCGATCCGACAATGAGCGGCCTGTCTACGTCCCCATTTTCAAAAAGCAAAACACATTCGTCGCCAACTCTCGGAGTCCACAAATGGCCGTAACCGCTGCCCGTCCACGGCTGCATGACGCGAATCCAGATCGAGTCGCCATCTTTGCCAGCTGCGCCTGCGCCAGCCGCATGGCGATGATCTTGCGTGCGAGTGAACTTCAGCTTGACTTGCACGCAGCCACGCTGGTTGACGTGGATTTCTTCGCCCGGCGGCCCCACGACGATTGCCGTCATCATGGCGGGCGCGACTGGCTTGGCGTATTCGGTATCGCTGTAGGCGGGCACGATCTGTACGCCTTTGCGCACGGCATTGAAACGGGTTTGACAGACCGGATCGGTGTGGGAGGCATCTGCCGGCAAATCCCATTTCCCGCGCGCGGCAGTGGCGGCAGGATGCTGCAGCAGCGTTTTCGCTTGGGATTCCATGCGCGGCGACAGGTTGTTGCGGGCGTACAGGCTGGCTTGCGTGACGGTGAATTGCTGGCCGTCGTCGGACGACGGGTGGTCGATCAGCTTGAGGGTGGCGCCGACCGGCAGGCGGCGGTGCGTGCCGCTGCCGTTGTACAGTTCGATCTTGAATTCGTGCGCGCCCATGCGCAGCTTGCCGTAGCGCGCATAATCGCCGGCGTCGTTGGCGCTGAAGTGCGGTTCGTATTCGTAATCTTCCAGTGTATCGGCCAGGCGATTGCCGAAATCGCCCTGGTCAACGCGGCTGTCATCCTGCTGGGTATTGACGACGACCGCCTGGTAGTCGTAGCTGGCGCGCATGGTGCGCCCCGGCTGCAGGGTGCGGGCGCTGCTCCAGTCGGTCAGCACATCCTCGGTGCGGGTATCGACGCCATCGTTGCGATGGAAGCGCACTTTCACCGGGTCTGCTTTCAGGGTGGCGACATCGTCGAACAGCACGATGGTCATCTTGGGATGCTCGCCGGGCTGGCCGGCATCGCCATGCTCGATGTACCAGGCGATGCCTTCCTGTGCCAGCCAACGCAGGAGGAAGGCGGTATCGTTTTCATTGAACTGGGTGGCCCAGGATTGCTTGGGATGCTGTCCGCGGCAGTCGATGCGCAAGTCCACGCTTTGCGCCATCACGCTGTTACCGCGCAAGTGTTCTTCGAGAATCTGGCGCACGAATTCCAGTACGGTCAAGTCCTGGAAGACGCGGCTGCGCTTGTTCTTTCGCAGGATCGCGAACGGGTCTTGCAGGGTCAAGCGACAAAGGGAAAAAGCGCCATCGGTACCCAGCCGCTCAGCTTGGGTGACGAAACCGCAGATGGCGCGGCGCTGACCCTCTGTGGTCAGTAGAGCAACTTGCGCCGGTAAACCGATCAACTGCTCCAGCGGCAAGTGCAGATCGGCTGAGAGACACAGCAAGCGGTAGGTATAGCCTTCGCTGATACCATCCTCGCCGGACAGTTCATATGGCAAGAGAACGTCGTCTTCGATGCTGGAACCGGGAGCGCAGGTGAGTTTGAGCAGGCGGTTGGCTTGGGTGTAGGCGAAGGCGCCATCCATCATGTCCATATGACGTGTTTCCTCGATTGGCCCGCCAGTGGCAGGGGTAACTTCACGAAAGTGGTGCTGGCAAGGCAGGCTTGCCGTCAAGACCATTACTTTCAAGACAACAGCAAACACAGAATTGTAAAGATGTTATTGCTATAACGCAAATGATTGATTGAGAAAATCAGCATGGGGAAACGGCAAGGCAATGCCCGCCGCTCAGGCTGACATCATTGAACGATCGGATCAACACACTCGCGCACCTGACTGAGTACGGGTTAAAAAAGCCGATACATGCGCGATGCAGGCTTGCCGGAAGCGACCTTGAGGGCGTGCTCCAGTTCGTCGCCGAAGAATGCCGGGACGGAAAGTGTGCGCGCCAGCTTGTCTCCAAAATGGAGCGGCAGATAAGCCAGCGGCGGCAGCGTGAGGTCCTGGGCCAGCAAGGGCAGCGCATGGTAGATGCGGCTGGCCACATCGGGAAGGGCGGACATGGTGACTAGGCAAAGCCGGCGCGGCGCCTCGGCAGTGACTGGCAGCCAGAGCAGCCATGCGCGGCGGGCGGTCTCGATATTGAGCAGCAGATGCGTGAGCCGATCGCGCCAGGCTGGAAAGTCGTCGGGGTCGGCTGCGCACCATCCATCGACAACCGCCTCAGGCTTCACGAATTCGATGCTGCCGGTTTGTCCATGGAAGGCTAAAGCGGGTTGCCAGGTGCCGGACCGAAGGATCAGGCCGTCGTACCCATGATCGATGACGATACTCACGTTGCGCTTTGCCAGGCGCTTGAGCACGTTGGCGCCGTAGACGGACTGCACGCACAGGATGCGCTCGCGAAAGGGACTGTCCCAGCCAAGACGGTACTGTTCAGCATATTCCTGGCGCGTCCAGAGCGGGATGACGCTGCGCTCTTCATTGTCGTCGTTCAAGACTGTGGTCGCGACGTCATCGCAGCACGGCATCCCGTTCTCAGGATGCTCGAATTGATAGATGAGGCTCCACAACGATTCGGCAAGGAGGGCTTCGTACAGCACCGGGAGCAGGCCGGGAGCGGCATGGCGGGGGCGGAAGTGGCGCATGGTTTTATCTATTTTGCGATGGATCGCTGATGATGGCTGGCGTGTTCTATTCCCCATGCCGCACAAGAGCATCAAATCTCTCTCGTTGATGCCGGATCGGCGGAAGGCAGACCGGTGTATTTCACGTGTCGGGGAGGCCGTTTGGGATTTTCCAGGAATTGCCGAAAACAGTCGGAACAGCGAAATGTGCGCTGCCCATTCTTGGACAGAACGGTCAGTCGTATTTTTGTCCCATGGCACGAGGGACACGACATCTCTGCGGGAACTTCCCGTTCAGCGGGGATATGTTTCGAGGCGGGGGGCTGATACTTTTTTGGCGCTTCAATGAAGAGGCGTCGGCAATCCCGGCAGTAATATTGACCGCGTCCGTCCCGGCTTTGCGTTTTCTTCATCAGGTTTCGACCCGCGCATTCCGGACAATGCACCTCTTCCGGAATTGGCAATCCTGCCCGGCGCGATGCAATCAGGAAGAACCCATATTGGCACGTCATGCATAACTGTCCAGGATTGTCGGGATCGGCGCGGCGGCGATACTTCAAGTCGCTTCCTCCGCAGCGCGGGCAGCGGATGCCTTGCTGTGCGGGGGTAAAACCCAGCCGATAGGCAGGTCGCGACACCAACGGCGCGACATCCAGCGTCTCCAGCAGCGGCAGCAGGCGCTGACGGAGATACCCGAATTGCTTCGTGCAAGTGCAGCCGAGGATTCGCCAAACGAAATAGGGCGTCCAGGGGCTCCACAACGCCACGGCCACGCCATACAGGCGCTCATAGGACTTCTCCGTCAAGCGATAAAAGGGCGTGCCCTCGCTTGCTGAAAATAGACGATCGCAAGCCGGGCAAAAATACCGCGTGGTGGTGGAGGTGTCAGCCTGTTTCCGAATGTTTCGATTGTCGCAACGCGGGCATGCCGTGGGCTTCCAGCGCGACGGCAAATACGCCTCCAGCCTTTGTATGAGTTGGCGCAACGCCGGTTCTTCCCGCCATAGCGTGGCAGCGATCTGGCGCTCTTCAGCGGAGGCATGGGAGAAGGCGTGCTCAAACCAATGTGGCAAAGGGGAATGGGTAACCGAATTCATATGTGCAAGGCTTTTAGCTTTTCTGGAAATTGGACCTGACGTCATCAGCCTCGTTTATCTAATTTGGACAAACACATGCCTGTCGGACATGTGTTTGTCCCTTGAACTTAAATTCAGAAACGCCGTTAGGAAATTGCTTTGTGCTAGATTAAAATTTCGACGTCACTTAAGTCGCTCTGCCATATGCGAATCAAGGAGCCTTCGCTTTCCTCTATTGAGAGGTATTTGCACAACGCTCTGCCTCATCGCTCAATTTCCGGTTCTGCCTCCAACTCTGCGCAATACGGTAGAACTGCACTGAGCTTATGCTAAGCGGTACAGCCGTAAACACTGCTATTAGGCCAACAATAAATAGCCGTCCTTCATAATCTGTATCGAAATACAGCATTGCCGCCACCCCTGTCACCCCTAACAGATATGCTCCAAAGGCGAGCCAGCGCAGGGCTTTTGCAAGCGTTCTTAAAACTTCGAACCGCCATAGGAATCCGGCGGCCTTGTTCATTAGCACTGAAATCCAGAGAATTCCGGCGAGGAGGAGAAGAGATTTTCCATTCATGGCGGCGAATTAGTTCAAAATCGTGGATGGTTTCCAAACCGTGGAAGTCAATGCGCCTCGGTCTTGGCTTTCCCCCCATTTGCCGGACTATCTTGCACAATTACCTGCAGCGAATTGCCGGGGAAATTCACCCACAGGCGGTACCCTTCGCACAAATGTTTGGCAATGCGGTCTTCCAGATTCTGCGGAATGGTCAAATAGCCATTCTTGTCCAGCGGTTGCCGCAGTAGCACCTGCTCGGGCGCCCCCATGTACTCCGCCATCCCGGCCCGCGGCAGTGGTCCATATGACAAAATGGTCGGTACCGGTCTCATGCCCAGCAGATCGGTGAGACTCCTCATTTCCACCCGCAGTGGCGCTTTACCATTCAACTGGATCAGTTTGCCTGTACTGCAATCGACCCGGGCTGGAATCTCCCGTCGAATGGCTTCGGCAACTGCGCGTGCGTCTCTCTCTGCCTGCTCTGCTTTTTTATCCTGTTTCTTGAGGTCGGCCAGCCGTTGGCGGAACGCGATCTCGGCCGGATCGATGGTGTCTTTCGGCGGATTGACCACAGAGTCGGCGATCTTCTTCTCCTCCTCGCTTGTCAAGGGACGCGGCAGCGTCTTCAAGCGGATGCTCGACAAGAGATCTTTCCAGCGCGCATAACTACTGTCGAATGGAGGCGCCGATTGCATCAGGGTGCGGTCAGCGGCCTTAGGATATCCATCCATCTGCACGTGAATGAAGGGAAAGATATCCGAATTGGCAACGCCGCCCTGTCCGGCTTCCATGTGATAGGCAACTTCCTGTTCCTTGGGCCCGTTAGGATCGGGATTGATGGTGAAGCCGCCGGCCATGCCATGATACGGGCCGATCTTGACGCGCTCCGGCCCGATTCGCTTTTGCACCTGCTGGCCGACGATCATGCCTTCCAGACCATTCAAGACAGGTAGCGTGCTGGCCATCACATCCAATCTGACCGGCTCGGTATCGTCACCGTTTTTGCCGGTGTTGATCGTGTAGGTAACGTTCGGCGTGGATTTGAGGCGCAGCGTGTTTTGCATTCTGAAGCCTACCGTGCCATCGTCAGCAATGAAGCCGTGAGTGAAGCAAACGCCGGGATCGGCGGGTATTTCATGCGTAGCGCGCGGACGGAAGCGAGATAAGACATCAAGAAGCGCCTGCTTGCTTTTTTCGAAGGAATCGTCGGACGAACTGAATAAAAAACGATAAATGCGGTCGTTGCGCCACAAGTACACATACAAACTATTGCCGGCTCTCCACCCCATTGAATCTGGATAAGGAACGGCATATGACTCATGCTCTCGCCCTTCCAGTTCTTTGAGCCAGTCCCAATCTTTGCGCGTAGCGGCATAGGTAACCCGGATATCGGTATAAGGGCCATAGTCAAGCCGCTCTCCCATGGTCCCTATATTGTCCGTAAATTGGATTCCTTTATTCCGAACTTCAGGGTCAACCATTGCCCACTCAACCTCGCCCGGCACATCGAAAACCGACCGTCCAAAGCACTCGGTCTTGTAACCTTCCGGTTTTTTGTAATCCGGGTGCAAGGCACGAGCAGACTCCTGTGCATGCTTGGCCGCATTCTCGCCATGTCCGGATTGGCATGCGCCCAGCAACAGCAGGGCCAAGTAACCATATCCTATTCGCTGCATTGACATCTCTGTACTCCTGTTTTGTTACGTGGATATGTTAACCGCTGGCATAAGTGCACTGGGTAGCGATCTGTCCTCGTAGTAGTTGTGTGCCACCACAGCCAGATTGAATTTCGAATCGTTGTTCTCACCTTCGGTCCAGCGCGTCGGCAATGCCGTGATGAAACCCTTGATCGAGGCGAGAGGGGCAGTATCCAATTTTGATATCACGGGATCGGTCCAAAAAGCATTATCGAAAGGCATTGGCGACACCAGTTTTCCTCCTTCCGAGTGTTTGAGAGGCTTTTCATATTTCCAGGTCGGCCAGATCGAGGCTGCAAATAATTCTCCATTCACTTTTTCTGAATTAGTTGCACTATCTGAGCGGGGGATATGCTTGAATACTTTTTCGTAAGCCGCCTGATTATCTTGCGCTCTTTTCTGGATCTTCTTCCATGTCTGCGGCGCCGCCGGTTTTTTCAGGCAGTCAGCAAGCTCAGCCGCCGCCTTCGGGCCACCAGCTGTCAATCCGAAGTGTTTCTTCCATAAATCAACACGTAAATCGTGCACCACTTTACTGACTGGCATATTATCTTTGCCAGTCAATGGGGCTGTCGTCTGCTGATTGTCATGGATGATGACGGCCAGCTCCGAATCACGGTCCCCTATCATGCTGCGGTCGTTGATGTTCGCGCTTCCCAGGATGGCGACGCGGTCGTCCACGATCAGGAGCTTGCTATGAACATAGATTTGTTCAGTGAAAATGCGGTTTCCCAATGTCGCCCAGTTGCGCAGGTTCAGCAAGGTGAGGTATTCCTGCCATGCGGCGTCTTTTACGTTTGCCCCTAATCTTTTCTCCTGGGCGACGGCGAGCGCCTCAGTCCATACAAGCTTCTCTTTTTTTACTAATTCAATTGCGGCAATGGCGGTCTTGATCCGGTTTACCAAACTTTTCTCTCCATGCACCAGAGACTGCATGGTTAGATGAGCCTGGGTCATGATGTTGATGGTGTCGAGCGTTCCTTCCGGATGGACTGGCAGCACGATATACACATGAAATGGCAGGCCGTCACTAATTGCCTTCACTATGCGTGCTGCTAGCGTCTCACCGATGGAATTGAGCATCGTCTTCTGCGGATTGGATAGTTTTTTGAATCCCTGTATCTGCGCCTTGTTGCCAAGTACCCGCTTTAAGCCATCGGTGAACTCTTTTCGTATCTTTTTTGCCTTGCCATCTTTATCCAGTGCGGCTTTTTTCAATTGGTAGAGTTTGGCCCAATTGATCAGCGCCGCCGGATCGTCCAGATTCTCGGCGGCCCCCAGATTGAAAGTGTCTTTGTATTCCCGATATCCAGGCAGACTGCGGAACGAGATCTGGTGTCCCATCGGGCCGGAATAGTCCCTTGAATCGAAGACCGCTTGATCACCGAATGCGCTCTGAAAAAATTGACCTTCAATGTAAATGAAGTTTTGCGCATTGGCGATCGCTTGCTTTGTAGCATTGAGCACGTTGTCCTGTTTGGCCTCTTGCTGCGGTGCGGTGCGAAGGCCTTTGTCCAAGGCCGCATTTTCCTGCTGCACCATGTTGCGTGGCGCACTGCGCAGAACTTGCACGATACATTCACCCTTACGCTCAGTGGTCTTTTTGGGCAAATGGTTCGCGTCAATAAACCGTGGCTTGAAGGGGCCGCCTTTGCGAAAACGTTCGACGATTTCGCGCACTGCGGGCGAGTTTATCGATGCAAAGAATCCGTCGTTCCTGTCACATGCAGTGGCCATCGCATGCTGCAAACTGTTCCAGCGTTGCACGAAATTACGCGCCAAATGGTAGACTGCCGGACCTTCGATGCGTGCCTGCATATCCTGCCATGGCATACGCGGTTGCGTGTAGTAATCGAGTTCCTTGCCATTTTTCGGCAACAGGTTACGTTTGATTGCTTCGGGATAGGAATACTGTTGCCAATTCTGTTCGCTGCTAAGAATACGGTAACTCTCGGCTACGATGGACTGGATGACCGCATAGACTTTATTGCGCATGTCGTGCGGCAGGCTATCAAGGCTGGCATTATTGAGCCACGCCATGATGATGCCGTAGTCTTCGCGCACCATCGCCGAATCCATATCCCAAAGCTGTTTGATGTACAACTGGACATCGGGCGGCAGCCTTTTGAAACCTGACTTGGCAGCAGACGCAGCAGCCCGAGTGGCGGTATCGCCTGCGTCGTCAATCAATTGGTCTCGTGCGTCTACAACAGCTTGTTTTGCATTCGAAACTGTCTCCTTGGCTTTTTGCGACGCTTCACAGACGACCTCCAGCCAGCTATTGCAGATATTTTTTTCCAGGTCCGCGGCAAAATCTTTCATGTCCGCGCCAAATAGTTGCGCGCGCTCGATGATGCCGGGAGATTGCCACCAATCCCTTGCGCTGTTCATAAAGCCGTTGTCAAGCACATCAGCCACGCCATGCATTGGCTGGTAGATTTTTGCGGCATCTTTTGGCGCCAAGGTACCGAACAGCAGTTCCCATATAGAGACATGCCGCATCTGTTTATCCGCCGCCAATGCATGCAGCGGGGGCACGCAAGAGTTGTACATTTCGTTGCCTTGGCGGCCATCGCTGTTGGCAATAACGGAGAAATTCGCATCATCGCGGCGGCCATAGGCTAAATCAAGCCCGCCGACAAAAGCGACTTTGTTATCGATGACAACCAGCTTTTGATGGTGAGAAAACATGAGTCCCAGATTGCCCATATCGCTCTGCTGCATGGCAGGCATCGCAATTGCTTTTGGCGGTCCCGATTTGCCGGCGTTGAGCTGGAATACAGCCAGCATGGTTTCCAGGTCATTCGTGTTGACCCCGACTTTGGGCGATAGCCAAGGCATCACATAAACGGTGCAGTCTTTATCCACTGCAGTCTTGAGGCAATCGATTAGGCGCTTCTTCCCCGTCAGGACGACATCGTAATTCACCTGCCATCCTGTAATAAAAACAGATTCCTTGGCGCCTTCAATTGCACTGGCGACTGTTTCAAAGTATTCCTTGCCCGTTGTGAAAAACTTCACTGCGTTGCCCGGCTCTGGTTCGGAAAATACCGGCCCGAAGCTTGCTTCAGTTCCTGTACATTGATCCTTGATAAAGGGGTCAGTGGAAGATTTCGATAGGAGCGGTTTTTTGTCAGTGTCGACAATCTGGCACATGACTTTGCCAGGACGCGCTGTGATGGAGTTACCAGCCATGTTGCCCTTCCCTTATTTTTTGAGCTTGTTATAGAGCGCGTCCCCGCTTCTAAGCAGCATATCTTTCAACCCGCGCTTCTTGTCGTGACGGGCTTCCTCGCCGTATTTAGAGGTGTACAAGTCATCGCTGTAATCCATCGCGGATAACGCATACAACATCTTTTGTTCTTCAGTCCAGTCGGGCTGTTCTTGATGCACTTCCAATTGAACGGCCTGGCCTGGATACATCATCCAGATATTGACGGGGCGTTCAGAAAATTCCTTGGCAAGCGATTTTTCCTGTTCTGCAGTCAGTTTGACGTGCCCTTTATCGTCGCTGATACCTTCCGCTAATACGCTGAGCGGATTCACCAAGGCCATGCCAGCCAATTCTTCCGGATTGGCTGGTCGCACGATCTTCCATGGCGTATGCGCCAACCCATGGCCGTTCAGTCCCGGGCTATCTCCCAAGTGGAAATTAAACTTCATATCGTGTAGAGGCATCGGAACGGCAGGAAGCTTTGGCAAAACCGGTGCAACACTTGCCGGCCCAGTCAGATTCTTGACGCTGCCATGAATATTGATCGGCCCCTGCGCCTTGAACGAGATCTGTCCGTTTTCGATCAGGATCTGGCATCCGCCCCCAGCCGTGATCTTGATGCTCTTAGCAGCCGCAAAATCGATATCTCCCGCAATGGATGCCAAGGTCACATCCTTACGTGCAGTCGCTTCAAGATTGTCGTCCTGTGCCTGGATCTGGACCTTGCCCTTGCCGGCAAACAGTTTCATGCCCTCGGTGGCGACGAACACGCTCCATGATTGCTTGACCGCGACCGAATAGCGGTTGCCGACGGCAACGTTGAGATCCTTCTGGCTGGACAGGTGAACGTTTTCACCGGCGGCGATTTGCCAGCTCTTGGGGGTAGTGCCGAGAATGCCGGCCGGGCTGGACAAGGCCAGGATCGGTTCTTCATACCCTGCCACTGTCGCCTGCTGGCCCGTGCCGCCCGATTGCGTATAGGTCTTTTCCGCTACCTGGATCAGGCGCTTGGCTTCCTCGTTGACGTCCAGCGGATCGGCATGGTGATCTTTGGCGGCATCGGACAATGTCTTCGACAGTTCCAGGCTGCCCTTCAACTGGGTCGTCAATTCCTTGCTGTCCAGATGCGTGCCCTTGGCGTTGTCGCGCGCATCGGTGGAAATGAGCATGCCTTTGCCGGCACGGAAGGCGGCATAGCCATCGGTGCGCGCTTCCAGGCCCTCGCCACGCGGCTGGCCTTTACCGCCGACGCGCGGATGCACGAGATAGCCCTGGTTCAGCGCGGTGTTGCTGTGGTCCGTGGCGACTCGCAGGCGCTGTTCGGCGGTGGTGTCGTCCCACACGATTTCATTGCAGCCGCTGCCTTTATACATTTTGGACTTGATGCCCGACTGCGTCTTGTTGCCGGGCAGGTCGCCGGCATGCGAAAAGTCGGGTGGCGGGTGCGTGCCATTGAACAGCGATCCGACAATGAGCGGCCTGTCTACGTCCCCATTTTCAAAAAGCAAAACACATTCGTCGCCAACTCTCGGAGTCCACAAATGGCCGTAACCGCTGCCCGTCCACGGCTGCATGACGCGAATCCAGATCGAGTCGCCATCTTTGCCAGCTGCGCCTGCGCCAGCCGCATGGCGATGATCTTGCGTGCGAGTGAACTTCAGCTTGACTTGCACGCAGCCACGCTGGTTGACGTGGATTTCTTCGCCCGGCGGCCCCACGACGATTGCCGTCATCATGGCGGGCGCGACTGGCTTGGCGTATTCGGTATCGCTGTAGGCGGGCACGATCTGTACGCCTTTGCGCACGGCATTGAAACGGGTTTGACAGACCGGATCGGTGTGGGAGGCATCTGCCGGCAAATCCCATTTCCCGCGCGCGGCAGTGGCGGCAGGATGCTGCAGCAGCGTTTTCGCTTGGGATTCCATGCGCGGCGACAGGTTGTTGCGGGCGTACAGGCTGGCTTGCGTGACGGTGAATTGCTGGCCGTCGTCGGACGACGGGTGGTCGATCAGCTTGAGGGTGGCGCCGACCGGCAGGCGGCGGTGCGTGCCGCTGCCGTTGTACAGTTCGATCTTGAATTCGTGCGCGCCCATGCGCAGCTTGCCGTAGCGCGCATAATCGCCGGCGTCGTTGGCGCTGAAGTGCGGTTCGTATTCGTAATCTTCCAGTGTATCGGCCAGGCGATTGCCGAAATCGCCCTGGTCAACGCGGCTGTCATCCTGCTGGGTATTGACGACGACCGCCTGGTAGTCGTAGCTGGCGCGCATGGTGCGCCCCGGCTGCAGGGTGCGGGCGCTGCTCCAGTCGGTCAGCACATCCTCGGTGCGGGTATCGACGCCATCGTTGCGATGGAAGCGCACTTTCACCGGGTCTGCTTTCAGGGTGGCGACATCGTCGAACAGCACGATGGTCATCTTGGGATGCTCGCCGGGCTGGCCGGCATCGCCATGCTCGATGTACCAGGCGATGCCTTCCTGTGCCAGCCAACGCAGGAGGAAGGCGGTATCGTTTTCATTGAACTGGGTGGCCCAGGATTGCTTGGGATGCTGTCCGCGGCAGTCGATGCGCAAGTCCACGCTTTGCGCCATCACGCTGTTACCGCGCAAGTGTTCTTCGAGAATCTGGCGCACGAATTCCAGTACGGTCAAGTCCTGGAAGACGCGGCTGCGCTTGTTCTTTCGCAGGATCGCGAACGGGTCTTGCAGGGTCAAGCGACAAAGGGAAAAAGCGCCATCGGTACCCAGCCGCTCAGCTTGGGTGACGAAACCGCAGATGGCGCGGCGCTGACCCTCTGTGGTCAGTAGAGCAACTTGCGCCGGTAAACCGATCAACTGCTCCAGCGGCAAGTGCAGATCGGCTGAGAGACACAGCAAGCGGTAGGTATAGCCTTCGCTGATACCATCCTCGCCGGACAGTTCATATGGCAAGAGAACGTCGTCTTCGATGCTGGAACCGGGAGCGCAGGTGAGTTTGAGCAGGCGGTTGGCTTGGGTGTAGGCGAAGGCGCCATCCATCATGTCCATATGACGTGTTTCCTCGATTGGCCCGCCAGTGGCAGGGGTAACTTCACGAAAGTGGTGCTGGCAAGGCAGGCTTGCCGTCAAGACCATTACTTTCAAGACAACAGCAAACACAGAATTGTAAAGATGTTATTGCTATAACGCAAATGATTGATTGAGAAAATCAGCATGGGGAAACGGCAAGGCAATGTTCGTTACTCCAGGTGGAGAGGATGCAGAATGGCGTTGTTGCATGGATGCGGATTTGGTCGAAGATTCCCCTTCCCCAATGGGTTTCAGGGGCATTGTCAACTTGCTGAGATGTAAATACGGTAGTGGGGAAATCGCCCCCCAATGGGTGCGATGAAGAGATAATCAAGCGGCGATTATTGAATGTTCCCTAGACCGGTGACCTCATTCCAAAGAGAACAAGCCGCAGTCCGGACGGACCGGTACTGTGCTGCCGATAGGCGATGGCGCTGACAGCGGAAGGCATTGTTGATGGGGCCATGCGCCGATAAAAAGCGTTGGGCATGGCCCGGCGATTTGAACCGCCGCATTTGCCGCTCTCGTTGCCGGGTCGGCTGGTGTGAGACTTCGGCACGGTTGTTGAGCCCCTTGTGCTGCCGATGCTCGACACCCGGCAGGATCTGCGCCTTCGCCGCGCCATAGCTCCTGAGCTTGTCCGTGACCAGCACCCGCGGCACATACCGTAGCCCCTTGAGCAGCTTGCGAAAGAAGTGTTTGGCCGCCTGCCGGTTGCGCCTGCGCTGCACCAGTACATCGAGCGTATGCCCTTGCTGGTCCACCGCGCGCCACAGGTAATGGTGCTTTCCCTTGATGGTCAATACGACCTCGTCCAGATGCCATTTGTCTCCACGTCGGGGCTGGCGCCGGCGCAAGGCATTGGCGTACGTCTGCCCAAACTTCAAGGTCCATTGCCGGATGGTCTCGTAAGTGACGAAGATCCCCCGGCTAGCCATCAGCTCCTCGATGTCTCGAAAGCTCAGCGAAAAACGAAAGTACAGCCACACCACATGGCTGATGATGGCGGCGGGATAGCGGAATCCGCGATATAGGTCACATTTGCTCATCCTACAACCCTACCGATTTGTATCCCTTTCGGCAAGTTGGCAATGCCGGTGGAGGTGAGCGACTGGCAGCCACGCAGCCTTGCAGGCGCTTTTCAAAATGCCTTGCTGCTGAACCAACCGGCCCTTCGCGAAGTCGCAGTACAAATGCTCGCGGATGAAATTGGGAAACTGGATGATGCCTATGGCGCTACTCTTGATCGCCGCTTTTTATCCTTGGACAAAGTTGGTGTGCCCAAAGCGCAAAGGATGACCCTCAACGATTTGGCAACTTGGGTGCAGGCTTACATCACCCAAGGCAACGCGCCAGTACAGGTGGCCTGAAATGCCGCGTCATTTGCTCATACGGCTTTCATCGCCGCTCATTGCGTTTGGCGGCGAAACTATCGACAACTTCGGAGTTATCCGCGACTTTCCGGCGCTTTCCATGGTGACGGGGATGATTGCCAATGCCTTGGGTTGGGATCGGAGCGACGACACTCTACATAACCGGTTGCAAGAGAGGTTGCTATTGGGCACTCGGCTGGAAACACCAGGTTCACGGTTAACCGACTTTCAAACTGCGCAACTGGGCGCTGCTGACAAGGCATGGACTACATGGGGCACTGTCGAAGAGCGCCATGGCGGGGCCGCGTCGTATAACAGTCCGCATTTGCGTTACCGCGACTACCACGCCGACCTCAACGCCTTGCTTGCTTTGAGACTGGAGCCCGCTAGCGATTTTCCCACTCTGGACGAAATCGCACAGGCGCTGGATCGGCCCCAGCGGCCCTTGTTTATTGGGCGTAAGCCCTGCCTGCCTGTTGGGCGATTAGTGGCTGGCTGGATTGATGCGGATTCAGTGTTGCAGGCATTGCAGCTTGCACCGCTTGCCAGCGGGACACGTGGATGGCGTGCTCAATGGCCCGAAGGTGAAGGTCAATTGGCAGGGGACCGTTTAGTAGATGTTTGTGACGAACGCAACTGGACCAGCGGCGTGCATGGCGGCTGGCGCGCGGTGCGTGAAGGGCTCATTAAAAATGCGAGAGGTATGACATGAGTTCGGAGCCTCTTTACTTGTTGCACACACAGCCCGATCCGCAACGGTTGGCCGCTTGGGCAGTACGCCACAGATTGCTGGATTCGCACGGTGACATGGGCTACGCACTCCATGCACTTTTGCATGCTGTCTTTGGCGAACATGCGCCGCAGCCGTTTCATTATCTAGATGCCGAGCAAGGCTTACTGGCCTACACTCGTTTGAACGCAGCCGAATTGACGCAGTGTGCTGCCTTGGCCGATCCTGAGGTGGCGGCTGCGCTGGGTCTTGGTCAGACACTCCACCATGCCGGCATGAGCGCACGACCTTTCCCCACGCAGTGGGCGGAGGGACATGTGCTTGGGTTTGAGGTCCGAGTGCGCCCTATCATCCGCGAGGGCAAAACGGGCCGCGAGCGCGATGCTTTTTTAGTGGCGGTTGAAAAGGCGGGTGGCAGTGGTCTGGACCGTAGTGAGGTTTATGTGCAATGGCTGCGCGAAATGCTGGCTCGGCAGGGCGGTGCAGAACTGGTCGACGCCGGCGTTACACGCCATCAACGGCTAGGTGTGACGCGCAAAACTCAAAAGAGAGATGCTTCTGATGTACGCCATAGCCGCGTCGTCAGTGGACCTGACGTCGTATTGAAGGGGCAGCTACGCGTGGCGGACCCGCGTGCCTTTGCGCAATTATTGGCTGGTGGTGTCGGGCGACACCGGGCCTTTGGTTTCGGACTGCTTTTGCTTCGTTCAGCACGTGCTTGATGTAACGGGGTGTAAATATGCTTAAAGGGCGATTGGGGTTGGAAACAGCCCGTTTTCCACACGCGGATCGCCACGGATTGCTCTGGCTGGAGCGGGGAGAGTTGTGTGTGATCGATGGCTGCTTGCATTTCATACGCGGAGCTAATTCCTTGAGGCCGCAAATTGATCAAATCCCACACCAATCGGTGTCCATGATATTGCTGGGACCGGGCAGCAGCGTCACGCACGATGCCTTGCGCCTGCTCGCTCGGCATGGCACGTTGATGGCGGCAGTCGGGGTTGACGGAGTGCGTTCATACACTGCGCCACCTTTGATGCCGGACCGTTCTGACGTCGCCAGACGTCAGGCAGAGTTGTGGGGCAACCCTCGCCGGCGTCTCAGCGTAGCGCGTCATATGTATGCAATGCGCCTGGGCGAAATACTGCCTCATCGTGAGTTGGATACGCTTCGTGGCATTGAGGGCTCTCGCGTTAAAATAATGTACAAGCTGATGGCAGACAAGCATGAAATCGAATGGAAGGGGCGCCACTACGACCGCGCTAACCCCATGACCGCCGATATTCCAAACCAGGCACTAAATCACGCTGCCACCGCAGTGCAGGCCGCAGCGGCTATTGCTGTTCAGTCGCTGGCGGCATTGCCACCGTTAGGCTTCATTCATGAAGATTCAGGGCAATCCTTTGTGCTCGACATTGCCGATTTATTTCGCGAAGAAGTCACGCTTCAAATTGCCTTTTCGGCTGCCCGGCAGGTGTCCAAAGGTGCGCAGGATACGGTGGATCGCTTGGTACGCCGTGAAGCGGCACAAGTGTTCCGCAAGCAGCAAGTTATCCCGTCGATGATCGATAAGATCAAACAGGTACTACGTATGGAGGAGCTCAGTGGCGCTGGTGATGATAGTAACGCGTGATGTGGCTGAACGGTTTCATGGTTTTCTTGCCTCAGTTATGTTGGAAATTGCACCTAATGTATTTGTCGCCCCACGTATGAACAAGGGCGTCCGTGAGCGTACATGGGGAGTTGTTTCCGACTGGCATGGGAAAGAGCCTAGAGGCAGTTTAGTCATGGTATGGCGTGACTTGAATGAAATTGGCGGTGTTGGTCTTGCCCATCTCGGAACACCATCGCGCGAATTGGTAGAAATGGACGGAATGTGGTTAACCCGTCGCGGCAAAGCTGCAAACGTTCTTTAAAAATCAGCATCAATTTCATCGTTTCGCCCTACATATCAATGAGTTAGGTGTGAGAGGTTCCCCCGTGCAAGCGGGGATAGGCCCATGATTCATTGTAGTGTACATGTACACTGACGGGTTCCCCCGTGCAAGCGGGGATAGGCCCGACCCTATCCGGCAAATACCAGTTGCCGCCCGGATTCCCCCGTGCAAGCGGGGATAGGCCCTCAGCGATCCACGATTCCGTTTCCTCTTCTGTGGTTCCCCCGTGCAAGCGGGGATAGTCCCATTGACAGTCTGAGATCACGAATGCTGAGATCGGTTCCCCCGTGCAAGCGGGGATAGGCCCGTACAGGTTCTGTCGCGTTAGCGAGGACAAGTCGGATTTTTAGTGGGCGCATGCGCCCACCTTCAAACTGGGCGTATTTGTCCTGCCAATGCATAAAACTGGTCGGCAAAAGACATCTCATGAGAGTCTTTTATCATGAGCTGCCCTTTGCGAATCATGTGCATGAGTTCGATGCCGGCCAAGACGTTTTGGGGTAATCGACACATAGCTGCCAAAAGTGTCACATTGCACTTATGACAATTTACCTTGATATCTCAATTGTTCGCGCCGATTGAATATTGACCCAGGGCGGGCCGCTGCTTTTTGAGCCAGCGGTTGTGGATAAGTCTACCAAACAGCGGTTTGTAAAACACTTCTTTTCGATATGTCTCGGCAGCGGAATGCGCAGGGAAATCCGCTACGGGCTACGCCCTTCGCTCCTTTCCCCGCGCGCCGGTTAGAACGGCTCGTCCGGCGGCGTTGCCTTGCCGTGTTGGCGCGTACTGAAAATTGACCATACTTTTGCAATTGAAATTGACCAAGTGATGAAGCCGTAAAGCTTTTACTGCTCTGATTCTTCGAGGCTTTGGTATGGTCAATTTTCGATGAGAAAAATGCTTGAATTCTGGTCAATTTTCAGTGCGCCTCAACACCCATGTACAACAGCCGCAAAATGTAGTGGAAGATCGCATGCAAACTCAGTTTTGGTGCCGGGCCGCGAGACCAGATGATCGGATGCGGCAAGACAAATTGGCTAAACTGCGCAAGGCTCAACTGCGTCGGAATCCGTTGCCAGTGTTGACTTTGCGCCATGTCGACCGCCAAAGGGATCGGATTTTAGCGTAGTTCATGACGAGGGCTGCAATCGAAGATGGGCTGCGGATTCCGGACAAATTCAGTGGCCAAAAGAACCCGCAATCAGTTGTTGTACATAATGGCATTGGGTATCCCGGAATTCTACAAAATTTGGCTACTCTCGTTAAATTGACAATGCCTTTGGGATGTATGCGCTGGTGGTCTATCCTGATCGCTGGCAAGTCTTCATTGTGATGCTGCTAACCCTAACTCACCAGAACAATTCCCACAGAGAGAACGATCAACGCGCGCACCATGTCTTGCTTGAGTTGCATTATCGTCATTCCCCCAGCGGTGAATGCTTTCCAGGTGCCAAGCATCGTCCACACCAACCAAAGAAATAACGATGCAGCAAGGAATTCTTTAATGGGAGTGCTGACGTCACTATATTGATAGCCGGTGTTCTGGAAAAAAGCTTCATCAGGCGATGCATCGGTCGGCGCAGGAGCAGCCGGCAACGAAGGCAACCCGACGGCACCTGTCCCACCACCAAGCCCGCCGACGCTTGGTGTCCCGGCGCTGGGTAGCCCAGAGCTGCCGGCCGCCGCCGCGACCGCCGCATAGCTCGGTATGTCGCCTCCAATGGTATAGCCGCCAAATTTCTGGATGTACTGCGAAATCGGCGTGCCGTTTCCATCTAGGACATCTTTCGTACCGTTTGAACTCAAATACTTTTGTAGGCCGCCATACCCGACCAGATGCGCGCCGGCGATCAATCCGGATTGAGTGATTTGCACGCCATTGATGGTTTTGTCGATATAGCTGGCTAGGCCAAGGCTCTGGATCACTTTCCACTGCACCGCTTCATAATCGGCAATCGCATGAATCTGGGCATCTGGATTATTCTTGAAATCGTTCAGGCTGCTGATCCCGTTTTTCCCGGTGAAGACGCCTGTCCAGTCATTCTTCGCCGTGCCGTCCTGCTTGTAGTACCCGGCATCAATCATCGCGGCTTCTCCCATTTGGAATAGACCTGCGTATCCATATCCATTGACTTTCGCCGGCTTCAATCCCGACTCCCGCACACCAAGATCGTGTAAAAAATCCGCATAGGTCAGTGCAGCCCAAACCGCGGCAATGACTGAAAAATACAGAAGCAATCCGAAGAAGGGGCGGGAAGTGGGGCGTCGTTGCAGTCGTTGCATATCTGATTGTCGTTTGCGAATTGCTGAGTGCCAGATGTGGTCATGCTGCCCGCATCCGGCCGGTGCTTTATCGGAATTTCCTCAGCAATTTGCCAAGGTCAGCTGGGCAGAAAGAAGGGCGTTTTCATCAAAAACGGATTGTGGGAACGGCGAACACAGCCAATGCCGCATCATCCGAGACTATTTTGAATCGATGACACTTTTCGAAGGAAGGCAAACGTTTATACCTGGACCGTTCGTCAACCCCTGCACATACTGCTTTAGTTCTTTCCTTGCCCCCTCGCATGCCGCCTTATCATCGAAATGTATTTGCGACACGTTTTGTGAGCCTTGGAGCAAAATGATCAATATCCATTTCATGTATTTTCCTCAGACGGAGATCAAACTTGCGGCGGCGTGTGCTTCTGTCATGCAGCCGGTGCCACTTAGGCCGCAAGTCGATACAAAACGGTATTTAACGTTTTTGTCATCCGAGGTTTGCGGAGTACGTACTTCTAGAACCGTAATAACTCGGCTGAGTGATTTTTGTTGCCACGGCCAACGGAACCCGGATTTCACTTCAAATCCATCCAAATAAACGCCGCCATTTTTAATATCTTGGACCATTGCAAATATCCCCTAACTGTTGTTGCCGGCTTCCGGCCGGCGCGGCCGCTGCGCGCAGTTTTCCGTTCCGGTTAATCGCTTTTCAGGCCAACTTCGGTCATCCACTTTTTCTTCACCATCCATTTAAAAATATTGAGAAATTACCTTTTTCCCCAATCCAGATTCTGGGCGCAGATGATTGCTGAAGCGACCGGCTCTGGATACATGCGATCCTCAGGCGCTGGTCCCAATTCGCGCACATGCCCCCCTTCGTAAATGCCTCCACCATAGGCGCCTGTCTTTGGTTCATACGCGATGTACGCCCGGTTGCGTTCGCAATCCGCGGTGTTGCAAAGAGTTACAACGATGACCTGTTGTGCCCCCTCCTGATACAAGCGATTTTTGCCCGATTTTCCCGTCATGTCGCGAAACCACGGCTCTTCCTGTTGCGTCGCCATCGCATGGCGTTTCGCAAAGTCCGCAACGTTCTTCATCACTTGCGCATTGCCCTGATAAACACCATCGGCCGCACGCATCAATGCGCCTTGCGGACATGTTCCGATCGCATCGAGCGGTCTGGCCTGGAGCGGCGCGGCGACCACCAATGGCAGCAACATCAACATGGATGTGAGGTGTTTCATACTTGATCCCTTCATGAACAGTGAAATAAAACTCGGCAGTGTTGCGCTATTTGTTCCGCGACACGTCGTCCAGCGCCGCGATAAATTGGTCGGGCGGCGTGGCGCCGACCAGGCGGCGGCCATCGGAAAGAAAGACGGTTGGGGTGCCGGCGATATTCAATTTGTCGCCCAGCGCCCCGATCCTGCCCAATTCACGGGTGTCGCACGGCTTGCCCGGCATCAGTTGCCCACCCTGCATCAACGTTTCCCATGCTTTCGCCCGATCGGGAGAACACCACGCCGCTTGCGCTTTCGGAATCGAGTCGGGCGACACGACCGGATACATGAAGGTATAGACCGTCACATCGGGCAATTGGGAAATGAACTTATGCAGCGCAATGCAGATCGGACACGCCGGATCCTCGAATACGGCCAGCATGCGCTTGCCATTGCCGCGCACGGTCTTGATGGCCAGTTCCAGCGGCAATTCCTTGAAGTTAATCGCAGACAGCTTTGCCAGGCGAACGGCAGTGAGGTCCTTACTGGCCTTCATGTCGACCAGGCGGCCATCGACAAAGCCGTAGCGTCCCGTGCCGTCGACGTAAAACACATCAAGCCCGGACGTGATTTCATAAATGCCGGCAATCGGCGTCGTTGCGACGCTGGAGACGGTGACCTTGCCGGCGGTATTGCTTTCCACCGATGCCTTGATTCTTTCTTCGGCGCTGCCGTTGGCCAGGGCAGGGCTCGCCAGACCCACTGCGAGCACAAGCGCAGCGACTTTTCGTAACATTGTTGCTTTCACTTTTCCATGCGGCTTTTTCATGCATCCTCCTGATGATTAAAATGCGTTTGCGTCAATCGATTTCCCGTACGCCTTTGGCGATCCGGCAGCGCTCCACGCAATCGCGCAGCAAGTCGGCGATGGCATGCGGGTTGCCGATCGCGTTGAGCACCACCACGGGCGTCGACCGGTCCGATGTCACCATGATCATGCGGCCGCATCCCACCAGGCGCTGCAGCAGCGGTTGCTGGACCCTGATGTCCTTGACACGGTACAGTTCCAGCGCATCCGTCTGACGAAACAGAATGCCGGCCGATTCGTGCAAACGCTGGTCGGTCAACCGATAGTCGTGGCAAGCTGCTTGCACAAAGCGATACACCGCATAAATGACGGGAACGATGAGCCAGCACAGAAGGATGCATACCAGGTAAGTGGCGGCATTGGCGACTTGCCCTTCGGATCCAGACCAAAGCAGGCCGGATTCCAGGGAATAGGTTGACGGAGATGAATGGGTTATCGCGTCCTCGGTCATGTATTTCACGATTCGTCTTCTCCGGTGGTTTGATGTATTATTGGCACGGTTAGATTTTCAACTAGTATCGTCCTGCCCCTTGATCCTCTCCCTGCAAAGGGACACCCCTCGACACTTCCAGGATGGTTAATCTGTTTATGGAGTGAAATATGCTTAATTTTTTGTGGCAAGTACTTCGTTTCATCGGTGCCGCGCTTTTGCTATTTGCGTACCTTGTAGAAGATTCAGGGCCCTATCGTGAGCCTTTCGCAGACTGGGATGGCGAAGACGATTGTGATTTTGATAGTGGCGCGACCATTGGACGCACCTGCGTCGGGAGCGTTGAACCGACGATGACATCGGCTCGAGGCGAGTCCGTTGGGCGGATGAGTGGGGCGCGGATCATTTCATAGTTCTATTTTTTGCTAAACGTCTTAGCGATTTTCCCAGGGCCATCGGCACCTTTTTTGCCAGCCTCATGAGCCGAATTGACGGCATCTTTCTGCACGGACTCGATCCCCTTGCCGATATGGACGCCCACCCACGCCATCATCCCGCTCCAAATGAGGGGCAGGCCTGCGTACATGGACAGCAGAACGATATTCAGCGTGGTGCGCTTGATCGACCCGTCGAGTTTCGTGGTGATGGCTTCCATCAGCACGGAGCCTTGTGCGCCTGGGTACATCGCCTCGATCAGGTGATCGTCCATCCACCGTGCGATGAACCACATCACGCTCCAGAACTTGATCGTAAAAATAGCCAGCGCGCCCATGAACATCATGTTCAGGCTGTAACGGCTGAACACCACGATCAGCGGCATGAACATGTAAATGGCCATCAGAATCAGCGGCTGCGAGATGGTCAGAAATTGCACCAGTGCGAAAAGCGTTGTGCTGGCGACCGCGCCCCCAATCGCAATGCCTCCGATGCCGAGCATGTCGGAGGGCGCATGCATCAACTTGCTCAATCCGCTGCGGTCATCGCCCATGATCTGTTCAGGATCGACATACGACGGGCTTGCCTTTTGCACCGCGAGCCGCGCCATTTGATCGGTGCGCGCCTCGTCGCTCACCCCGGGAAACAACTGATCCACTTTCGACTTCATCAGCCAATCGACTTTCCCGACGCCGGACGCCATTTTCTGGCGCAGTCCGTTCGTTGCATCTTCCCACCACTCCTTGCAGGTCGGCCGCCCCAGCGCCGGCTGGATCGGGCTGGTATCCATGTCGGCGTCGCGCACGGGATCGAACGCAAAGCCCGCCACGCCATAGCCGGCATAGAGCGCTGCATATAACGTGGGATCGTCCCGGAAGGCGTGCGAACCGATCCAGTCGACATCGGCCTGGCCGTAAGTCGCGATCGCATTGCCCGCTTCGGGCGACGCAACGCCCGCCGCCAGATAGCGCGAGCGCGCAGGCACAAAGCACTCGCTGTAGAAGCGCTGGATTTCGCCGCGCAGCAGCGGGTCTTCGACGGTGGCGGTATGCGCAAGCTCCTCGATCTGCCTGAAATCCCGGATGCCGGTGTTCACGCCCGCTTTCACCGCCGCATTGATGCCCGAAGACAGTCCCATCACCGTGTACCACCATGCCGGGACATCCGCTGCGGTCGGCACGTTGGCAAATGCGGCGCCATAGCTGGAGTCGGGCGCAGCGCCCGTCGCCGTAACGGGCGCCGGCTCCAGCGTTGTTTTTGGCGGCGTGAAATAAAGGCTGGCATTGGCCAGCGACGTCATACTGGTTGGCATCGCGCAAAAGGCGAGCACGAAAATCGCTGTCCCCAGCTCGATTTCCATCTTGCGCACCATCCAGGCCGGGCCGCCCATTTCCTCGCCCATCTCATGCGCTTGCATCCACGTGCCGATCAGCGTGATCAACAGCGGTAGATACACAAGACCGGTATTGCGCAGCACATCCCAGATGATGTGGGAGAATGCCCAGCCATACATTGTGGTAAATATTTCCAAGTAACTATCCAGACCCATGCCGCGCTCCCGCCTACCTGTTATTGCATCATCCGCATTAGCGAAAATGGAAATTCCATCACCACAAATACTTCTACCGCCAGCAGCATCATCACCGTCCGGTTGCGGGACGCGAGCACTGCCTGTTTCATCGAAGGATGCATGCGGCCCGTTGCGTACAGCGTCGCCATCAGCGCATCCCATTTCCACCAGAGCCAGCCGATCAACGCCAGATGGATCACGCACGCATAGGGCTTGATGCGCCACAACCAGGATTGCAGCGTTCCAAGTCGCATATCGCTGCCCATCAACGCGACAGCGGCCGCTGTACACACGCCGATTGCCGCCAATGCGGCGATCATCCACAGCATCGTTTTGAGGAAGAGGGCGCCACGGCGCGATGGTGCGCGCACCGGTGGCGCCTCCACCGCCATGTCAATGTCATCGATCATTTCACGCGCCCATTGGTCAAAGGTTTGGAGTCCAGCGTCGATTGCGCACCGGCGGCCGTCGACAGCGACCGCGTGGCGCGATACGAGTCCAGCACTGCTTCCGCCGTATTGGAAACAATTTCCTTGCGCACGCGCGACTCGAACATCAAATCGTCGATATAGCGGTTCAATTCCTCGATTTTCTTTCTCGCCTCGGTTTGCGCCACCGGAATCTGCGCTTCGGGCAGGGTCATGCCGGTCAACAGCAGATTCCGGACCGTCAACGCACGATCGATGGTGCGCGCCAGGGCAACCTCGCGCACCAGCCGCCCGGATGCAAGCGCCTGGTCGATCGGCGGCATTTCCTTCAGTGCGTCAACCAGTTCGCGGGTGAGCGATACCCCCGGCGCGGACGCGTTGGCCAACGCCGCATAGTTGGGAACGCCGCTGGCGAGCAATGCATCCATTTGCGTTTGTGCCGGCGCTTGTTCAGCCTCGAATTTGGGCAACAGGCCCAGTCCGGTACTCGCCCCCTTGGCGGGACACGACGCTTCGGTGCAGGTCGCGATCTGCAAATCGCCCAGCACATCGGTGGCGAAGTTCGCGGCATCGATGGGACGCGCAAAGGTGCGCCCCAGCTTGCTGGACGTCGGTCCCGCGCTGGAATACACGGTCGACTCGGGCGAGAGCACCGGCGCGCTCATGGTGAGGTTGTAGCCGGCGACGGTCAGATCCTTGATCACCCGAACCGGATTTTGCGCGAACCCGGCGGCCTTGACCCCGCCGATCCAGGTCAAGCCATCGCGGCCATTGAGCGTTTCCACATTGGTTTTCGCGGCGACCACATCCAGACCGGTAGCCGCCTCGCTTTTCCAATTCTCCACTTTGGCCAGCTTGATCCAATCTTCGTAAGGATCGCCGCCCGCCTTGATTTGCGCCTCCATCTCTTCGCACGATTTCAGCGACTGTGCGATCATGACTTCCGCCTTTTTCGCATACGTCTGAAACAACTCATATAAGCCTGGCTGCGCGCGCTGGAAGATATACATCGGCAACGCCGCGATGCCCGCCTTCACCGCGCCCGCAATCGTGGTGCCCAACGCAGCATATCCACTCATCAGATTTTGAAACGAAACACCGGCGTCAAACTTGCCGCAAGAGTAATTCAGCTTGACGGCGCCGCCCAGATTCAACTTCAGCGCGAGGGCTTTGGGATTGGCGGCGCGCGACGCCGGGTCGCTGCCGCCGATGCGATAGTACAGACGCGATTGCGCATTCGGGATCTGCTGTGCAAATGCGATGCCGATCGGCGCGGCGGCGAACGCTACACATAAAACGAATGGAAGTCGACGTCTGGACATACGAAATTTTTCCTGATTATGGGACCGTGAAAAGGAATATCTGGCCGACTTTTTCGCAGCAGTCGTAGCGGCGCCACATATTCCACATGTAGCCTTCTTCGGACGACGTATTGCCGTCGCCCCAACTGGCGGGACTGACCGTATCGTTCTGGCCGAAGGCCGAGCAGCTGCTTTCGCCATGCGGATACAGTCGCTGCCAGGTGGTGTTGCCGTCGCTTTCCCACACCTTCGGATCATGGAAATAGCGCACACCGTTGGCTTCCCCCTCGATGCTGAGCAATGCATAAATATGGGGCTGCGCGCGGCGCGTAATGATGTCGCCGACCCGTTGCGCGATCACCGCAGGGCCTTTGACCACGTGTTGCTGTGTCACGCTGCCGTCGCGCGGATAAATGCCGGACCAGGTGTTGGCCGGGAAGGATCCCAACTCTCGCATGCCGGGAATCCAGGAACCGGGATAGAGCAACTCTGCCGGCAACACGCTGCGCCAGGTGTAGGCATCCAGATGCGACTGGAAATACAGACTGAAAGGGGAGGCGGCCGGCGGACAAAAGAGGGTGAAATTCTGACTGCCCATGCCACCGGAACCCGACCCGCCATTGCTGTTTCCGCTGCCACCGCTATTGGCGCCGCCGTTGCTGGAATTCGCGTTGTCGACGTTGATCGATTGCCCGTCGAGCGCGCTGGACAATTTCCCGCCAAGCGAACTAAAGGCGGAACTGACCGAACTGGCGGTGTCCGATAAATTCGCCATGCTTTTCGCGCTGGAGACGACTGAGGCACTGACGTTCGACGGGACATTGCTCCACTCCGACATCACGCTGCCTATCGTCGATGGAAATTTCATCATTTCATTGGCGTTGGGCACGGTGACCGACGAGGGCGCGCTCGAACTGGACCCGCCGCCCTTCATGAACGACACGAACAACAGCGGATTGCCGATGGCGTCCGCATCGCGAAACAGCCGGTTTCGGGCGGTACGGTCGTCGCGATAGCGCGTGCCCGCGGAATCCAGCGGCAGGCCCAGAATCGTGCTGCCGATGCCGCTGGCCGCTTTGGTGACGACGGCGCCGAAATCGGTCCATGGATGCTGCAGGGGATCATGGAAGACACTGATGGTGACATCCGGTGCAAAGTGCGTAATACGAACAGAAACTTCGACCGAGCATTTGATGAATACGCATTTCAGCCAGAAGCACGCGCCTTTGACCTGGTACTGCATGCACGACGGGATGGCTTGCGCCGTTTGCGTCACGATCTCCGCCGTGGTAATCCCGCCCACCGCATGAGTGTTTCCGCAAAACAGCAGGCAGGCGAGGAACAAGCCGATGCCGTGCAGGAGCGAGCGCTTGCCGCACGATGTGATCATGGCAATCATGGCGACTTCCTTGCGCCGGGCGTCGAACGCAATCGCGATTGCTCGTACAGCGCACGCGCTTTCGCAATGTCGGTGACGCCAAAGACGACCGCATGGCCGTCGAACACCACCGCAGGGACTCTGTTGACGCCATAATAGGTTGCACGCGTAATGCCTTCACTGGCATTGATCGCACGCGTTTGCAATGCCGATCCCATTGCTCTTGCACGGCGTTTGACGATCTCGGCGGCCTGCTGCGGGTCGGCCGGTAAATCGGCCGATAGCTGCGCTTTGAGTTGCGCAAGTCCATCGACATAATAAATCCTGGCGCCCTCGGTTCCCGTCAGCATAATGCCGGCATTCGTAAACACTTCCGTATGCGCCGTCAACGGGAGCGGCACGCTTACCGCCAGCGCTGACGCGCTTGCCAACATTGCCGGCAACAGCGGCAATAGTGCCGCGATCGCTCTCATGGCTGTGCCCCCTTTGACGCCCGTTCGAGCAATGCCGCTGTCAGCGCCATGCCGGTGTCGACGCTGGCGCTGTCGGGCAGGACGATACGGTCGACGGCAATGCGTACCTGGTCGAGGTCAAGCCTGCGTATGCGGTCGGCATCCGGGACGACAATGACGACGAGCGCCAGATTGCCGGCGCACCAGGCAATGAATTTGCCGAAGCGGGCGGGGTCGCGTTGAAGGGCGTGCTCGACTTCGCACAACATTGCGACACGAACGGTCAATAGCGACGCCATCAGCTCCGCGCAAATGGACGGCCATGCGCATTCAATGCCGCGAATGGTGGAAATGACTTCCGGGAGCCACGTTTGCCGAACGTTGTTGCGATATCCCGCAAAGCGCAGCCAGGCGGTGGCGTCCGGTTGGCGTTTCGAATAGTGATACAACAGCTCCAGCATCATGCGCGTCAGGCGCGCCTGATCCGGCCGCCCTGTTTCAATCACCAGGCAGTCCACCCGGTTCGTTGCATCGCGGATCGATTGCCGCACCTGTTCCATCGCACCGTGCATCCACTCATCCGCGCCGAGGGACATGCGTGTTGGCATCAGCCTGTTATTGCGCATGCTCATCCCCGACGCGCGGTGATGCGCCGCGCCACTTCGATCGCCGCGCCCAGCTCGCTCACCTGCAGCTCACGCATGATCTGCCGGCGTTCAGCCTTTTCATGTTTCTCCGTCATCGCCAATGCGATCGGCAGCGCCGGCGGCACGTTGCGAAACAGCGCCTGCATCACGCTGCTGAGGATGACCCCTTCGGTGTACTTCGGCGGACTCTTGGTGGCCGACTCCATCATGCTGCGCTGCTCTTGCGTCAGTGACCGGAAACGCGCGACCTGCGCGATTTCATCTTTTTCCATCGTCAGCAGCAGCCACCATTCGCACATGTTCAGCATGCCACTGGCGGCGTCCGGGAAATCCTTCATTTCTTGCGTGAACAGCCAGAACCAGGTGCCGAGTTTGCGCCACATCTTCGTGATCTTGACCGCGTACGGGCACAACTGCGGATTCCTGGTGACGATATGCCCCTCGTCGGTGATAAAAATATTCGGCCGGTTGTCGTACTGCGTGCGCTCGGCCAGCGCCTGCGTGTGGTTGAGCAAACCGATGTAGGCGACCGCCAGCGCATCTTCATACCCCTGCTGCCCCAGCGTGGCCAGGTTGACGATGGTTACATCGGCATCCGGCCAGGCTTCGCCCTCCCGGTTGAACAGTCGTCCGCGCAGGTCCTTGTCGCAAAACACCCGCATCGCCTGTCCCATTTCTTCGGCGCGCGCCTTCCGCTCGGCGCCAAGACCAGCGTCGTCGCGCATCGCGATCAATGCATGGGCCACGTCTTCGGACAACGGATGCGGCCGGCCGGCGGCTTTGCTTTTGCGGGCGGCTTCCAGAATTGCGCGTGAAATCAGGAAGCGGTCCGCGCGGCTCATCTTCGCGTTTTCCGCGTCCTCGCCGCCGGTGATCATCAGGCGCGCGGTGATGACCATTTCGCCCAGGATGTCGCGCTTGTCATCGACGTTTTCGACGTCGTCCGCACCGCCAGCGCCTTCGTCCGCCAGCGCTTCCGGCAACTCGGCCGGGTCGCGCGAGAGCGCTTCGTTGCTGTCGAACGCGTCGGTGCTGGTCAGGGCCGACACCACATCGCCATCGTCGAGCAGCGCATGCGCCTGCGCAAATGGCGGCAGCGAGACATTCGCCTTGACCGACAGCGTGACCCGATGGACGCTTAAACCGTTTTCCCTGAAATAATCGCCCAGCAAATCGAACGACCCGCCCAGCTCCACAATGATGAAGCGCGGCCGGTAGATCGCCATCATCTGCATCGTCAACAGGCAGCCGGTGGCCGACTTGCCCGAGCCAGTCGGTCCCAGCATCATCAGGTGCGCATTTTTTTTGCGGTCATACCGATTCAATGGATCGACCATCAAGGGCTCGCCGCCCCGATTCCAGAAAAAGAAGCCGGGCTTGCCGGTGCCGCGCGCGCGGCCGTACAGCGGCAAGATCGATGCGATGTGCGATGCAAACACGAAGCGGCTGCGCTTCAATTCGCGGCTGTCGAACACCGGATCGAAGTTCATCGGCAGACCGCGCATGAACGCATCGACGCCAATCAAATCATGCCGCGGCTCGATGAATTTGAAACCGGTCGTCTGCAACTGCGCATTCACGGCAGCGGTCTTGCTGCGCAAATCCGCGCGGTCGGCGCCGCGCAGGTACAGGGTGACGAACAGCGGAAACAGCTTGTCCCTTTTGGCCATGCGCTTGAGCACATCAGTCGCTTCTTCTTTCGTATGCTGCGCATCCGCCGTGGTCGCGCGCGACGCATGGGCGATCGCCTCGACCACATTCTTGACGCGATCCTGCGCACGAATCACTACCGTGACCGATAACATGGCGCCGGGCGGCATGCGGTCGAACCGGGCATACAGCTTGTCGTCGTGCTTGCGTTCAGCCGTGAAATGGCCGATCTGCGGCTTGCGGACGATCGACTGCAGCGTCAGCGCCCGCATCGGCATGCCATCGAATTCGATGATGCCGTCGTCACAATCCATGTTCGGCATCGACAGCACCAGCTGTTCCGCGAAATCGCGCCCGAATGGCGCATCGGCCTCGTCGTCCGGATAAGGGCATTGCCGCAACAGATCGGCGATCGTGTCCGCCCAATCTGGTTTGGGATTAAAGAAGGGCAACATCCATTCGTACAAATCACGGCCATTGCAGGGGCGGGACTGCACGCCGGCTTCGCGCAATGCGGCGATAAAGCCTTCGCCCACCTGCTTTAGCTGTTCGACCGGATTCAGCACATCGCGGCTGAAGTCATGGTTCGCGGGGAAACGTCGATACAGCGTGCAACGCACCCGACGCAACTGGCCGCGCCAGACATTGCCGGAAACCTCCGTATCGTCGAAAAAGCCGTCCGGATTGGATACCGCGCGCAAATGCGCCAGCATGCCTTTCAAATAGGCCTGGGTATAGGTGGACTGCAGGATGTCCTGCGCCCGCGCGGGATTTTCCTTATTGGCGTCGAGAATGTACTGCGTAAATTGTTGCTTGCACAGCGATTCGATATTGGTGTCGTCGTTGACAAACACTTGCATAATCCATTCGGCGTCGTCGGATTCCGGTATGCAAGACAATGCCGCCTGTATTTCATGCCGCCGGCTTTCCAGGAAATCGTCGTCGAGCGCTTCGGATGGCGTGGCGGTCAATTCAAACAAGACCGCGCGCGAGCGCCCGTCTTCCAGCACGAACGTGCCGGTCGGCGTGTCGTATTCCATCCATGGCAGCTGGTCTGTAAAGGATTTTGGGCGGGCCGCCTGGCGCTTGCGCTCCATCACCGTCATGCCGGCGCCGGGCACGGGATGCGCGCTGCCGCGTTGATTGTTCTTTCCACCGCTCATTAATCCAAACATGCGTGTTCCTCTCAGGTGAACCGGGACGCCCGGTTATTTGGAAAGCGCCGCGGCGTCTTCACGTTGTGCTGTTGTTTGAACGCCTGTCGCGGTCTGGCGCGTGGCAACCTCGCCCGGCATCGCATATTCCACCTTCTCGTACATCGGAAATACCGTCACATAGCCGGGAATCGGATATTGGCCTTTGGCCAAGTGCGGCAGCACCACCATCACCAGGTCGGGATTGGGCAGGCGCGGGAAGCGGTTGTCGATCTGGTTGATCGCTGCGCGCTTGTTCTCGCCAGGCGAAGTTTCCGTGGAGTCGCGCAAGGGCATGCGTTCGCGCGCCGCACTGTCCGAACCCTCGGTCAAGCTGTCCATGTGTGTGCGGTAGATATCGACCATGGTCGGCCCGTCATGCGGCAGCGGCGATTCGCGCGGACCGGTGATCGCGCAGCCGGCAGTCGCCGCCACGGATAGCACCAGTGTCAGCCAGTGCGTTGCGCCAGGCCATTGCTGTTTATTCATTACACTCATGTGTTGCTCCTAATCGAGTCCATGTCGCATTGCCCGGTTGAGCGATGCATTGGTTCCGGGTCCATTGAGATTGCCGTAATCCAGTCGCCGGGCATCGGGTAATTTATCCAGCTTGATTTCCTGATCCATGTGCACAACGAGATGCGCGCCGGCGCGTGTGACGACGGCATCGAAACTGTTGTTCAGGCGGCGCATGATCCAGTTCGACACTTCGTCCGCTGCACCGCCTGCGGCCTGGCCGAGCACAAAGGACGATTTATTGCCGGTCACGCTGCTGCTCGACCCCAGCGCGGTGGCCACCGTCGTGGTTTGCGCCATGGCCGACGATTGCGCTGCCAGCGTCAAGGTTTTGAGGCCAATCACATCGGTCAGATAAGCCGGCGCGTTGGTGACGAAGTGCCCGGCCACGCACGGGTTGCCGTAATCGTCGGAGATATAGCCCAGCTTGGCGGAACCGGCGATGCCGCTTTGCGCCACCGTGCCGCCGGATGCCTGCATGCCGCCTTCATGGCGCCGGCTGACGGTCTGGATGGTGCCGTCGTTAAACACGAAGGTCAGCGAATGAATCTGTCCCTCGCTGCAATTCAAGGTCATGTCGCCGATCGCGGTACCCGACACGATGAGACCGGCGATATCGCTGGGCATGGCTTGATTGTTGGCGGCCAGATTCTCGCGGCCGATCAACAGCTTGAACGGCATCGGATCCTGCACGCGGCCGTCAACCGGCACCCGGCCGACGATCGCGGTCATCGCCGTCGCCCCTGTGAGCGTGGCATTCTCCGGAATCGTAAAGTACGGCGTTGCGGCTTTTTTGCGGGATGACGGTGCGGCTGCGGAGACGTCCCCAGTCCGGTGGTTCTCGCCGCCATTCTGCGGCGGTTCGCCAGTCGACAGCCAGCTATTCACACTCTCCGGCGCCTTGTCAGTGGCGGGCGTATTGATCCTGATCAAGCCAGTCTGGCCGCTGGCCCCTTTCGCCTCGATCATCCCCATCGGCACGAGCCGGATATAACGCCGCGGGCCTGCCGGCTGCATGCCTGCCGGCTGTGTCATGGCGGATGGTGCGGACGTTGGCGTCGCAACGCCCGACAGGTTGTCGTAGCCCAGGCCGCCAGGGATGCCGGCAACGGACGACACACTGCCCGACAGGGAGGCAAGGCCAGACGTGCCGTCCTTGATCACGCCGTCCACCACGTTGGAAGCCGTGTCGGGCGCTCCCTTCGTAGCGGAGGCAGTCGCCTGCGTTGGGGGCGTGGTTGCATCATTGCGCAATGCGGTGCGCACGCGCTCGATCAACGCGGGCTCGTTGGCGCGCAAGTTCGCATTGTCATTTTTGATGCGGGCGTTTTCTTCGACGAGCTGTTGCGTTGCGGTTTTCAGTTCCTTGACTTCCGACGTCAAGGTACGCACCGTATCCGCCGGCGTATCGGAGTCAGCTGTCTTGTCCGATTTGGCGGGCGCCGCCGGCGCCGGAACGGCCTTGATCGGCGCGGCTGCCGGGGCCGGTTCGCGCCAGAACGTCTTGTACATCACGAACGCGATGACAGCCACGGCGATCGCCGCCAGAAGCGGCATGAGCTTGTTTTGGGTGGCCATGCTCGCTCCTAACGCGATTCTTCAAAGGGACGTTCGGACACGAGATAGATCGCGGTGGTGTCGTCGTCGGACCCTGCCGCGGCGACCGTCCCATGCTGTGCCGTGGCGGCGAGCCATTGGCCGCGCAATTCGTTCAAATCGAGTTCTACCGGGCGCTTGCCCGGATTGACGACTTTGACCGCCGTCACATACAGGTCGCGCGAGCGCCAGGCGCCGATCGGCGTGGTTTCCAGCAGTGCGCCGCGATACAAACCGGTCACAGGTCTGGTGGCGACCCTGACCTGCCGGATGCCGGCCTGCGGCGCGATCAGCCGGCGTGGCGCGTACAGCATGTGCGCCGCATGACGGGTCAGCATCACCATGTCGATGCCGTTGTCGACCTCGCCATCCTCGTCGTCGTCATCATGGCGATTCGAGCGCGCACCTTGCTTGCCATGCGCGTCACTCGCGGTAAAGATGTCCAGGCTGCGCGAGACCGCCGCTTCCTTGCTTGCCTGCAGGTCGAGCGGGATCATCTGGCCGGTGACCAGATCCTGCACCACCACCCGTGAACGCGGCAACGGCGCCGCAGCGGTGATGTAAATGGCATTGCCGATAATGTCCAGTGGCTGCAGCAGCGCCTGCAGCTCTTCCGGCACATTCATCGTCACCGGATTCTGGAAACTCAGGATGCGCTCCTGTCCGGCCTTCAACGCAACGAGAATCGGCACGCGATTGAACACGATGCGATCGACGCGCGCCTCGCCACTTTCTGCGCTGGCTTCGCTGTCCACGGTATCGATTGGCAACGGCGCCGATGCACGGGACGGAACGGCCTTGCGATGTTTTTCATTCGCAATACCGGCAGCCTTCCTGGCCTTTGCGCTTGTTGCGGACACGGCGGTATTCGGCATCGGCGCATCCGTGCTTGCCAAACCGGCCGCGACTGGCGGATGGGTTGCTGCGCCAGCCAATGCCGGCTGTGCCGCGATCGGCTCCGCCTGGTTCGCCGTCTCCTTGATTTCCACTTGCGCCATGGCGGGCAAGGTCATGCCCAGTGCAAGAATGGCCATCAACATGCTATATCGCATCAGTTTCTCCATCGATCACTGCGCTGCGGGTTGTGGCAACGCGGCAGGGGAAGGACCAACCGAACTCGGGGTTGGAACGGTCAGTAATTTGTACGCTTTCGGATCCAGTCGCTCCGGGCGGCGGTTGCCGAAACAATCGATGGCCAGTCCGAACGGATTCAATTCGCGCGCAACGTCGAACCGCACCACCTGCAGCGGGTAGCGGATGTAGGTATCCTTGACCGTCACGCCGCGCGAGGTTTCCTGCAGCTGCATATCCAGCAATATCGTCCACGCCTGGTCGCCCAGCGGGATGACGCGCTTTTCTTGATAGCTCTGGCCGGGGATTTCCGAAACGGTCCGGGTGCGCTGGGTGAGCTCACCGTTACTGGCCTTGCTGTTCATGTCGGCAATCAGTTGCTCGCGGCACGCTGGGGTAATGTAGTTTTGCATCGCAAAGATTTGCTCGCCGTAATTCTTTTGGCCATCGCTCTGCCAACGGTTAATCAATTGCCATACATACATGCCGAATGCATAGACATTCGGCAATGGCACTTCGGGCGTGGAACCGATATTGAGTTTCGCGCCTGAACGCAAATCCGGCGGGATATGCGCGGTAAAATCCTTCGGCGTGCTTTTCCAGCCCATCATCGCGAAGGTCGCGAGAAAGGCCAGAATGGCGATGAAGATCCACTGCACGCGGATCAAAAAACGGTTGCCATCCAATGCATTCATGTAACGTGACATGCTTATCCTTTGGTGCGCCAAAAGGGGAACCACGGCGAAGGTGCCGCAGGCGGCATCGAACGTCCCAGATCCCATACACCGGATTGACTGAGAAAGCGGTGCGACAGTCCAAACCTGGTGCGCCACTTCTTGAATTGGTGTTGATAATAAAAATCCGGCCGGTCGCGCTTGACCTTCTGAAACCAGCCGGACGAAAGCCATACCGTGCCAAGCGAACCGAATCCCATGACGATCACGGAAATCGGCATATGGCCGGCAATAAGGCCGATCGCCAGGCCGACGGGAATCCAGAATGCAAATGCCGCCATGATGGCGAACAAGGCTTCCGAAGACGACAGACCGCGCAGGATCGGCGGTTCCGCATTGATCCTGTCCGTCAGGGGCGCTTCGTTCTCTTCGCTGTTTGCACGCATGGGCATTCCCGTCGGTACGATGAACGACGATTACGTGATGACGCCGTCAGCGGTGGTCAGCAGGTACACGGTGATGACCAGCAGGATCACGCCCAACACCGCGTACATCGTCAAGTCGCTCAGTTCCGCCTTGCCTGCGCGGAACTCGTTGAACTTGGTGACCGCACCGCCGCCGACCGACAGGAAGGCCAGAGCGCCGACGATCAGCACCAGCACCGCCACGCCTTTTTTCCAGTACGCCTGCATCAGGGCGAGGTAGTCGCCGGATGCGCCATTGTTGCCGGGGTCCAGCGCGGTCGGCAATGCGGCGAACGCCGGTTCGCTGATCGCAACCAGGGCGACGACCGCGGCGAATGCCATTGCCCAGTTGCGCAGTGTCAGATGACGCAATAGCGGACGCAGCGACATTGCGACCGCCTGTTCCACTGCCATTGCCTGCTTGCGTACGTGCTGTACAAGCTGTTGAATCTTCATATCCATTTTCCTTTATGTGAAATTCTTGTTAATCCATTTGTTCAATCAGGCGCCACTGGGGGAGCGCTCATGGCGGCTGTGTCTGTGCAATGAATTTTTTCATTTCACCCTCTCAGGAAATCAGCATGATCACGACCATCACCAGCACCAGGGCGCGCACCGTATAGATGACAAATGTTTTTTGCCGCATTTGACCGTGCAGCATTGCCATGCCCAGATTGCGCACCACAGACGCCACCCACAAAAAGGCGACGGCGACCAGAAACGACGCCGCCAGCAGTTTTACCTTGCCGGCTTCGGCGCCTGCCGCCGCGAGAAACGCGGCAATTTGTTCCGGCGTCACGCTCTATCTCCGCTCAACGACGGTAATCGCCCTTGAGCGGCGGCGCCGGTCTCGGCTGCCGCGGGCTGTCGAGATGGTTGTCGATACCCTGCCGCACCATGTCGAGGTCGCGCGCCAACATGTCGTAGCGGAATCTGACCCGCGTCGCGGAGGTCGCCTCTTTCCCGGCGTCGTTGACCTGGTCCTGCAGCCGTTCCAGTTCGTACACAATCCTGGCCAGGCGCTCGCGCTCGGCATCCTCATCGGCGTGTGCGAGGTGCGCAAACATGAGCGCACCAAGACCCAGCCACGCGGCGATCCCTATTTTTTTCATGCGCAAACCGATTTTCATGCGAACTCCATCACAGATATTTTTTGAAACTGGCGACCGTCATCGACAAACTCCACGCAGCGAATGCGCACAGCGCGACGACTGTCAGCACCGGGTCGATGCCGCCGAAGGGGCAGGACAGATACAGCGCAAATCCGCCGGTCAGCCCCCAGGACGTCAATTTCTTCGCATGGTGGTAGATGAACGAGGATTCGCGCCCGCCCGACCAGCGGCGCAGGTCGCGCCGCATCAGGCCGTCAATCACCGCCAGCAGCGACAGCAACACAAGCAAAGGCAGCGCAAACAACAGCACGGCGGTGCGCACGGCGATGTTTTGCGCGACATAAATCGCGATCAGCACCACCTTGGCCAGTTCCCGCAGAAAGAGGTCCAGCGCGCGTTTTGTTTTTGACAGACCGGCAGCCACAGGGCCGCCATAGGCGCGAATGAAATGCAGCGCGCCGATCGCAATGAAGGGCTTGGCGACCGCGTCCGCCATCGCCTGTGCGGTGCCGACCGTGTCGCTCGCGATGAAGCACGTCGGATAGTGGGCGACATACCCCAGGCCTTCCTGCACCAGGCCCGCGCTGTGCTTGACACCCTGCTGCGGCCAGATGAAATACAGGCCGATGATGGCCACCGTCACGCCAAACAGCCACGCCATGAGGGCGCCGAAGCACAGGCCGAGACAGCCCGACAGCAACAGCGCCACCGGCCCGCGGACAACCGGACGCCCCGGCGCCGACTTCGCGCCTGACTGTGCCTGCGCGCCGCTCATGCCGCCTGCTCCAGAGCGGAAGGCAATGCGATCGACGGCGCGACGCCGGTGACGCCGATCGGGTTGTCGCCCAACCAATCGGTTTCACTGACCCACGTTTCGCTGGAGTGGTATTTTTTGCGCATCGATTCACCGACCGCGCGCAAGGACGCCGGAATGAACGCATCGTCGACGGTGTCCGGCATCGGCATGCGGATCTTCCACAGGCGGTTCCCTTCCAGAAGCGCAAACGCCTGGCCCTGCGGCAAGGACATGATGTCGGACGCGTCGATGATCGGCACACTCTCTTTCGTGATTTGATCGCCGTTGTTCGACACGAAATGGCTGCCGCCGGCTTCCGCCGTGCCGTCGGTCACGCCGGACACCGACGTCATCGTCGATACCTCGACATCCGGCAACTGATCGGTAAAGAACTCGGCGGTCTCCTGCGATTTCACCCGCAGCATCACCACGTTATTAAAGTTGCCCAGGATTTGCCTGGCTTTGGCCGCGCTGCCGACTTTCGCCTCGATGTCCGGCACCGTTTGCGTGTAGGCGCTGATCCAGAACCCCGCGCCGCCCAGCTTGTTGACCATCGGCACGAATTCATCGCCCATCAATTCATTGACTTCGTCGAAGTGGCACGCGACCGTCGGCAGCACGATCTTGCCGTCCGGATGGTGCGGATCGAGCCCGGTCTTGTAGAGCTTGCCGCCGACCGACACCAGGTCGGCCAGCATCGAATTGCCGACCGCGCCGGCGACCGTCGCATCCGACAACGCATCCAGTCCCACGTACACGATCGCGTTCTGGCGGATGACTTGCATCCAGTCGAAGATCGGGCGGCGGTCGTTGGGGTCGAAATAATCGGGAGAAATCAGCTTGCCGGTGTTGCCGGTGGTGAGCTTTTCCAGGAACGGGCCGAGCGAGGCGACGATCTTCTCGAAGAACGATTTTTCGTAGCGCACGGCGGTGGTCAAGCCGTTCATCACCGGGTCGGGCAGTTGCAACAGCTTCAGCAAATGGACCATCGCGACCAGCGGCGTACTGCGGTCCATCAGGGCGCGCGGAATCGGGAGCTTCTTTTTTTCGATCTGCGCGTCGATGTCTTCCAGTTGCTCCAGCCACATCGGCACCTTGTCGCGCTCCAGCGCATAGCGCGCATACTGCAAAAACAACGGTTCGATATCGGAAATGTCGCGCAAGATCAATTCATAAGTCGGCACCCGGCCCAGCGTCACCTGTGCCTGCGCCACCAGATTGGTGAAACGCCATGCGAATTCCTTGAAGGCCGCCGAATTGCCGGCGGCCGGCAACGCATTGGTGGTGCGCGAGGCGACTTCGGTAATCCGCGCGAAATTGCCGATGCCGTTGTAGCGGGCGGAAATTTCCGGATACCCCAAATGGAACAGATACAACTGGTCGAGCCGGCCGGCGCGCGCCGCTTCCGCATATACCCGCATCATCAGATCGGCATCGCCCTTGGGATCGATGACGATCACGACCTTGCCGCCATGGATATCCTGCGTCATCAGGATTTCCATCAGGCGGGTCTTGCCGACGCGCGTGGTGCCGAGCACAATCATGTGCCCATTGCGGTGCCGCTGGCCCAGCAGCACCTGCACTTCATCCATCTCGACGCCGTGCAGGATGGTGGAGCCGCCAAGATCGATCTGCTTGCCATCCGCATCCACCGCATAGGGGCCGACCGGATTCCACCACGCCTTCTTCGCGGTGATGCTGGCGATTGCTTGCGCCATCGGCCGCTTGTGCGCCCAGCGTTCAAACCGGCGCGCACGCGCAATCCATGGACTCGGTTCCGCGTAGCGCCTGGCTTCATAGCGCATCGCATCCACTTTTCGTTGGGTATGCAATTGCGTCCAGCGAAATCCTTGTCCTAGATACAGATAATCGCGGGACACCGGAATTTTATGCGGTGCGATTTTGCTCAGCTTGTAACGCTTCAAGCCGCGCTGGTAGCGTAGGACCCGCATCGCCTGGCGCGAGCGTACCGCGCCGAACGCCAATGCCGCGGTACCGGCTGCCATGCCCAGTTCCGGCGCCAGCAGCAGCGCTTGCGGCGCGATCCAGACAAGGGCGGAGCAGGCGGCCGCGGTGACGGCGCTATAAAGCTCGACCGGCGGGCGCAACAACGCTTCTCGCAATGCATCGCTCATTGGGTGATTTCCCCGTCGATGTGCAGCAATACCGGATAGACCGTCAGTCCCAGCGAGGGGGCGAGACCGTCGGCGGAAGCCGGGGCGAGCGGCAAACCAACCGCGACTTGTTGCAGGGCACGAAACGCCGCATAGTCGTCGGCATCGACCACGATACCCAGCGCATCGAGTTGTTGCAGGCGGGTGAGGTTGGCTGCCAGCCAGGTGCGTGACTGCCGGTCGGCGCCGATCAGGAACACCGGATGCACCAGCCATTCGGGCTTGTTGATCGTATGTGGGGTCTTGAGTACGCTAGGCGTCATGCTGGCGGTGCGCACGGGAAACGACACGACATTCAGGCCGACAGGCTTGCTGGCCGGGTCGTCCATGTCGACGGTGAACAATTGCGCCAGATATTGCGCCGACGGCACGGCATCGCCGCTGTCATGAATGATTTCCATTGCAAAGGCACTGGACGCGACCAGCAATGCGAGCAGAGTCGCTGCACGAGTGGTGGCATGGAACGGCTTACGCATGGATCATCCGCGCCATGCGCTGATAGACGGCATTCGCATAGGCATTCGCCCGCAGCGGATTGTCCGGTGCGTGATAACGTCCCACGGCCTTGAACCAGTCGCCGGTCTTCGCATATTCCTGACGCAGAATCAGTGCGCCTGTGCGTAAATTGGGATAGGGATCGAGTGCCTGGTAATAGTTGCCAAGCTTGTCGTTGTGATAGCGCCAGTTCACTTGCATCAAGCCGCAGTCGACGCTGGTAATGCCTTGTGCGACGCTGGCACGCAACGCAGTGGCGGCGGCGGCGTGACTGCTAAACCGTCGCGGCGTGCCCGCCACATTCAATGTCCAGGGATAGGGCAGGACATGCTTGCCGAAGAGCCGGGCCGACTCCTGCAGCGCCACGCCATAGAGAATCAAGGGGGGAATGCTTTCGGCCCGGCCAGTGCGGACGTAGCCGACCGGAATCACTGCGTAGTCGGTGGATTGGATGCGGGCCAGCCTGCTGTCCGGGCCGGCGGCATACGCGCGTCCGGCCCCGATCATGGCGGGCGCGAGCACGGACCCGCTGAGCACAGACCAGCGCCACAGGAAGTCGCGTCGCATCATGGTTGCGCGCTCCCTGGCTTCGGCTTGTAGTTGTGGGCGACGGGCCGTGCGTGCGCGATTGCCGATTGCGGCACCAGGGCCGCCTCCGCAATCGCCGGGTCCACGATGGGACGGGGACTGCCGCTAAAGTCGATCACCGGCTCGTTCGGATACAGGCGCGCCATCGCTTGCGCATGCGCCAGCGTCCAGGCCAGCACCCGTTCCGTGTCTGCATGCAGGATGCGGGCGAACAGCTCCGCGTATTTCTGCCGCTCCGCATCGCTGCGGGCATGAATCCCCAGCACTTCGACCGGCGTAATGTTGGCAACCGAAAAGGCGCCGCGCGGCCCTTGCATCAGCAATCCGGCGCGTCGCACGTCGTCGATGCTCAAGCCCCACATTTGACTCTGCATTTGCTCGTACGCTTCCATCTGCGCCGCGGTCGATTGCACTGCCTTGCCGGCGCCGGCCACAGCCTGGCGTGCGCCAAACTGGGTAGCGTTCGATTGCGTATAGATTGCATCGGCCGCCTGCGCGCCAGCGCCGGCCAGCCCGAGCACGCACGCACCGGCGATCGGCGACAGATCGCGCAGCCATGTTGATCGGCGACCCATCAGCGGCTGGACCTCTGTTGCACTGTCATGGCGCCTGCCGGGTCGGTGAAGACCGCCCGCTGGCCGTCATTGTCGGCACGCTTCAAGGTGTAGCTGCCGGCCTGATCGCCTTCGGACAGGAACTGCACGCCGGACGCGTTGCGCACCGCCACCGATGGCCTGCCATTCCAGGTGTCGACCGCCAGCACTTCCGGCGAGGATTCCACGATGGGGCGAGCAGCCGCTTGTTCCTGGTCGGTATGTGCCGGCGGTTTTGCGAGTGGGCGGCGCACGCGTTTATGCGTCACGAGATGCGTCACGACAGCCTCGCTGCCTTCCGGTTTTGATGCGGAGAGCTTGTCGGGTGAGGGGTGACCGGCCGCCACCCACGCGGCGAAATCGGACGACAGTTTGGCAATGGCGTTTGACAGGGTCTGAATCGCGTCCTCGATTTTGGACAAGCGGTTGAGAATTTGCGCGTTATCCGCCGAAGCGGCAGGTGTTTCTCCAGCATGTTGCGCCGACGCCGTGACATCCGGCGCGGCAGTAGCGGGAGCGCTTGCGGCAACCGCCGCAGGCGTCATGGACGAACCAGGCGTCACAGGGGCGGCAAGTGCAGGCGCTGCGGCAACAGGCGGGGCAGCCTGGCTTTCCATCTCTTTGTTAATGGGGACTTGTTGGCGTGCGGGCATCGGCTCCAGTGGCGACACGGTTTGCGCCGAGTGGCCCGCTTGTTTGTAGAAAAATACGCCTGTCGCGCCAAGGGCAATGGCGGCGGCGACGAGCCAATGGATAGTGCGCTTCGGCGCAGATTGAGGAGGCGCCGGATGCCCCTCGAACTGACTGGTTTGTGCGGACATTACGGTGTGCTCCTTCCTGCTGCGCCTGCGTCCGACGTTTTGTTCGGGGCATAGGAAATGGTGCGATGGAGCGGATCGACGTGCAGCACAAAGGATTTGCCCATGAGAACTTTCAACATCGCTTCGACCTTATAGGTGCCAAGTTGCCGTTGCGACTCGGGAAGAGGGCGCAGTAATACGCCAACGACGGCAGGATCCTGTTGCTCGCTTTCGCTGAAGGCGTAGCCTGTGCGCAGCAGCAGATAACGGATGGCGTCGCCGACGGTGCGCACTTCACGGCGTGGGAATTGAATGCTGACAATGGTCGCCAGCGGATCGTCTTCATTGTCTAGAGGCTCCGGTGCAACCGTGGTGTAACGCGACAGCTGCACAAGATCGCCGGGCGCCACGGGAACAAGCGGCTGAGCGCAGGCGAGACTGCAGCAGATACTGCTACTGAGCAATATCGTTGTGATCCAGTTTGGCCGCTGCCTCATTTGCCCCATCGGTATGCGCATTGGTATCCCCCAAATAACCTGTCCCAACGAAGGTGAGTTCGTCGGGACAGTTGCTGCTTGATGACCCGCCAGTCGTGTCACGGGAAGCAGAATAGGGGCGATGCGAATGCGTGTGTGGTGAAAACCCTTTTTACGCAAAACGGGTTGTTACAACAGGGGATTGGAAAAATATGTTAGCAAATAAACATGCGCTGAAACGCTACTCGAGCAAAGCCAAAGGACGGCAAGCAAAGCGCAACGGCAAAGGGGCCAACGGCGTGGGCGCTGTTGGCTTTTACTGGGTAAGGGCCCAATCTGAAAGGGCGCGCAGCCTCCAACATCCGAGGCTGCGCGAAAGGATTTACCGGTAACGGAAAGGTTCACAAGCGGCTACGGGGAAATTCAACCCCGAAATGCCACACCGAAAATGGCGCCCCCCTACGTCAACCATGCCGCAGCCTGAAACGCTGCCTTGCCACAAAACGGACGGAAAGGGTCTGCCGCAATGAAGTAGGTTTGACGCAAAACGTATTGTTACAACATGGCGCAAGAAAAACGGTGTACGCTTTTTGCCGTTCATTGCTCCCATCACTTTTCCATGCATGAAAATGACAACCTGCCGGTGCGGCACATTACCGACGATCAACACGCGCTGTACGCGATCGCCCGCTATCTCGAGGCGCTCAAGCTCCATGGCTGGTGCGATGTATTACTACTCTGGCTGGGCCAGTACGATGGACTGGAGCGTTATCTCGACCCTGGCGAAAGCCCGCCGATCGCGGTGCGTGAGCTGCTGGCATGCTATGTCGCCAGCGGCCAGCGCCTCTTCCCAAAAACAATTGCGGCAGATTTGGCAAACCTGCCCTTCCTGCATTATCGGGCGAAGCGCATCGGCGCCAGTGGCGACGAGACGCATTGGGAGCCGTTGGCCATGTCATTCATTGAATTTGCCCAGGGTGGGGACGTGGCAGTGTGGCGCGGCGAAGCGCCGTTGCCTGATGCCGACGTCACGAAAACGTACTTGCTGTCGTCGCTCGTTCGCCGGCAAATGACGGGCCGCCGAACAGGCGAGTCGTCATAGCACTGACCATGGATTTCTTGTCTCTGGCTTGTTTTAGTGGTGCTGCAACCCTGGGCCTGGTGGCCATTGGGTCAAAGCTGAAACAGTCTCCCTTGATGGAACAACTGCGGCTCAAAGGCAAGCCGGCCGCCGACACGCCAGTCAAGCCGCCTTCTGAAACAGTCATCGACATCAAAGGTTCGAGCGCAGGATTTTTGAACGTCCTGGACGCTGACGCACTCATCACGGTCTGCCATGCAGGGGCATTGATCGACAATATTCGCCGGCAGTCCCGACTCCCGGCCGCTGTCTTCGATCGCGACCTGCTGCCGGCCATTCATGCGTATTGCCGCTTCGTCCAATTGATGCCGGCCTCAGAAGCGCACCATCATGCACACACCGGGGGATTGCTGGCCCATACGCTGGAAGTACTCAATGCGGCAATGACGTTGCGCAATGCGTACCTGCTGCCGCGCGGCGGTGGTGCTGAAACCATCGACGCACAGCGCGATCACTGGACCTATGCGGTGTGCCTGGCAGCCTTGTTCCATGATGTCGGCAAGCCGATGACCGATTTACGGATCGACATGCAGGTTCGCACGTCGTCGGATCCGGTGCGCTGGATGCCGATCGCCGGGTCGCTTGCCGAGTGTGGCGCAACCGAATATCGGGTCGATTTTGCGCCAAAGTCGGAGCGCGACTATGGCGCGCATCGCCGCTTTTCGGTGGCGCTGATGCAGCGTCTTGTGTCGTCACATGCACTGGCATTTATTGCGCGTGAGCCTGCGTTAATGCTGGAGTTGTCTGCTTTTCTCAGTGGCGAGCCAGGTGGCGCAGCGTCGGCCATTGCAGAAATCGTGCGGCGCGCGGACCAGGAATCGACCCGCTGGAATCTGGCGCAGGGTCCACGCAACCGGTTTGCAACTGCCCGCGCTGTACCTTTGATCGAACGACTGATGCAGGCATTGCGCGCCATGCTGGCGGCAGGTGGCGCATTGCCGTTGAATCGGGATGGCGCAATCGGCTGGGTGTTCGATGGGGCAGTGTGGTTCGTGGCCAAGCGCCTTGCCGACACGGTACGCGAGCATGTCACCAGGACGAGCGCCGACGACGACAGTGTGGGCGGGATTCCTGGCGCAAACAAAAACGACAGGTTGTTCGACACCTGGCAGGAATACGGCATGATCGCGCCGAATCCTGAAACAGGACAATCGATCTGGTATGTCGCAGTGGAAGGGGAAGGCTATCGTCATGAGTTGACGATGCTGCGTTTCCCGCTGGAGAAGCTCTATGAGAATGTGAGCTTGTATCCGCCGCCGATGCAGGGCAGTATCCGGATCCTGGCGCGCAAAGGCAAATCGGTTGAAAAGAGTGGCGCAAAGGAGTCTGACGCTTTGCCGCAAAGCGCTTCGGCTGAAACAGTCTCTGCACTATTGGCGGAACCTGCACCAATGACGGCTGCCGTTGATCGGCAGGTTGCGCCTGCGATCGTATCTGCGCCTTCGGACGACGCCATACCTGCGCCGAAAAAGGCTGGGCCAGTCGGCAATAAAATGAAACCTGCTTCAGGCAAATCAACGGAGGCTGTTGATGATGCAATTGAACGGAATCTGCGCCATGCCGATCCCGATGATGATCTGATGCCGGACGAAGATAGCGCCACGCATGAAGCACGCCGCATCAATGAACAAAAGCGTCCAGCGGGACAAGCACGCGGGGCGATGACGATGACGCCGTATGTCCCGACGCCGCCGCCACTGCCTGGCATGGTCACGAACGTGGAAGGTGCGCGTGAACCGAGTGAGGCAGCGATTCGCTTCATGGATTGGCTGCAGCAAGGCATTGCGGATGGTTCGATGAAATACAACGAAGTCAGTGCGCCAGTGCACTTTGTGAAGGAAGGCATGTTGCTGGTATCGCCAAGAATCTTTCGGGATTTCGCGACGCAATTCGGGGAAGCCGGCGATGGGACGCCCTCGGATAAGTCAGCCGACAAGCTTGGGTTGGGCATCCAACGTCAAGTTGTCACGGCGGGATGGAATGCCGTGGGGCCGCGCAATTCCAATATATTTCACTTTTCGGTGTTAAAACGGGGCGGGGTGCGTGTCAGCAAACTCGCGGCGGTTGTCATCCTTCGACCGGAACGTTGGATATCGCCGGTGCCGCCGGCAAATCCAAATATTGTTCCATTTGAAGCCGAGGAGACCGATCGGAAATCAAAAGAAACTATTAGCTAACCGGTATGTTTCAGTGTGCCGGTCAGCATAGACGCGCCAGCAGCGTCAAGATGAGGATGTCCTTTTCCTCATGGATGAGGCAGGAAAGGTCGGGAACAGGTGGTTTTTGTGCCATGCCAGCATGATGAACAGATTTGGCATTGTTTACACTGCTTTATTGAGCTTCCCCTGAAATTTAGTCTTCCATAGGTGACGTAAAATCAACGTTACTTG
>CBINHE010000020.1:0-50908 GCA_966250375.1 uncultured Oxalobacteraceae bacterium
GCATTTTTTGTAGGAGCGGGCGTGGCCCGCGATAGCTTGCATGTGCTACCACCTATCGCGGGCAAGGCCCGCTCCTACAAATTCACCGTTTTTTTTGCGTGACTACTTAAATCAAGCAGGAATCAAGTTGATGCGCATGGCCGGCGATACGCTTTGCATCAGGGATAGTATTTCCGAAAGATGAAAGATGACCGTGGCAATCGCAGAATTTCGCTTTTACGCCGAGCTCAATCGGTTCATCGCACGAGCCTGTCGGCAGCGTGCGTTCACTCAGCGCTATGCGCACGACGCGACGGTCAAACATATGATCGAGGCGCTCGGTGTGCCGCATACCGAGGTTGAGCTGATTCTGGTCAACGGCGCGCCCGCCGATTTTTCGCATCGCATGCAAGACGGAGATCGCGTCAGCATATTTCCACACTTTCATGCATGGGACATTTCACCTCTGGCGAACTTGCACCCGCCGCTCCCGCAAGCAATCCGGTTCATCGCCGATGCCCATCTGGGACGGCTTGCGAAAAGCCTGCGCATGCTCGGCTTCGATGTGCTGTACCGTAACAGCTACCACGATAACGACGTGGTTCGGATCGCGCGGGACGATGAACGCATCGTGCTGACGCGTGACCGGGATTTACTGATACGCAAGGAGCTGGCACGCGGCTGTTATTTGTATTCAACAGTATGCGACGAGCAGGTGTGCGAGGTTCTTGCGCGCTTCAACCTGATCGCCGCGGTGCATCCCTTCAGTCGCTGTCTTGCCTGTAACGGACTGTTGCGTCCAATCGATAGAGCCGTGGCGGACGATCGCGTGCCGCTCAAAAGCGGACGGCATTACGAGCGCTTTTTCGAATGTGAATCCTGCCACCGGGTATTTTGGGAGGGATCGCATGTGGCACGCATGCGCAATCGTATTGCACGCGTGTTGCAGCAATGTGGCGAAGGTTTGGACCCGTTGCCTGCGGAGATGTTACTTCGGAACATTCGATAAGGGGCTTGCCGTTGATAGCGCTCAAGGCACGCGCTTTCCTGCTGGGCTAACGTGTTTTTACCATCAAAAACAGGTTGATTCGCCCAACGTGCATATTGTAGATATCACCATGTTTTATGCAGCCGAAGGCGGCGGCGTTCGAACTTACCTGACTGCAAAAGCGGATTGGCTGGCGCAACGCATACGCCTTCAACATACCATTGTCGCTCCCGGCCAGGAAAAAAATCACGGGACCGGATTCGTGGGCGTGCCGAGCATATCGGTTCCTCGCACCAACGGCTACCGGATGCCGCTCTATGCCGGCATGGCGGCGCGCGCATTACGGCGCTTGCAGCCGGATGTGATCGAGGTGGGCGACCCTTACCAAGTTGCGTGGGCCGCGTTGCGGGTCAAGCGTGAGCTCAATGTGCCGGTCGTGGCGTTTTATCATTCCGATTTGCAGCAAGTGATCGGACATCGCTTCGGCGCGCTCGCTGCTCGCGCGGCGGCAAAGTATGCATCGACTCTCTATCGGCAATTCGATATGGTGTTGGCGCCAAGTCAGGTCATGATGCAGCGCCTGCGGGAATTGGGCCTGGAGCGGGTACGCCATCAGCCGCTGGGCGTGGATACCTCGATCTTCACGCCGCAGCGGCGCGAAGCGGGTTTTCGCGCACGTCTGGGTTTGCCGGAAGAGACGCGTTTGCTGGTGTATGCAGGGCGCTTTGCGCGCGAGAAAAAACTGCCGTTGCTGCTGGAAGCGGTGCATCGTCTGGGCCATCCCTACATGTTGCTGATGGTCGGCAGCGGCATGCACGTGCCGGCATCGCCCCGACTCATTCAGTTACCGTTTCAACGAAATCCCGAGGCGCTGGCCAGTATCCTCGCCAGTTGCGATTTGCTGGTGCATCCGGGGGATCAGGAAACGTTCGGACTGGTGGTGTTGGAGGCGATGGCATGCGGTATTCCGGTGGTTGGCATGGCGGCCGGTGGCGTAGCCGAACTGGTCGATAGCGATACCGGACTGCTGGTCACGCCGGGGAATGCCAAGTTGCTGGCCGACGCCATCCATGATGTGTTTGAAAGCGATCGTGCGCTTCTGGGCGCCAATGCCCGGCGCAAGGTTCTTGAAAAATACGACTGGCGTCTGATCATTCCGCAACTGATCGCGCAGTACGCAAGCCTTTTCGCTTCGCGCCAACGCGCGGAACTCGAGGCAGGACTTTTGTATGCAACCAAATGAAAATTCATCGCCCGCAAGCGGCTTGGTCCCGATCCGCGCCTTGTGTGTGTCGGTGCATGACGTGGCACCGCATACCTGGACATTGTGCGAGCGCCTGTTGCAGGCGATTGCCGCGGTTGCCGATATCCCGCTTACCTTGCTGGTAGTGCCGGCGTACCATCGATTCCCGGTTGCCGATCCGCTCGGTTATGACCGCTTTCTGGCACAACGGCTCGAGCACGGCGACGAGCTTGCGCTGCATGGATACACGCATCTGGACGATGGACCCACGCCATCCACTCTGCGCGAGTTTTTCCAGCGGCGCGTCTTCACCTTGAATGAAGGCGAGTTTTCCGCCATCAGCGCCAGTGCGGCCCGGCAGCATCTGGAATCGGGATTGGAATGGTTCGACAGGCGTCAGTGGCCGGTGCAAGGATTCGTGGCCCCGGCATGGTTGCTCGGCGATGGCGCATGGCAAGCCCTGCATGATTTTCCATTCACCTATACGACCACGTTGTCGCGCTTTTATCTATTACCGCAAAGGCAGGCCTTGCTCGCGCCCAGCCTGTTTTACAGTGCGCGCAATGCATGGGGTCGGTGGTTGTCACGTCGAGGTAATTCCGGTTTTGCCAGCGCATTCGATTATTTGCCGTTGGTGCGTCTCGGCCTGCATCCGAACGACGCACGCTATCCGCAGTTGATCACGCATTGCCAACGTTTGATTGAAAATCTGCTGGCAACGCGAGAGCCCATGACCAAAGCTGCATTTGCAAAAAAATGGTGATCATTGATAAAAGTGCAGGTCCGCCATAGCACCTTGCTTTTTGGATGGCTGATGATTCAGCGCGAACGAATCCATAAATTCACAGAGACGTTCGACTGCCTTGAGTTCCACGCCGTTATATAGGGAAGCGCGCAATCCTCCGACTGTAGGATGGTTCGTCAAGCCGACCATGTGTGCTCTCTGTTTTCGATGTCGATACGTCGAGAGAAAAAATTCGATGACATGTCCGCGATGAGCGGCACAGAACCTGTGTCCGGTGGATTGACGAACTCGGTCCCTTCGCTGGTGTTGTTCAACGTGACATGAACATAAGCCGCGCGGCAGTCAAGATCGAGTTCCTTGTCATCGGTGGTCGCCGAAAAACCGTTCCTCTCGGAAGAGCCGGCCACGCGCGCATTCCCGATGACTCCTGCTTCATCGTAGGCGAGGCGGCTGAAAAGACCGGTTAATAGATAGTCGGCACTTGCGCCGGCCGGCAAGAAGTTCATCGGTACCATCGCGAACTGTTGGCTGGCGCTGCCTTGCAGTAGAAGCACACGGTGCGTTTCAGGAATGCCGTATAAATTCTGTAATAGTGCAACGGTCCTTTCGTGAAGCGCCAGATAATGTGGAGAACGAAAACTCGTTTCCAAAATCGAAATACCCGTCCCTTCAAAGTCAAGCAGGTCTCTTTGTGTTTTCTCAAGAACCGCGAGGGGAATGGCTGCAGGACCGCCGTTGAAATTATAGGTGGGCATGAGGGGATTTAGCCGACGGCGGCCGCAGATACGAGACGCGGCCGCTTGCCGATACTGCCGGCTCATCAGCTTATCTTCGACTTCAAGCGGGAACGTCGTAAATTCTCCCTTCATTGTCCCGATTTCCCATCCTTCCTGATGGTAGGACATATGGCCCTTGAAGGTCAGGCATGAATGGCCGCAAACAATCTTCGATTCCGGCACCAATCTTGGCCCGCTGCTCCTCAAGGGCGTTGATCGTCAGTTTTGTCCGACAGAACGCCTGTGCGCGGCGATCGACGACACGCGTCATCCGGCTTGCATCACCCACACGCTGCACGACCTGCTCAGGCAACGCATTTGGCCAGCCGGAGAACTGGATCAAACACCTGAAATCCAATTTGGCGTCGGACCGGACTAGGGAATTGTTGCCCAGGACATCGTGTCTCGCTCTCCTGAATAGGGCGCATATTTAAAACGAAATAAAGTTCTGCCGACACCCTATTCGATTGCAGGGATATTCGATTTCAATTTGCTGTCAAATGTGGATCATTTAGCAAGAGGAAAATATCATGAGCAAAATCATCGGTATCGATTTGGGCACGACCAATTCCTGTGTTGCCATCATGGAAGGCGGCCAGCCCAAGGTAATTGAAAACTCGGAAGGCGCACGCACGACGCCGTCGGTTGTCGCATATCAGGAAGATGGCGAGATCCTGGTCGGTGCCCCAGCCAAGCGGCAGGCAGTAACCAATTCAAAAAATACGATATATGCGGTCAAGCGGTTGATCGGCCGCAAGTTCGATGAGAAGGAGGTGCAGAAAGACATCAAGCTGATGCCTTACAACATCGTGCGAGCTGACAATGGCGACGCGTGGATTGAAGTGCGCGGCAAAAAATTGGCGCCGCCGCAAATCTCCGCCGAAGTGCTGCGCAAGATGAAAAAGACCGCCGAAGATTACCTCGGCGAAGAAGTGACCGATGCCGTCATCACGGTGCCGGCTTATTTCAATGACGCGCAGCGCCAGGCGACCAAGGATGCCGGACGCATTGCCGGCCTTGATGTGAAGCGCATCATCAATGAGCCGACTGCTGCCGCGCTGGCGTTCGGTCTGGACAAGACCGGCAAGGGCGACCGCAAGATCGCGGTGTATGACCTGGGCGGCGGCACCTTCGATATCTCGATCATTGAAATCGCTGATGTCCAGGGCGAAAAACAATTTGAAGTGCTGTCGACCAATGGCGACACCTTTCTGGGCGGCGAAGACTTCGACCAGCGCCTCATCAATTACATCATCGATGAATTCAAGAAAATCAACGGCATTGATCTCGGTAAAGACCCGATTGCGCTGCAGCGGATCAAGAGTGCCGCCGAGCGCGCCAAGATCGAATTGTCTTCGACACAGCAGACCGAAATCAACGAGCCTTACATCGCAATGGTGAGTGGCGCTCCGGCGCACATGAACATGAAAATCACTCGCGCCAAACTGGAGTCGCTGGTGGATGATCTGATCGAAAAAACCATCGAGCCATGTCGTATCGCGATCAAGGATGCAGGCGTCAGCGTCTCCGACATCAACGACATCATCCTGGTTGGCGGCATGACGCGCATGCCGAAGGTGCAAGAGAAGGTCAAAGAATTTTTCGGAAAAGAGCCGCGCAAGGATGTCAATCCGGATGAGGCGGTGGCGGTCGGTGCTGCCGTGCAAGGGGCGGTGTTGTCGGGCGAGCGCAAGGATGTGCTGCTGCTGGACGTGACGCCATTGTCGCTCGGGATCGAAACGCTGGGCGGCGTGATGACGAAGATGATCCAGAAAAACACCACGATTCCAACCAAGTTCAGCCAGGTATTTTCGACAGCGGACGACAATCAGCCGGCAGTAACGGTCAAGGTGTACCAGGGCGAACGCGAGATGGCCGGCGGGAACAAGTTGCTGGGCGAATTCAATCTGGAAGGCATCCCGCCGGCGCCGCGCGGCATGCCGCAGATCGATGTGACATTCGACATCGATGCTAACGGCATTCTCCATGTCGGCGCGAAAGACAAGGCAACCGGCAAGGAAAACAAGATCACCATCAAAGCCAACTCCGGTCTGACCGAAGCTGAAATTCGCAGGATGGAGCAGGATGCGGAACTGCATGCGGCCGATGACATCCGCTTGAAGGAATTGACCGAAGCCCGTAATCACGGCGACGCACTGGTGCATTCAATCAAGAAATCCATGGCCGAATACGGAGACAAGCTGGATGCGGGTGAAAAAGACCGGATAGCAGCGGCGATGGCCGATTTGGAACAAGCCCTGAAGGGAAACGACAAGAGCGAGATCGATACAAAGGTCACCGCCTTGTCGACGGCCGCGCAAAAACTGGGCGAGAAAATGGCTGGAGATAGCCAGGCGCAGCAAGCGGCCAGCAATGCGGCGGCAGGCGCACAAGCGCAGGAGGGCACGGACGAAGTGGTTGATGCGGAATTCAAGGAGGTCAAGCACAAATAGGAATTTGCGGTTGACTCTGTTACTTTACGGGCTTCCGGATGCAGCATGCCGGATTTCGTTATAACTCAGTCAAAACCGCCATGACCATCGTAGACAACAAGAAGGCCTATCACGATTATTTCATTGAAGACCGCTTCGAAGCCGGCATCATGCTGCACGGTTGGGAAGTCAAGGCGATTCGCGGCGGTCGTGTTCAGCTAAAAGAAGCGTATGTGATCGCTCGCAACGGCGAAATTTTTCTATTCGGTGCGCATATCAGTGCGCTTCAGAGTGCTTCGTCGCATGTTCATCCGGAGGCGACGCGCACCAGAAAATTATTGCTTCATGCAGCCGAAATCAGCAAATTGATCGGCAAGGTAGAGCAAGCCGGCTTCACGATGGTGCCGATCAATTTGCACTATGTTCGCGGCTACGTGAAGTGCGAAATCGGCTTGGCAAAAGGAAAAAAGCAATACGACAAGCGCAATGCGGAAAAAGACCGCGATTGGCAGCGGGAGCAGCAAAAAATCATGAAGATTCACCGCCGCTAACGATTTGATCCAACACCGTAACGTTGCAGGATGGAGATAGTCCCCTTATTCGCGCCTGCGTACTGGGTGCGTCGGATGCGTAGACGCCCGCCCATGATGCAGCCATCGCCGGATTTTATTGACGCCGAGCGACAAAATTACGCCAACGATCATCACGACGACGATCACGCCTATCACTGCGGCAAAGAACGCCACCGCCAAGCCTGCAAGCACTGCTACACCCCCCAACTTCCATCGCCACCAGCGCCCGAGCAATTTTTTCATCAATTGGCGCAGCGATGGTCGGGTATTGGGCGAGGGCGCATCAACAACTTCCCAATCGGTTTTTTCGGTCATTTCTAACTCCTGGCGGAAAAAGGGATTTATCAAAGATCGAATATTAAAGAAATCCGTGGTTAGGAAAAAGCGAACAAAACAAGATGATTTTCGCGATAAAACAGGAAGTTAAAATGCCGTTGCGATCCTGTTGTCGCTGTGCCGCCAGCCAGGCATGCAACGCATCAGCCGCCGGTCGGCCCTTTTGCTGCCGAATCGCTCTGCACTGACCACTGTTGGTGTCTTGCACCTCACACTCGACCTCATAGAGCCGCCCGAACAACTTGAGCGCCTCTTCGGCGATCTGGCTCTTGTGATTGGCCCACAGCTCATGGAATTTCCGCCGGGCATGCGCCATGCAGCCGGCCTCCGTGACGCCCAGCCTGAACAGCGCCTTGTAGCCGCTGTAATCGTCGCAGACCAGCGTGCCGCGCCAGTTGCCTAGGAACTGGCCGGCATGACGGCCGGCACGACTTTCTGCAAAGTCGAAGATGACCGCCTTTGCCGGATTGAATGACGTGGTGCAGTAGCTCCACAGATAAGCACGATGGGTCTTGCCGTTGCCGGGCTTGAGCATGGCCATCGGCGTTTCGTCGGCGTGCAGCACCGGTTGCGCGAGCAGTTCCTCCTTGAGCGCATCGACCAGTGGCTGTAGTTGCACGTCGCATGTTCCCGCCCATTGCGCTAGCGTGGAGCGCGAGAGGGGAGGTTTTTATATTGAAGACAGAAGATGTTTTGCCGCACATGCGGCGCAATACATTGCGCCCTACAACTTCTGCCCACGCTGCAGGCGGTACAACCTACCCGCTGCTTGCGAGTCTTGCCGGTCTGGGTACGCATATGCCTATTACGTCACTCAACGAATTGAAGCGCCTGTCATCGTCCATTTTCGCTGAATGCAGTGCCCTTTATCGGCTTCACTTATCCGCCCAGTGTAAGAAAGAAGCAGGCGCGAATTGCGCCCACACTCGTCCATTTGCCGTCAATGCGGCAGAGTCAGAAATATCGCATCCACTCCTTTTTCACCATAGAACAGCTTGTCATGCTGTTTAATGACGTTCACCGTTCCATGGAAAGGGTCTCGGATAAGGAAATGATATTTTCCTTTCTCTGTGCGGATATCGTCTAGGATGCGTACATGTCCGCCGGGATCTACCATGCAAGGTCCATGTTGACGAAGTAATTCTTGCAGTTTTTGATTTCTTTGGTTCCCAGCTTGAAATTGGCCACGAGCGGTTCGATACCCGCATTCCTCTTCAGACTTGGCACATACTTATCGGGATCGCGTCCTTCAGTTATACCAGTGCCATATCCGAACTTCTTCAGGAGGTCCTGTGGCGATATCAATTTTTTATCAAGCAGCATCATCGCTTCGCAAGCATGTGTGCAAGCCATAAAGCTTGGCTGAGGTACCATTGTGCGCCCGTTATCCAGTTGGTAAACCTCCCACCCCTTCTCCGAATAAGCAGGAGTTTGAGATTTGCCGCGTACCTGGAATGCCCCCTTCCCCGTACTTTCATCAAATTGATACCCGGCGGTCTGTTCGACAATGAATCGTTTCTCGCTGTCACAGATTTGGCCGTTTTTAATCTGTGATTCGAAGTTGTCGTCGTTCACGCTGACAAATCCCGGGAAACGTCTGATCTCTCCATCTGAGCATTTGACAAATGAATGCATCACATTGATTTCGAAGATGCGTGCCTGCTCATCTATAGGCGCATGTAAATCAATTTTTTTCCCATTTATGGTACGCCGTTCCCCAAAAACAGCCACTCTGCCCGTGCCCGTTTCTGGCGTTTCGAGTTTCAATACATCGAAAGCTGAGGCTGAATTGGTTTCGGTGCGCGTACCTGAAAAGGAAGACCCTGCAGTGGACGATTGCACCTGCTGCACCAGCCGGTGCTGTGACGCAGACTGGTGCGCTCTGCTATGGGGCAATGCCAAATTGGCATTGCCCGCCGAGGAATGCATTTCTACCCATTCATTGCGATTTGAATTTGCCGCAGTCGGACGAGTAATATTTTCGGTTTTTGGAGCGCGGAAGCAACCGGAAAGGAAGCTTGTGACGTTGAATTTCATGGTAATGGCCTTCATGCCTTTATATTGGCAATATGCTAAAAGCAGCGCTTTCTCTGACTGTTCAGACATTCAATAAGTCAACCGCGTGGGGGAAATTGTTCCAATCTCAAGATGTTTTGAGGTTTTCGTGAAAGCGTGTGCGCGAAATGGCGTTGTTGGGTGAGCGCAAATTTCGCAGGCATTTGATGTAAACATGCGATGCTATGCAGCTACCTCGTATGGCGCTACCCGGTCTTGCAAGATTTGACGCGAAGAGCCAGGACGTGATTCGAAATGCCGCCCACTGGAACAGGTCTTCGATGCCGTTATGCTTGTCTATGCTAGACAAATCGTCGAATTTTATCCGATAGCGCTATTTGCACCAGAACCCGTAAAAATATTCATTTGCCGTGCAGCTGCGACATTTCATGCTACGACATGAAAAGTTGTCCAATCCCCCCAATTACGTACGGTGTCCAATATTTTTTTATTGGCCTTTTTGCGATATACCCTGTACTCGTTTCCCGCTTCCGCTTCCCTGATCTCATATTGCTTGCCCAGTTGGTCCTGCTCGCGGCGCTTGAAATGCAGTGCCGTGCATTCCGAGGCATTCTTGGGATTGATATGCGCATGCAATACCGCATATTTGTTTTTCCCTGTATAAATTTTGTATGGCTCGATCCAGTCATGGACGGGATTGCCCGCCGCGTCCAGCCAAGGATCGCCCTTCAAATTGTGGCGAAAACAGGGATAGCGATGCACGCTCAGATTCGACCGGCCACGCGGCGAAATAGAAGTGATTTCCTTATGCTTGAACAAGAAGGTAAACAATTCTCCTGACGGATAGTCAAGAAAGAGTGTTTTAGCCTTCTCCAGCCGCAAACGCAGATCCTGATTTTCAAGATTGGTCAGCTTTGCTTTTTGTGCCGCTGCCTTGTTCCTCCACTTGTCGGCCTCCGCCTGCAGCGATTGCCGTCGCGGATCATGCTCGTCGATCCCTTGCGCCTCTGCTTCGTGGTATTTTGCAATGCTTTCGGCGGCATCCGTCATGTTTCCGAGCGTGATCATCAAGTCAGTCAGCGGGCTGTTGATATCCAGGGGCGCGGTGTGATTGCGTGTGGCTTCAGCCGCTTGCTTGATTTTCGCCGATGTAACTTCGCCTTCCTTTTCGCGCCATTCCGCCAGCGCGCTCTCCAGCGTCGCGGAAGACGGTGCTGACATGCGGATGTCTTTGGGCGCTTTGGGATTTTCTGCGCTTGCGCCGATGCTGGCCGTTTTTTGCTTTGATGAGGAGGCTTTTCCTTTTGCTTTTCGGCTTTTGACAGCCGATTCTGCAGGATTCTTCTCTTTCTTTTGCGTTGCCGTCTGCTTTTCCGACGCCAATTCGGCCAGAAGGCTCTCTGCATTCCTCGCCGCCAGTTTTTCCTGTTCTTCTAGCCGCTCTTTTTCCGTGGTGAACAGGTTATGAATATATGTGCGCGCTTCAAGATCGGTGTATTGCTCTTTTTGGCCATCATCCTGAAAGTAGGCTAGATGCATTTCGAGCCACTCTTTGATATCGGATACGGCGACACCAAATGAAAACAAGGTGGTTGCCACTTCCTTTTCTTCCTCCGTTGCCGCAGTTTTTTCCATATCGGCGGCGGCTTGATCAATGGAAGAGCACAGGCTCTGATGATTATCGATCAGGAGACTTAATGTTTTATAGAGCAAGCCGCTTGGCACCTCGGCAAATTCCTTGCTTCCTCCTACTATCGCCTCGTTCTCGAAACAATGCTTCCAGATGACTTCAAGGTGATCTGCCGACTCAATCAGTTTTTTTAAAATATCCTGCTTGTCTTTGCCTGCATGGTCCATCATGAGAAGTAATTTGTTTTTACTCTGTAAAGTACCCCTTCTTTCAGCATAGCTAGATATTTTTATATCTTCGATGAGGAGGTCCCTGCAAGCCATTGCAAGAGAGCTTTTTCCTAATTCTTCTTTTTCCAGTAACGCTTCCAGTTTGAAAAGATTGCTTTTCATCTCTTTCATTGACTGCGTGTGTTCATTTCCGTAGGCATCCAATTTTTCAATGAGATCTCTTCTCTTTTTTTTGTGGTTATCAGAATTTCGCCTATTACTGTTTTTACACAGGTCTACTACTTCAGACGATAAAGCATCTCCTCTCGACATTACTACCGGACCATGTTCCATTTTCTGCACGATGCTTTTTTGGCGAAACAACATCTGTAATGACACGGATATTACTTGCTGCAACGTGTGCGCCGGAAATTCCCCATTAAGGTTTATAAGCTTTAAGTCTTTTGGCGACGGCACAATATCCAGCACACTCTGCGGGTTATAAATAGGAAAAAGCCTGTCATAAATTTCAGTTATGGAATCTTTCCATTTTTGCGGCTCCCCTATGCGGTTATCCCACTCACTTTCTTCGATAAGCGTTGCCATCATTCCTGATTTTTTTTCATGCGGATTTAGAGAATGATTTTTCAGAATTTCGTCGAGCTTTATCTGTAATTCAATTTTCTTGCTAAAGATAAAATCAGCAAAACAGACTCGAGAAAAATCTTTAAAAATTTCTACAACCTGTTCGCTCGCCGAGCGTAAATCGCTTTGCTCTTTTTTCACCTCATCAGTAAAGTCGGAAACGGCAATCCCGTTAATCTTGATATCCTGCGGTATCTTTCGTGCTTCTTCTATGGCTGTTTCATACCTGCACAACACAATAGAAAGAAGTTCCCGATAAGCCTTGCCGATGGTTTCGCACTTGCCAAACAGGGATGATTTCAGTACTTGACCCTCTGGGTTCAACAGCCCAGGCGGAAGTCCGTCCTTACGCATGGTACGGATGGCAGACATATAACTGCCATCGGGGTCTGGGTCTATGTTTTTTACGCTCTGGCGAACCTCTTCAAGTACTGCTTGCACCTTTTGAAATTGCGCAATTTCTTCCGAAGATGCTGCCCGTCTCTCGCGTTCTTGAAGATGAAGAAACCGCTCTCTTCCGATAGTTAATCGATGTTGATTGGCAGCCCTCGATGCCGAGGAACTTGAGGGAGAAGCTGGTTCTTCTCTTGGTTCCGTTTTTGTCATCTCTGTAGAAAGAGGGAGGGTAGGAAAGGTGTGACGTGGGCTGATAGGTTGCATATTTTTTATTAAATACTGATAACAGGTTTGACGAGAGGAAGACTTGGCAGGGGATTTATTTCGTCGGAAGGTTTTCTTTGAAATTGTGTTTAATCCATCATGCAAAATGATGAATTAAGTTCTCGCTCATAGAGGAGGTGGTTTTCCTTACTTGTAGGGAGGCCAATAGAGTGAATTTCCGAAGATTTGCAGGGAGGCGGTCTCCGTGCCAATACTGTCGTGGCGGCATCGGTGCGCAGGGCGCGTAGTCGCTTGCAAGCCACTACCGTTCCGTAGGCGATCCGAATTCCCTGATACACCCCACCATTAATTCGCAAAACGCTATACGACAACGCATAAGCCCGGTTCCTCTAAGGCATTCCCAGCTACAGTTAGTGGGAAATTCCCCATGAGTGGCAAATTAGCAAGTTCTGGTTCCATAGCGGTTGGCCGATTTTTTCGATATTCCGCTTGGCGCGAGGCCCTGATGTTCTTTCCGGAAGGGCAAGTGCGGGTCTTCCTGTAGCCGTGCGGCTGCGACATTTCATGCTACGACATGAAAAGTTGTCCAATCCCCCCAATTGCGTACGGTGTCCAATATTTTTTTATTGGCCTTCTTGCGATATACCTTGTACTCGTTTCCCGCTTCCGCTTCCCTGATCTCATATTGCTTGCCCAGTCGGTCCTGCTCGCGGCGCTTGAAATGCAGCGCCGTGCATTCCGAGACATTCTTGGGATTGATATGCGCATGCAATACCGCATATTTGTTTTTCCCTGTATAAATTTTGTATGGCTCGATCCAGTCATGGACGGGATTGCCCGCCGCGTCCAGCCAAGGATCGCCCTTCAAATTGTGGCGAAAACAGGGATAGCGATGCACGCTCAGATTCGACCGGCCACGCGGCGAAATAGAAGTGATTTCCTTATGCTTGAACAAGAAGGTAAACAATTCTCCTGACGGATAGTCAAGAAAGAGTGTTTTAGCCTTCTCCAGCCGCAAACGCAGATCCTGATTTTCAAGATTGGTCAGCTTTGCTTTTTGTGCCGCTGCCTTGTTCCTCCACTTGTCGGCCTCCGCCTGCAGCGATTGCCGTCGCGGATCATGCTCGTCGATCCCTTGCGCCTCTGCTTCGTGGTATTTTGCAATGCTTTCGGCGGCATCCGTCATGTTTCCGAGCGTGATCATCAAGTCAGTCAGCGGGCTGTTGATATCCAGGGGCGCGGTGTGATTGCGTGTGGCTTCAGCCGCTTGCTTGATTTTCGCCGATGTAACTTCGCCTTCCTTTTCGCGCCATTCCGCCAGCGCGCTCTCCAGCGTCGCGGAAGACGGTGCTGACATGCGGATGTCTTTGGGCGCTTTGGGATTTTCTGCGCTTGCGCCGATGCTGGCCGTTTTTTGCTTTGATGAGGAGGCTTTTCCTTTTGCTTTTCGGCTTTTGACAGCCGATTCTGCAGGATTCTTCTCTTTCTTTTGCGTTGCCGTCTGCTTTTCCGACGCCAATTCGGCCAGAAGGCTCTCTGCATTCCTCGCCGCCAGTTTTTCCTGTTCTTCTAGCCGCTCTTTTTTCGTAGTGAACAGGTTATGAATATATGTGCGCGCTTCAAGATCGGTGTATTGATCTTTTTCGCCATCATCCTGAAAGTAGGCCAGATGCATTTCGAGCCACTCTTTGATATCGGATACGGCGACACTAAATGAAGACAAGGTGGTTGCCACTTCCTTTTCTTCCTCCGTTGCCGCAGTTTTTTCCATGTCGGCAGCCGCTTGATCAATGGAAGAGCACAGGCTCTGATGATTATCGATCAGAAGACTTAATGTTTTATAGAGCAAGCTGCGTGGCACCTCGGCAAATTCCTTGCTTTTCATCAATAACGATGTGTTCTCGAAACAATGTTTGCAAATGATTTCAAGGTGATCTGCCGACTCAATCAGTTTTGTAAAAAGGCCCTGCTTGTCTTTGCCTGCATGATTCATCATGAGAAGTAATTTGTTTTTACTCTGTAAAGTAGACCTCCTTTCAGCATAGCTATGTAGTCTTATAAATTCCATGAGTTGGCGTCTATAAATACTGGAAAAATTACCTTTTCCGAATTCTTCTTCCCTTTCCAGTAACGCTTCCAGTTTGAAAATATAGTTTTTCATTCCTTTCGATAACTTCGTGTATTCCTCTCCATAGGTATCTAATTTTCCAATGAGATTTTTTCTTTTTTTGTCGTTGTCACCAGAATTTCGCCTATTACTGCTTTTATAGAAGTCTGATACTTCAGACGATAAAGCATCTCCTCCCCACGTTACTACCTCCTCAAGCGCCTCTCTCTGCAAGATAAAGTTTTGACGAAGCAGCTTTTGTAATGACGCGGATATTACATGGCGCAGACTGCCCAGCGAGAATTCTGAACCAATAGTTATTGCCTTTACGCCTTTGGGTGCTGGCACAATATTCAGAAAATTCGGCGCGGCGTTATAAATATGCAAAAGCCTGTCGTAATTTTCATCTATGGAATATTTCCATTTTTGCGGTTCCCCCATATTCTTATTCCACTCATCTCTTTCTAAACGAACCATCATTATTTTTATTTCTTTTTCCAGTTTCCCTAGAGAAGTATCTTGGACAATGTTGGCGTTTTTCATCTGCAATTTAATCTTCTGATCAAATACAGAATCGAAAAAACAGGCTCGAGCATAACCTGTAAGAATTTCTACAATTTGGTCCTTCACCATGCACAAATCGCTTTGCTCTTTTTCCATGTCAGCAATGAAATCGGCAACGGCGGCTCCATTAATTTCGGTATCCTGCGGGATCTTTCGTGCATGCTCTATGGCTATCTCGTACCCGGGCAACGCAAGAGAAAGAAGTTCCCGATAATTCTTGCCGATGGTTTCGCACTTGCCAAACAAGGATGCTTTCAGAACTTGATCATCTGGTCTCAGAAGATCAGGCGGGAATGTGCCGTTATAGATGGTGGTAGAGATAGCAGACATATAACTGCCATCGGGATCTGGGTCTATGTGGTTCACGCTTTGGCGAGCCTTTTCAAGCGCTGCTTGCGCCTTTTGAAATTGCGCAATCTGTTCAGAAGATGCTACCCGTCTTTCGCGTTCCTGAAGATGAAGAAACCGCTCTCTTCCCATAGTTATCCGATGTTGACTGGCAGCCATCGATGAAGAGGAACTTGAAGAAGAAGCTGGTTCTTCTCTTGGTTCCGTTTTTGTCGTCTCTGCAGGGAAAGTGGAGGCGGGAAAGATGTGACGTGGACTGATAGGTTGCATATTTTTTTAAATATTAATGATTGACAAGTTTGGTGCTTAGCGAGAGGAAGACTTGTATAGAACTTATGTGGCGGCATCGGTGCACAGGGCGCGTAGTGGCTTGCAAGCCACTATCGTTCGCAAAAGGTGGATTGCAGGCGATCCGAATTTCCTGATACTCCCCACCATTCATTTGCAAAACGCTATAAGACAACACATAAGCCCGGTTCCTTTAAGACATTCCCAGCCACAGTTAAATGGAAAATTCCCCATGAGTGGCAAATTAGCAAGTTTTGGTTCCATAACGGTTGGCCAATTTTTTTTCGATATTCCGCTTGGTGTGAGACATCTTTATTGCATTGCTTTAACTACCCGCACTAATTGTGCAGGCTGACTCGGCCTAGGTGATATGCGGGGAGAGCCAGTGTCCGGTCGGATTGTGGTTGAAACAGTACAGTGATAGTGCGTTGCAATGCGGCATCCGGGAACTCGAACGCAATCGCCTTCTCCTATGCAATGATTTATGCATCCTATTTAAGGAAACCTGCTTTTCAAGATGATCAAAACGCTCGACAATCCTTTCTACTACCTTGAGAATTTCCATACGGTTCTGGACTGGATCAGGGAGCGTTACAGTGATCTTTTAACTTGTGACGAGCATGCATTCATTGCGCATTTCACATCGCTGCCCGATGCATCGAGAGCGCTGCTGGTCAGAATGGTGATGCGCAAGGGAGACCTGTTTCGCGCCAGCAAATTACGCTACGACGAAATAGGCTGCACGCAACAAGCCGCACGTCCTCTCGTGGCATTGGGCTGGATCGACGATCATCCCGTGCTCACGTTGGAGCAGCTATTCGGTTTGTTGAAAAAAGCCGAGATCGCTCACGCATTCAATCTTTCCCTGCAGCAAGCAGGCGTAAAAAAGGCAGAACTGCTGGAAAGGCTGCGTGCGGAATTCACAGAAGCCCGCCAGTTTGCCGCGTGGTATGCAGGTGACGACGAATGCATTTATGAAGTACGCATCACTGCCTTGTGCGACCGTCTGCGGTTGATGTTTTTCGGTAACCTGCATCAGGACTGGTCGGAATTCGTCCTGTCCGACCTCGGCATATTCCACTATGAAAAAGTGGAATTCTCGCTAACCTCACGCGGGTTCCGCACGCGTCGGGACGTGGATGACTACCTGCATCTCTATCAATGCCGAGAGCGGTTCCGGCAAGGGGAGGCGCCAGACGCCATTTTTGCCGCGATCTCCACCGCTATTGCCGACAACGACTGGCTGGAAAGCAGACGCGCGAAGCTGCTGTACCAGATTGCGCAGCATCATGAACAGAGCGGGGCGTGGTCGGACGCGCTGCGGATTTATTCCGCATCCGCGTACCCAGGCGCGCGCATGCGGACCATACGCGTGCTGGAGCGATGCGAACAATGCGAATCGGCTTACGCATTGGCGCAAACTGCCGAGCGTTCGCCCGAAAGCGAAGCGGAAAAACAGCAGCTCTTGCGTATCGTCCCCAGACTGCGCCGCAAGATCGGCCAGCCGAAGATTGCCGTGCGCCCCGCAGAGCCGGTCACCAGGCTCGATCTGATGGTGCCCAGACCTGACACGCCGTTTTTCGTCGAGGAGGTCGCCAGAGCGCATTTGTCGCAAGCCGATGCGCCAGCATATTACGTCGAGAACACGCTGATCAATTCATTGTTCGGCCTGCTGTGCTGGACTGCAATTTTCACTGCGGTGCCCGGCGCATTTTTTCATCCCTTTCACACCGGTCCGGCTGATCTGCTCAGTGCCGATTTTCAGCGCCGCCGCGAGCGAGAGTTCGCGCACTGCTTATCCCAACTGGATTCCGGACAGTACCAACACACCATCACGCACCACTTCCGGGAAAAGGCGGGGATACAGTCGCCGTTCGTGTTCTGGGGCATATTGACCGAGGATCTGATGGACATGGCCTTGACGTGTTTGCCGGCAGCGCATTTGAAAAAATGGTTCGGACGCATCCTGCAAGACATTAAATCCAATCGCTCTGGCTTGCCGGACCTGATTCAGTTCTGGCCGCATGAAAAGCGCTACCGCATGATCGAGGTGAAGGGGCCGGGCGATCGCTTGCAGGACAACCAGATTCGCTGGCTCGACTATTGTGTCGCGCACGATATGCCCGTTGCCGTGTGTTACGTGCAGTGGGCGCAAGGCGGCGAATGAAATACACGGTCGCCATTCGTGCATTGTGCGAGTTCACGGCCAAGCAAGGCGATCTTGACCTGCGCTTCACGCCGTCGCCTTCCGCGCAGGAAGGCATCGCCGGGCATGCAATCGTCACATCGCGCCGTGCCGCCGGCTATCAGACGGAAGTGAGTCTGTCCGGCGAATTCAGGCATCTGCGCGTGCGCGGCCGGGCCGATGGCTATGACCCGGCGCAGAATCAGCTTGAAGAAATTAAAACCTTCAGGGGCGACCTCGCGCTCATGCCTGACAATCATCGTCAACTGCATTGGGCGCAGTTAAAGATTTACGGATACCTGCTATGCCAAAAGCTGGGCTTGTCCGAAGTGCATCTGGCGCTGGTCTACTTCGACATCGGCAGCCAGAAAGAAACGCTGCTGCGCGAGCTGCATTCCGCCGAGGCGCTTACGTGCTACTTCGAGCAGCAGTGCGAACGCTTTCTGGCATGGGCCGAGCAGGAGCTGGCGCACCGCGCAACGCGCGACCGGCTGCTCACCTCGCTGCGCTTTCCGCATGCATCCTTTCGTCCGGGCCAGCGGCAACTGGCCGAAGCCGTGTACAAGGCGGCCAGCGTCGGCTGCTGCGTGCTTGCACAGGCACCGACCGGGATCGGCAAGACCATCGGCACCTTGTTTCCTCTTCTTAAAGCCTGTCCGGGGCAGGCGCTGGATAAGCTCTTTTACCTGGCCGCCAAAACCTCCGGCCGCGGACTGGCGCTCGATGCGCTCGCGCTGATCAAAAACAGTGAGCCGGCCTTGCCGCTGCGCGTACTCGAACTGGTCGCACGCGACAAGGCCTGTGAACATCCCGACAAGGCTTGTCACGGCGAGTCCTGCCCGCTGGCCAAGGGGTTTTACGACCGTCTGCCGCAGGCGCGAGAGGCGGCAATAGCAGCAGCGCTCGCCGGCGACTTGCTGGACAGGAATGCGCTGCGCGAAGTCGCGCTCGCGCATCAGATATGCCCTTACTATCTCGGCCAGGATCTGGTGCGCTGGTCCGATGTCATTGTGGGTGACTACAACTACTACTTTGACATCAGCGCGATGCTGTACGGGCTGACCGTGGCCAACCAGTGGCGTGTCAGCGTGCTGGTGGATGAAGCGCATAACATGATTGAGCGCGGCCGCAAGATGTATTCGGCCGCACTGGATCAAGCCGGTTTCAACATGGTGCGCCGGTCGGCGCCGGCTGCGCTCAAAAAAATACTGGATCGCCTCAACCGCAACTGGAATGCATTGCACAAGGAGCAGGGCAGCGCTTATCAAGTCTATCCCGGCGTCCCGGAAAAATTTCTCGCCGCGTTACAGCAATCCATCAGCGAGATCACCGACTATCTGACAGAACACCCGACGCATGTTGATGGCAAGCTGCAAGGCTTCTATTTCGATGCGCTGCACTTCTCTCGCGTCGCCGACCTGTTCGATACGCACTCACTGTTCGATATCACGAAGGAGGCTGAAACAAGCACTGCAGGAAGCAGGCAGGCCAGCGCCGTGCTTTGCCTCAGAAACGTCATCCCCGCGCCCTTTCTGGAACAGCGCTTTGCCACCGCACGCTCGACCGCGTTGTTCTCCGCTACATTGAGCCCGTGGCACTTCTACAGCGACACGCTGGGCCTGCCGAAAAGCACGGTCTGGGTCGATGTGGAATCGCCGTTCAGCGCAAAACAATTATCGGTGCAGGTCGTGCGTCGCATCTCCACGCGCTATCGGCATCGTGACGATTCTCTTTCGCCAATCGTTGATTTGATTGCCGCCCAATACGGAAAACAGCCGGGAAATTATCTGGCGTTCTTCAGCAGTTTCGACTATCTGCAAAAAGTGAGCATGTTGTTCAGTGTCCGTTACCCTGGCATCCCGATGTGGGAACAGTCGCGCCGCATGGAAGAAAGCGAGCGAGAAGCGTTCCTGGCGCGCTTTACGTCTACGGGCCAAGGCATAGGATTTGCCGTGCTGGGCGGCGCCTTTGCTGAAGGCATCGACCTGCCGGGCACGCGGCTGATAGGCGCTTTTATCGCGACGCTGGGACTGCCGCAAATGAATCCCGTCAATGAGCAGATCATGCAGCGCATGAACGCGACTTTCGGGGCAGGGTACGACTACGCTTATCTCTATCCGGGCATACAGAAAGTGGTGCAGGCGGCAGGACGCGTGATCCGCACGCAACTGGATCAAGGCATTGTTTATTTGATTGACGACAGGTTTGCCCGGCCGGAGGTGCTTCGCTTGTTGCCAGGCTGGTGGAAAATCGAGTGCGAACAGAGATCAACCTGACAGGGGGAGTAGGGCGCATCGTGATGCGCCGGATGTTTTGTTTTTATCCGGGATGCTCTGCCAGTTCGCCAAATCACGAGATGCGACAACAGTAAATTCGACTATGATGACAATCCTTTGACATGAGCGACACACCAATGACCGACTTATCCATTCCATCACACGACACGTTGGATGACTTCGCGCCAAATGACGATACCAAGACTCAAGAGCCGCGCCTGTGGCGCGACGACGGCTGGACCGCACGCGTCATCAAGAACGAGGACGACGAAGGCTGGGCCGTGGCAATGATCAAGGATGGCGAGTCCGAACCCGCATTGGTCGGTCCCTGGACCATGGGGCGCGACAAGAAAAATCCGAAGCCCTTGGACGCAGCCGCGTTCATCACTCTGGTCAAGACCGCATCGGAAGTGCTGCGCCGGCACGAGCAGCAACTGCATGCGATGTTGCACAAGAGCATCAAGGTGACCGCGCGCTCCGCAACGATAAGCGTCACGTTGGACATCGTGCCAGATGAAGACGATCCGTATGCATTGTTGAGCGCGCACGACGAGGTTGGCGAGCAGCTTGCACAGGTGCGGGTCGCGCCGACTTTCAAGCTGAGCAGAGATAGTGCGGCGGCCTGGATTGAGAATGATTATCGGAAGCCGCGTTGAGCGGTTCGTGCAAAGCGTACACTTGGACAATGGCGCAAAATGCTGATGTTTCTCGCCACGGTTTGTTAATGAAAATGTCGTGTTGTGACTGGTCTTTTATGAATCGCAACAACCGGCCAGATGCAGCCGTTCACGGATATACAATATTGCCTTGTCGGTTTAGCGCTGTTTGTGACGGAGAAGGTCAATAGATCATCACGAATAATTGCATCGCTTAAATGGACAGGGGATAATGCGCGCCCGGCTTCATTTTGCAGCGCAACCAGCGCTGGCAGGTTCCGGGTATTTCAATAACGTTTTTGGAAGTAAATACATTGAACTCGACTAGAAGCAAGCGCTGGAATGGCAACGTAGACACTCTTCCGGCAGATTATCTGAAAACCGTCATGGCAAAAATGGATGACTATGGCGATCGCGTGCAATTTTCCCGGGTAAGCGCTGGAGCCCAGCCGAGCTATCAGGTCATGAACACCCTTGGCAAAAAGATGGCATTCGACAGGAATCACCATCTGCTGCACCCGCAGGAAGATGAGTTCCTGGGTGTCAATGCCAGCCAAGTTCTTACGCTCGAGCAGGTCAAAACGCTCATCTCTGGTGGCGGCATCCGTTCCGGCACCGCATCGCGGACTGCACGTGTAGCGCGCGCAGGTAGCGGCAGCGGCAGTGGTCGTACTACTGTGACCCAGTTACATGATCAGTTCGCTGCCCAGCGCTACGAGTACTTCAGAAATAATCGCCAAACGCTTCCCCCCACCATTTCCGCACATTCAGACGAGATTGCCGAACTGATGAGGAAAGGCAAGTCCGCCGAAGATGCATTTGGCGAGGTTATCAAGAAGTATTTTTGAGGTATCGCGCTCCCCCTTTTCTTTTATGCTGTCAGCCATGTAAAACTCTTGGTTGGTAACTGAAACGCGATACAAAAGGAATAAAAGGCAGAACGATGGCAAAGAAAGAAGAACTGGATCCGGAAACACTGGCGCTGATTAACTGGTGTATCGAAGTCGAAGGCTTTCTGGTTGCTGGCGGTGCAACACTGGCGCAGGCGCAAGAACACATCGAGGAGCAGGTTGAATGGTTCACCGATCAGTTTTATGACGGACTGACGCCAGAAGAAGCGGCAAAAAAGGCTCTGGCTTGAGTGGGTTGAGCCAAACGTGCGCTAGATAACGCGCGCGGTTCATGGCCAACTGAAGACTGTCAATTAAGTAGTCATGCAAAAGTAACGGTGAATTTGTAGGAGCGGGCCTTACCCGCGATAGGTGTTAGTGCATGCAATCTATCGCGGGGTGGAGCAGGGAATTCGTGGGGCCTGCGGAACGGTTTGCGCTTGCAAGCGGATCGCCGCCCGGCGCAAATGTGCCCTGCAAGGGAGGCCCGCTCCTACAAAAAATACCGCGTAGAAGTCACAATTAATTTTTCTCGGTTACTTAGAGCGGATTGCAAATCACTGTAGGGGTGTAGCAGGGAATTCGGATCGCCTGCGATCCGCCTGCGAAACAGTAGTGGCTTGCAAGCCACTACGCGCCCTGCAAGGGCGCCCCGCGCACCGACACCGTCGCAAGAGCAACCGGTGCGCGGGGCGCACCCTACCTTACATCGGAGCGCAAACCGCTCTAATACTTCGCATTTCCAGAGGATGGTTGCCTTGGTTTAGCCAGCACCAAAGAGGTCGTTTTCGTTAAGGATTGCATAGACAATCTCCGGATTCTTCTCAAGACACTTGCGAATGGCTGCCGGAATGGATTGCCGGATCTTCCTGCAAAGCCCTGGCCGTTCTACAAGCTGGATGCTGATGCCGCGCACCGTGCGTACTTCATGAATACTTGGCGTAATCTGAAGGACAATGCCTAGCTGTGCCCGCATGCGTTCCTGGATGTGTTTCAAGTCAGCATAAGCGGAAATATTTTCAATGCGCGCGACGAGTCTATTCTCTTCCTCTCTTGTCAATTTCAATATGCGCATGTCACCGTGCGGGTCACTCAAGAGGCTGTCTCGATCACATGTGCAGGCACCGGGTGGGCACTCCTTGCGAATCGGAAAAGGGATCGGTTGCATCATGTGAATCACATTGCAGAGAAGTTGTCGTAACGCGAAGAAGATTGGTATTACATCGATTCCTGCAAAGACCGTAACTCGTACTTTCCAAGGCATCAATAAGAAAAAATGACACAAGAGGGAAATAATAGCCGACTTCGTTACCAGCGATTCAATCGAGTTTAGTTTGCCAATAATGTTGATCTTGTATTTTCCTGTAAGCCGCTGCTTTCTTATGAGTTCGTCTCCCGCTTGAAGCGAATGTTCTCACCATGCAGTCGGGAGAGTTCCATTTGGAACTCCATCTCTTGAAACGTTACTCATATATGGAACCAAGGCTTGGGAAATAATTCCCGACTGAGCTTCCCTCGATATTTCGTCTTCCATCAGATGGCCTTTGCAAGACTGTAATGCGCACTTTGCAGGGCAATTCTTCCTCTGTTAACTGAGTGCAAGTTAGTGCATATGCCCCTATTGGGATAGGCTCATCAAGATATTCAAGCCCGCCCTATAATCAATCCAGTGCTGATTAAGAACGTGCACGAAATAATTTCCCGACTTGTTCCACGCCGGACGGGCGCACTGCGGCGTTGCTCCTCGTCGCCCCACCGTCGCGAGGGGCAGGCTGCGCGCGCTATAGCTTCTCCTCGCGCCTCGCATTGCATCCCGTCAGACGCGTCCACATCGAGAAATTATTTCGTGCACGTTCTTAACCAGCATGCTTGTCAAACGCAAATCCATTGGAATTGAAGAATCCATGCCCATGTCCCCCGCATCAAATAACGCAGATACTGTAGACGTGCGCGGCACGTCTGAACCAACCACTGTCACGATTTCGGAACACAAGAATGTTCGCTACCTCCACCTCGGCACCGAATGGGTCCAAGGTGCGATGAACATCCGAAAACCGGATGCGATCGAGCTTGAATACGTGCAGCAGATGATGATGTGGATGCTTTTCAATAGCCAGCCGCACCATATTGTGCAGCTCGGTCTGGGCGCCGGGGCGCTGACAAAATTCTGCTATCGCCAGTTTCCTGAGGCGCGAGTCACGACAATTGAGCTCAATCCCGCTGTCATCGCGATCTGTGAGTCAATGTTCGCATTGCCGCCAAACGATGCTCGGCTCAATGTCATCGAAATGGATGCGATGGATTTTGTGATGGACCAAGGCAATCACGGCACCGTCGATGTTCTGCAGGTCGATTTGTATGACGCCGATGCATGCAAGCCGGTATTGGATTCACCCGAGTTTTATCAAGCGTGCGCGGACTGCCTTGCGTCAGAGGGCATGATGACCATGAATTTGTTCGGTGACTTCCTGAATTGCGATAAAAGCCTGGATGCGATGGCGCTTGTATTCGACGCGGTAGTTTGGCTGCCGGAAGTTCATGATGCCAATATCGTCGTGATCGCGTTCAAACGCGCTCCGAGAATAGAATTTAGTGCGCTATATGAACGCGCCTCGGTGATCCGGCGCAAGATGGGTCTGCCGGCAAAATCCTGGGTGAAGGGCCTCAAAATCTGGATGCAGGACGCGTAGCCGGGTATTACATAGAAGTCAGAAATTAAGGCGACGCTCGTATGGTGGTCACTCCTTCCCCTTCAAGGGGAAGGTTCAATAGTGTTCGGCACATTATTTGCTGGCGTGTTCCAACCGCCGTATTCCCTCCCTTTCAAGGGGAGGGTTAGGGTGGGGATGGGTTTAATGCCGTGGCTTGTAACCCATCCCCCCTTGCAGGGCGCACACAGGCTTGCAAGCCTGTGCCGTTCCGCAAGCAGGCGACTTGTCGCCTGAAACCCTTGCTCCACTCCTAACCCTCCCCTTGAAAGGGAGGGAACACGTAGGCTCTCCGTTGCTTAAGTTACTGACTTCTGTGTAACGCTATTTGCAGGGCGGAAAAGCACGCTCTTCGACCCGGCAGTCGTTTGAGGTCGGGGGCGCATTTCCGCTAGTGCCGTTGCATGCGTTCGCGTTCAAGGAAGGGGGAAATTATTTGAGTTTAATCAAAAGGCATTCCGCTCTGCATGGCAAGCTGAGTTTTTTCCCGGCAAAGAAGAATCGGATCGGTGCATTTTCTCAATGCCTTTTCCGGAGACACCATGATTGATCAACCAAATGAACTAAGAGAGTTTTTGGCGCATCTCTCCCCTCCACGTGACCAGATCAAACGCGGCTCCAGCGACACAACGGCCGGCACGCTGCCCGCGGATGGCGGCGATCAGTCCGCGCTGCCGCTGACAAGTTGGCCCGGCATGCAACAGCTTCAACAGGTGCCGCGCTTCTGGTTCAACTGGGTTAATGGCCTCGTGCAGCTTGCGTTGGATTTTCCGACAGTAAACGACAAACGATTTTCGGCCGATGCATGGCGCACCGATCCCCACTTTTATACGTTGCAGCGCAGCTATATAGCGTATTCGAATTTCCTGCAGCACGGCCTGGAGTCGGCGCCATTGTCCGAGTCAACCAAGGCGCAACTGCGCTTCATGATGCGCCAAGTAATCGATGCAATCAGTCCCGCCAATTTTTTCGCGACCAACCCGGAAGCGATGCGGCTCGCGTTGGAAACCAATGGCCAAAGCCTGGCCAAAGGCGCCGAGCTTTTCATGCAGGATGTGGCCAAGGGCCGGATCTCGATGTCCGATGAAAATGCGTTCGAGGTCGGAAAGAATATTGCGGTAACCGAAGGTCAGGTGATTTATGAAAATCAGCTCATTCAAGTTATCCAGTACAAACCGTTGACCGAGCAAGTCGGGCAACGGCCGCTGGTGATGATTCCGCCTTGCATCAACAAGTTTTACATCCTCGATCTGCAACCCGACAATTCCATGGTGCGCTACATGATCGAGCAAGGCGTGACGGTATTCATGCTTTCATGGCGCAACATCACGCCTGAATTGGGCCACCTGACATGGGACGATTATCTGCAACAGGGCGTGATGCAGGCAATCGACGTCGCACTCGAAGTCAGCGGCGCGGAACAGGTTAATGCCTTGGGTTTCTGCCTTGGTGGTGCGTTGCTGGCGTCGGCGGTTTCGCTCATGCAAGGGTGGAATGATAATAAAGTGGCTAGCATGACCCTGCTGACGACCATGCTTGATTACACCGATACCGGCGAGATCGGTTTGCTGGTGACTGAAAAAAGTGTCGCTGCGCGCGAACAGACAATCGGTAACGGCGGTGTGATGCCGGGCAAGGACTTGGCCCTCACGTTTTCATCTCTGCGTGCGAACGATTTGATCTGGCCTTATGTGGTCAACAGTTATCTCAAGGGGAAGGCGCCTCCTGCATTCGATTTGCTTTATTGGAATGCGGACGCGACAAATTTGTCGGGGCCGATGTTTACCTGGTACGTGCGCAACACCTATCTGGAAAACAAGTTGCGTTTGCCGGGAGGGACGATCCAGTGCGGCGTGCCGGTCGACCTGTCGAAAATAGACATACCGGCCTATATCTATGCATCGCGTGAAGATCATCTCGTGCCGTGGCGTACCTGTTTCACGAGTACGCAACTGCTCAAAAAAAATACCGTCTTTACATTAGGCGCCAGCGGACATATTGCAGGCGTCATTAACTCGCCGTCCAAGCGCAAACGCAATTACTGGATCAATGGCGTATACGGTGACACCGCCGATGCGTGGTACTCAAGCGCACAGAGTGTGGAGGGCAGTTGGTGGCCGCATTGGAGCGAGTGGCTGAAAGCGCAATCGGGACCATTGGTTGCGGCGCGAAAAGCACTTGGCAATGAACGTTATCGCCCTATCGAACCGGCGCCGGGGCGCTATGTGAAGCAACGGGCGGATTGATGCGTTCTTCCTTGTGCTCTTTGGGAATTTCGCCCCCTCACTTGATTGCAATGGTGTAATTGGGGGAGGCGATCCATTTACGCAGCCCGTTATGCATCGGTCATGGCGATGTCCTCATCCCCTGCATTTTCTCTTTTGATGAGCGGAGCGATTGGCATCGCGTCCGGCTGCGCCGCCTTGCACCGGATTTTGTAGTCGTCACCATAATCGAGCTTGGGCTGCTTGCCTACTTCAACGGTTTTGGCGAGGAAGATGCCCAGCATCGATTCCTTGCGCGCCACCCCATCCTTGTCTGTCAGTGCCAATGTGAGCGGCGCCAGCATCGCCGTGGCGCTCTCCTTGTCGCATACCAGAAAGTCCTCGCCATCGATCGTCTGCTTCTCGAATGACGTATTGAAATACTGCGCCATGTTGCCGCCGCCATGCGGCGCCCAGGTCACCTGGTCTTGTTTTCCATATACGGTGCGCTTGGCTGCATACTCGTTCAGCATCTGGATGCCGAACTCGGCGCCGGTCCTGCCCAGATAGGCGGCATCGTCGGCGTCGCTGGCCAGCCTGGCGCCGGCAAACAGGCAGCCCAGCCGGGCATTGCGCAGGCTGGGCTGCCGATCCTTTGCATAATCGGTCAGGAACGCGCCGTATTGGCCTTGGGTCGCCTGGTATTCCTCCACGGAGTCGCACTGGTCTTGCTTTTCGATGCGGGCAATGACGATGCTCTGGCAGGAAGGCGGCTCGCGCCCGTCGATTGTCGCCTGCACTTCCGCCTTGACCGAACCCTTGAGCGCTGCGATGTAGAGGGCTTGGGTGCGATACGGTGTTTTCTCTTTTTTGGCATGCTGCCAAAGCGTCTTTTCCGAAATCCGGGATGACGCGGCCTTGTAAAAGCCCACGCCTTTGATGGTCACGTTCGGTGCGACACGGGTGGGGTCATCGGGATGGGCGTACAGCGGATGCACGTGTTCCGGATTGGCCGGATCGCGGATCGCAAATCGCTTTTCCAGATCGCGGTTATACGTTTGCTGCCGCTGGTTTTCAATGACGGCATTATCGCTATCCCGCCGCACGATATCGACGACCACGTTGTGGCCGCCGCCGGCATCGACCTCGATGACAGCGCGACGCATGACGGGCACATGCAGCAGCTGCGCGGTGTTGAGCCGTACCGTCTCCATGGCTTCCTGCATCGCTGAGGAGGGGAAATTCCAGACGGGTTCGGGCGCCTCTTGTTTTACCACCGGGACTTTTGTCCTTGTCCGCTTGGCCGGGCCTGCGCCTTGGCCGGCAGCCGTCTTGCTGCGCTTGCCGCTCGACGACGGCCCTGCGGCGGCATCGTCGTCCGTTCCGGACAAAAGGGCCAATGCCTTGTCTTTTGCTCCCTTGACTGAGGAACGGGCCAGCTTGAGGATGGCGTCGCGCCTCGGGCCTGGTGCCGGCAGCTTGTCCCGATGATCCAGCACCCATTTCAGATTACCGGAGCCGGAGTTTGTCGACGTCAGGGAAAAGACTTCGTCCTTGTTGAGCACGCCTTCCCAGCGTTTCGCCGCAATTTCCTTCAGCGTCTTTCCGGCACCACCCTTGCCGGCAAGGGTCGCGATCTGCTCGGTGGTGAAGAGCGGCTTGCCGTCGCCGTCGCGGCTCAGCCCGGCCAGGTTGCCATCCTGCGCCAGCCACTCCAGCACGCCACGGGCGCCGTCGTTGCCGGCAATGGCCGCGATCTGCGCAATGGTGAAGAGCGGCTTGCCGTCGCCGCCGCGGGTCAGCTTGGCCAGGTTGTCAGCCTGCGCCAGCCACTCCAGCACGCCCTTGCCGCCATTATTGCCGGCGATGCTTACGATCTGCGCGGTGGTGAAGAGCGGCTTGCCGTCGCCGCCACGGGTCAGCCGGGCCAGGTTGTCTGCCTGCGCCAGCCATTCCAGCACGCCCTTGCCGCCATGATTGCCGGCGATGCTTACGATCTGCGCGGCGGTGAAGAGCGGCTTGCCGTCGCCGCCACGGGTCAGCCGGGCCAGGTTGTCATCCTGCGCCAGCCACTTCAGCACGCCACTGGCTCCGCCGTTGCCGGCGATGGCCGCGATCTGCGCGGTGGTGAAGAGCGGCTTGCCCTCGCCGTCGCGGGTCAGCCTGGCCAAGTTGTCAGCCTGCGCCAGCCACTCCAGCACGTGACGGGCGCCGTCGTTGCCGGCGATGGTCACGATCTGCGCGGTGGTGAAACCGTTCTGCATCAGGCTCTGGATTCGCTTGCGTGTCAACCAGCCGAACGTTTCGGCCGAGTGCGGGTTTTTGGCGATTTTGAGCATTTGTTCTGTGGTGAGGGCCGAATGATCGTGTTTGCCCGGGCCAGCCATCAGATCGGCGAGCTTTTCTCGCGTCAGCGCCGCTCTGACCCGCGTCGATAGCTTGGGAGCCTTTTGGCCGGGAACGGCAAGCGCGTTCTCGATGCTCCATGGGGAATGTTGCGACTGCAGCAACTGCTGTTGGCGTCCGCGGCCGACTGCGGTGGACGCCTGCAAGGATGCACGGCCTGTGGATGCGGATGCCGCACTCTCCTGTGGCAGGGCAGCCGAAGAACGCTCTGCCGGGGGCTGGTTTGCCTGGGCTGGCGCGGGGGGCGATGCGCTGCCCGCCCGGAAGCCGATATTCATGCACGAAGTCATCGAGGTTATTGTCCTTCTGGATCATTGTGTTTGCGCGCCGATCCCGCGCAGGATGTCAGGCGCATGTCGCGCCGCGTCCCGGTATGGAGCAAAAAAGACCAACGTCGTGATCTGGCCGCTTCAGGCGCGAGATCGCGCAATGCATTTTGGATGAATGGCTGCTGGCAGCAAAAAGTTCCAGCGCCGGCGCAAAAAAATTCGTCCAGCCCGGTGCCAGCATGGGGGGAAGCTGCTTCTTCCAATGCCGGATACGTGCGGAACCAGATTGTGGGTTTTGCCGTACGCTGTCTGCGTCTTGCCGCTGATCCTCCAAGCAGCGAGGTGGGCTTGCCGTTGCTCGTGGGTATGGGTAGGCGGTTACTTCATGAGCGTGATTTCTCGTCGATTCACGCCATTATTCGTTTGTCGGGCCGGGGTAATCAAGGGGTATCAAAATTGGCGCTCACCTGAGATTTACCCACAAACTGGCATCATGCTTTGCTCCTTTCTCACGCCTGGGGGAGAGGGGCATTCATGGCATTGCAAAGATGGGTAGATACTTATGCTGCTACCCATGCTGCGGGAGAGGGGAGTCGAGCGCGCCCGCAAACGTGTGGGTAAACCTCAGCCCGCAAGCGGAGAGGGCTGGGGTGAAGGTGGTTGCAAGAGCGTTATCGTCTCATCAATGCCGGGTCATGCTCCACTCGGCGCGAAGACACGCAGCCGATGGCCGTCCGGATCGCATGCGACGAATGTATAGCCGAAGTCCAGCCGGACTGGCTTTTGCAGAATCGGCAGCCCGCGGCTGACCCAGTCTGTGTAACGTAAATCGACCACCTCGTCGTTCTCCAGCGAAAAGGCGATCTCCGCACCGCCACCTGTTGTCGCTGCCTTTGGCTCCACGGTGTGCTTCGACCACAGGCCGAGCATCACGCCGGTCGCTAGCGCAAACATGGCGAAAGTCGGGGATGCTTCAATCGGAGGACAGCGCAGAAGGTCGGCGTAGAAAGTCGCGCTGATCGCAGGGTTGTCGACGTACAGAATGAAAAAATTGGGGTAAGACATTGCAGTTCTCCGATGTGATGAATGGGATTGTTCCTCTCCGAATCTGCCGGCGGTGTCTTGCCTGGTCGAGTCGTTGAATCGCATCGTAGAACTTGATACTGTCAGTTTCTGGCAGTAGCGATCAGAATGACTTGTCGAGAATGCCCTCGACCTCTCGCCACGCTTTGAACATCGCGTGGCGACGGCGTGGATGCCGTTGTTCGGATAGGGTAAGTTCGATGATCCGGTCGATACGGAAATGCCTGAACTCCTGACGTAACTCGCACCAGCCGACGACTACGCGCACACGTTCAAAGAAGCCCACGGCAAAAGGCAAAATGGTTCGGGTCGATTTTTTTTCTTTAAGATCGCGATAGTGGATTTCCAGCTTTCGCTCAGAACGGATGGCCAGGCGAATCTGGGCCAGTTCCTTGTCTCCGGTCGCAATAGGTTCCTCCGGCCCGACCAGAAGTACCGATGTTTCGAGCCCGAGGCGCAGGTCGGCCGGCAGAATGGCGGCGATCTTTGCGATCACATTGCGCGCTGCCTCACTGAGCTGCGCGTCAGCCCGGTCGGCCACCCATCGAGACCCAAGAACCAGGGCCTCGATCTCATCCTCGGAAAACATCAGTGGTGGCAGCATGAATCCAGGACGAAGAACATAACCAATGCCGGGTTCTCCGTCGATGCGTGCTCCTTGGGCTTGCAGAGAGGCGATGTCGCGGTAAAGCGTGCGCAGACTGATGCTGAATTCGGCCGCAAGCGTTGCGCCGCTAATAGGGTAGCGATGGCGTCGTAACGCCTGCATCAACTGAAGTAGACGTTCGGCCCGAGACAAGTGTGCAACTCTCGCAATTCAAGAAGGATGCTTATACTGCCAGAAATCTTTAAAAAACGTGCAATCGCCGCTTCGATTTTCGGAAATGCTTTTTTCATCCTTAAATCTTTTGCTTTTTTGATCCAGTAATTCGATTTTCCTTCCGCGCACAACAGGATAATCCGCGCCCGCTCTACATGCGCTTTTGCCGCCTTTCGCGCACGGCCGACTTGATTCAATAGAACCTTCTGTCCGTCGGCAATTCGATCGGATCGGATTTTCATTTCATTCCCGCACTCTTTCAAATTCCATATGCCAACGCAAACTCCGCATACCGTCAGTCTTGTAAATTCTGTCCATTGCTTTGCGGCTCTTGCTTCATGTGATTGCTTTGCTCTATGCCTTCTATGGCTGACCTTCAGAATTTCGATTGGCATCACTTTCTGCACTCCTCCTGCGCATTGAAAGCTGCCTGCTCTTCCGGATTTGATGGTTCACAAAGCCGACGCCGTCTTCCGTACGCTAACCTAGAGCGAATTGCCGATGACTGTAGCGCACCGAAACGTTCGGTGATGCATCGGTGCGCGGGGCGCACTTACCATTGATTCGCAACATGCTCTAGCGCGGAGCCGGATGCTTGCCGACCGTTTTTATTTGGCGAGAAAAAAGCATTGACGAATATGTCGATCGACAACCACATTTCCGGCAATACCTGAAGTTCAACTGGAATGAAAGGATGCCATGACTGTTGCAACCGATATTACTATCGTTGGCGCTGGTCCCTATGGACTATCGTTAGCTGCCCATTTCCGCATGCATGACGTGAATTTTCGTATCATTGGCAGTTCCATGCAGAGCTGGCGGACCAATATGCCCAAAGGTATGTTGTTGAAATCGGCGGGATTTGCATCGACGCTGTATGATCCCGGCCAGACTTTCACCTTGCGTCAATTTTGCGAGGAGCAAGGCCTGCCGTACCACGATTTCGACCTGCCCATTCCGCTTGAGACATTCTCTTCTTACGGCATGGCTTTCCAAAGACGCTTTGCGCCAGATCTGGAAGATGAAAATCTTGTGGCGCTCAAGCCGTGTTCGGAAGGATTCGAGTTGTCGCTGGAAAGCGGCAGCTCATTCAAGAGCCGCAATGTCGTGCTTGCGGTGGGAATCGATTATTTTCGGCATATCCCCCCGCTGCTTGTGAATTTGCCGAGAGAATACTATTCGCACAGTGCAGAGCATCGCGATCCCGGAAAATTTCGGGGGCGCGACGTTGCGGTACTCGGCAGGGGCGCTTCAGCCATCGACCTTGCGGTTCTTCTGCATGAGGCACAGGCAAACGTCAATCTCATTTCACGCAAGCCGAAGATCGATTGCGGCGACACCCCTTGGGGCGGATCGTCGCGTCCATTGCTGCAACGCCTGCGAGCGCCGGCATCTGGAATCGGACCGGGATGGCGCAGCCGAATCTACTCGGACGCACCCTGGATCTATCGCTATCTTCCTCTGCAATTTCGCATTCGCACGGCAAAAATTCCTGGGCCGGCGGCAGGGTGGTTCATGAGAGATCGTGCGGCGCAGGTTCCCCAACTGCTGGGGTACGAGTTGCGGAAAACGGTCTTTTTCGACAATCGTGTGGAATTGCGACTGGCGGCGGCCGATGGCAGCATACGGCAGATTTCGGTGGACCATGTCATTGCAGCGACGGGCTACAAGACTGACGTGAGCCGCCTGTCTTTCCTGGGTCCCGATATTCTCGAACAACTGCAACTGGTCGAGCAAAGTCCCCGCTTGTCTGCGCATTTTGAATCTTCCGTTCCCGGGCTCTATTTTGCAGGACCCATCACGGCGATCAGCTTCGGGCCTGTCATGCGTTTCGCATTCGGAGCGGGCTTTACGTCGCGTACGATATCGACGCATCTGGCGCGGTCTGTGGCCGTGACATCAAGTCTGGCGTCGCGCAAGTCCAACCGGCTTACGCAGCCATATTGATCATAGCCTCATCATGGCTTCCATCCGGAATTTCATTGTGGTCGGTTCTGGCAGGGGATTGGTGCTGCAGGTGCTGTTGGCGATACATACCTTCACCAATGCTAACTGCGTTGCCGTGTGTGCCCGAGGAACGCGCTTCATGCGTCTCTCCAGGCTTTGTTCCCGATACCTGGAACTTGACTCGTCAGGAGAGGACGACGACCGATTTGTCGAGGTCGTCAATCGATTTACCGAAACCATGCCTGGTCTGGTGCTGATTTCTGCCGACTGCGATGGCGCCAGAATGACTTGGCGCGTGCGCCACCGGCTTCAGGCGACGGTCATTCCTGTATCTGATCCGGAAACGATCGACTGCTTCAACAACAAGTGGCGCTTCTATCTGTTTTGCAAGCAGCATGGACTGAGCGTGCCCACTACACGCTTCATCGACGACAAACATAATTTTCATTATTATTCCACCGTCTCGGATCTGGGAACGCCGTTCGTCGTCAAGCCTGTGGACCAGGATAGCGCCAAGGGTGTTCAGGTCATTTCCAGCGCGGCGGAATTCCAGCAAAATATCCTCAATAACGAGGCATACCAGTACGCGCCCTTGATCGCCCAGCGCTACATTGATGGAGTGGATGTCGGTTTGGACGTGTTGTCCATCAAGGGCAAGGTGGCGGCCATCGCGATTCAGCAGCGCGATCATCCGCAGCACGATGAGGCAGGCATAAAATTTATTTCGAATCACTATCTGGAGGAGGTTGCGCACACATTGCCGAGAGAATGCGGCTACGAAGGCGTGATGAATATCGACGCTCGCATCGAAGCCGGTACCGGCAAGGTTTTTCTGATCGAATGCAATCCTCGTTTCTGGCGCAGCCTGATGGCATCGGCCTGGTGCGGGTTGAATTTCGTCAGCGAGAGCGTGGAGCAGTCCGTGCCGTCGGACCAGGTGCGCACTTTGACAAGCGGCAGCGCGGATACGTATTACCATCCTCTGTTCCGTCCCTCTCTATGGCGCTACGGGCTCTTCGACCGCGGCCATCGGGGACGCATGGTGCGCACCATGGTGTTTGACCTGTGCATACTGGGGGCTTCGATCAAGGCCTTCCTGAGGAAAAAAACAACACCAGGCTACTCGGCAATCGCTGCTGTGTCGCATCGCGCCGATTTGTCAAAGCCATGATTTGACAGGCTCGTGATTCGGCTGCAATGCCTCCAATGCGTACTGAGGCGACTTCGCTTCCGTATTGCGCTCTGCGAGTTGACATACGCCGAGCATGTCATCAGCCCAATGCGGATAGACCGGCTCACCGCCTCCGCATACTTCGGCGTGATACACCTCGATAGCGTTTAATGCCATTACGCGCAGCCGGTCGATTGCAGTCATCGCGATTCCTTAAAAAATTTATGAATGAATCTTAAACTTTTTTCCAATGGAAATGCTTGATGCCAATCAGGCTTTGATCTGGTTCGATGTAGGCGGTCATGCAGACATCGAACGCAGAGGATCGAGTGTGTGAATAAAGCAGAATTCACGCGGATGAATGGATATGTTCACGCGTTTGCGGCAACGCAAAAATGCCATTGAATCGGAACGGCATGCCTTCTAAATTTTCCCATATTGGCGCTTAATAAAAAATATGGCTTGCCAAATTCTGGAGTGCTGCAAAGATCAAGGTAAGCGAAATGAGATTGTTGGATAAAGCTATGCAGTCTGATGAAATTACCATTTCCTGTCATGTGCATGAAATTCCATCTTTTGTAGAGCGAGATCTGGCGCGGCTGTATGGAAATCTATTTTCCTCGCTCCCATTTTTCAGGGTTTTCAAGCCGATGGAAGATGTCAGCACCTATGTCGTTCGGCAAGGTGGTCAAGTCATCACGGTTATTTTGTTTCGGCACAAAGATGGCGTAATCGACGTATTCAACGAAATGATACGCATCGATGAAAAAGAGATACACCGATTTTCCCGTTATATGTTTTCCATGTTTGACCGGGCTTGCGTCATCAGCTTTAAAGCGATACAAACCAATTTGAAAAAATTGCCGTTCCCGTTTCAACAGCATAATGCCAAGGATGACTTTGTCATCGCATTATCTCGAACGCCCCATGATTACACCGCGCGGCTTGGAAAAGCAACGCGGACAAACATCAAGCGTTACAGGAAAAGGCTGGTCCAGAATTTCCCCTCTTTCAGCCACCATTTTTACGAAAATGAAGACATCGAAGAGCACCATATTCGCGCGATTATTGATTTGAGCAAATCCAGAATCTCTGCCAAGAAAAAGAAATTCGGCGTTGACGAGAAGGAGACGCAGGGGCTGATCCGTCTTGCAAAGATGTGCGGCATGGTCACCATGGTACGGATCAACGGCCGCTTGTGCGCAGGCACTATCACTTATCGCGTCGGGTCCGGTTATGTCGCGGTGGTCAATGCGCATGATTCAAAATATGACGAGTACTGGCTTGGAACACTTTGCTATTACCTGACCATTTGCGAAAGCATTGTTCGAGGAGGCAAGCAATTCCACATGGGGGGAGGGCAGTATGAATACAAGAAGCGGCTTTTTGGTGTGCGGCAAGATATGGATCGCATCGAAATATACCGCTCGCATGGACAACGCATACTGCACTTCGATCGGGTGGTAATGACCATGTGCGCAGGCTATCTTCGCAAGCTGAAAGTATGGTTGCTGGCGCGAGAAAAAAGCGTCATTTCACAACTAGTGATTCGGTCCTGGTATATCTTCCATAAGCTGAAAACAAGAAGCGGGAAATAGCATGCATGCCGCTACATCATGGCGGTGGAAATCCAGGGAACGCCACTTGCTTATCTGATTGATTCCGCTTTTTTCTTTCATTCGAATCGCAACCGAACAGAAGCTCAATCTCGCGCAAATATTTTTACCGTCATCTCAATAAGATGAAGGTGTTTAACCAGTCGCATGGCGTTAAACAAAGAAGACCATACCTTACAAACACGGTCATTCCAACTCACGAACCACACTTACTGAGGTTGAACAAATCATGCGTGCTGGCGACCATTCATCAACACATGTTCCACTCGATCTTCGTCAGATAATTTCTGCGGAAGAGTCGGCGTTAAAACTATTTAACGCGGGATACAAACGCGAGGCGATATCACTGATAAACCATGCGCAGAGATCTGCGGAAATTTATGGCGATGTGACACTATCGATTAACGTTGCCAAGCTTGCACCATTGAAGGAGTTGTTTAAAGCTGCCGACGTTGTCATCGGTTTGCATCAGCCAACGTATCTTCCATGGCTAGGCTATCTTCACAAAATATATTACGCGGACAAATTCGCCATTCAGGATGACGTGCAGTTTACGCGCAAGTCCTTCATAAAGAGAGCGCTAATCAAAAAGCCGAATTCGAATGAATCGACTTATCTTTCCATCCCTGCGAAAAAACACAGCGACCGTTGCGGGATCAAGGAAATTGAAATAGACAATTCAGAAGATTGGCGCGCGGAGCATTTGCGAAAGATTCATGCTGCCTATTCAAAGGAAGCCTACTTCAATGAATTTTTTCCTAAACTGGAAAACAGTCTGGCCGATACTCGAGAAGACAGCTCGTTGGTGAATGTGACCAATGCCTTGCTATTTTTCTTGTTGGATGTGCTGGAAATAGAAAGGGAAATCGTCGTGTTAAGCAACCTGACGGAAGGAATGACATTTCCGAATGCACATGAAAGAAATATGACCATGTGCCAGATGTTGGGGGGCACCATTTATTTTAGCGGCGCAGGCGCACGGAAATATCACGATGGGTATGCATTGCCGGAAAAGATGAAGCTGATTTATCAGAATATGGCAAATTACTTGAACGAACATCCCTATCTCCCGAAAGAACAATTCATCAATGGATTGTCTTCTCTTGATGCACTGTTTTGCATAGGTCCGAAAAGAATTATCGATATTTTCGAGGATTATGAAAATCCGGCATTCAACAAAATGTTTTGTCTGCATATGGCGGAATAGTGGGACACGGTTGCCAAGCAAGTGGACAAAAGTTTTTTGACTATAGTCGGCAAGATCTTGAAGTTCCCTCCCTTTCAAGGGGAAGGCTGGGGTGGGGATGGGTTTCAAATGCTGCGCCGGTCGCTATTGAAACCCATCCCCATCCCAGCCAAGAGGATTGCGCTTGCAAGCGCAATCCGCTTCGCAGGCGGATCGCATGCGATCCGAATTCCCTGCTACGCCCCCTTGAAAGGGAAGGAGCATTCAAGGTCTTGCCAGGCGTTGTCAAAAGCTTTTTTCCCCTCTGCTTAAAATTGTCGAGCGAAAGCATTTTCGCTGCCGGACAGGCCAAGCGCAATTTGTGTCATCCACTCATATGTCTGGTCCGTCATCAGATTGGTCGTCCAGAATATGCTCGCAACCAGGCCGAATCCGATTGCCGCCGCAACAGCATGATCGAGCACAGGTTGTTTCATCGATTTGGAAATCAGGATAAAGCCGAAACATACCGCATAACCCAGAATGCATCCTCCGATAGCCTCGGATGCAGAATGCGTGTCATGAACGGAAACCGCAAAGCCCATCATTGCTGCCAACAACATTCCAAGCAATACACCGGCTATGCGGATAACTGGAGAAGCATTTTTCAACACCAGGAAAAACGCCAATGGCATCACTGCAGCTGTGCGCATCGAATGACCGCTAAACCCATGGAAATCAAGCACACTGATTTTCATCCCCCACCCGATGAACGCAATCTGCGTTGTCGCGACAATGGCAAGCCCGACAGTAAACAACATGCCCCATAGCCACGCCATGCGCCATGCGCGCCCTGCCAACAACCATGCAAAAATTGCCAAGGCAATCGGGATCAATACGAGGCTTCCACCCAATTTTACAAATTCCTGCCAGTAAATCGTCATCGTTATATACGCCCAGACTTCATTTCAATATGAGGGAATCTGAATCTGTAGAATGCGTTTTTCAATTTATTCAAAAGCGATGCAAGCATGATTAAGCCACATCATGGCGCATGCAGATCATCGATATTTGTTCATCATGCTGTTTGATTCTTGTCATGGCTGATCGGACGCGAATCCAACACACTTTCTACAAGCCGCTTCCCAGCGATCTGCATCGCGCCACATATTTTTCAGTGGCATTCATGCATGCCGTGTTGACGGGCATTGCACGTAACGGGACGCGAGTCAGCTTCAGATCTTCTGAAAACGGCACTACGTGGATTCTGCAGAGGCCTGCGAAGAAATTGCCAGCTTAGTAAAGAACGCGTCAAATGACAAAATCAAGCACGATGATTTTGGATGAGGTCCACGGAAAGTTGATCTCAATGAACCGAGTAATGAAAGTGGCACTAATGCTTTCTTCGGATCTTATCGCCCTTCCGCTGTGCTTCCTGATCGCGATGCTGCTGCGGCTTGGCGATGTCGAATCGACGATGCGTTATGAACCTGTTTCGTATGTACTCATCGCGCTGGTCACGGTAGCGGCTTTCGCCACGACAGGCTTGTATCGGGCAGTGGTTCGCTTCATTGACTATCGTATGCTGATCGCAGCCGGAATCGGGCTCGCCGTTGTCGTGCTGTCTGCATATCTCCTTTCTGTTTTGTTTTCCTACAACCGATTGCCGAACAGCGCGATCATCATTTACTGGTTCATCGCATTCTCATACGTGGTGACGATCAGATTGATGGTGCGCGAATTCCTGCGCAGGAACGCCGGAAAAAATCGCCAGAAAGGGAAGCTGGTGGCGATCTATGGCGCAACCGAAATGGGTGCGCGTGCCGCTATGGCGATGCGCGCAAGCGATGAATATCGACCGGTCTGCTTTTTCGATGAAAAACGCAATCTGAATAATCACACCATTGCCGGAATCATGGTATTCAATTCGGTGCACTTTGTCGAAATGGCCCACAAGCTGTCGATTGAACTGGTCGTCATTTCCATTCCTCCGACTTCGCCGGAACGCCTTGTCAAGATATTGCAGATGTTGCGTACTGCAGGCATCCAAACCAAGATACTGCGCAATATGCTGGAATTCGCGGAGGAGAAATTTTCTTCCGAATCCATTCGCGATATCAAGATCGAGGACCTGCTGGGACGTCCCCCTGTTCCTCCCCGCATGGATTTGTTCGCCAAATGCGTGCACCAAAAAAATGTGCTGGTTACCGGTGCGGGAGGATCGATAGGCAGCGAGTTGTGCCGCCAGATCATGACGCTGTCGCCGCGCCAGTTGCACTTGCTGGACCACTCGGAGTTTGCCCTCTACACCATCAAGCAGGAGCTTCAGACGCGCTTTCCGGAATTGTCTGTACAGGCGCATCTGGGCTCCGTATGCAGCGCGCCGCTGGTCGATCGATTGATGCAGGAGGGGGCGATCGATACTGTCTATCATGTCGCCGCCTACAAGCATGTGCCGCTGGTGGAAGCAAACGTCGTTGAAGGCATACGCAACAACGTGCTGGGCGCGAAAATCATCGCCTGTGCGGCCGAAAAGTACCACGTTAGTACCTGCGTATTGATCTCCACCGACAAGGCGGTTCGCCCCACCAATATGATGGGCGCCAGCAAGCGCATCGCGGAGCTTATTTTTCAGGCCGCCGCTGCCAAATCCACTGGCGGCACCACGTTCTGCATGGTCCGCTTTGGCAATGTATTGGGTTCATCCGGTTCCGTCATTCCGCTGTTTCAGAATCAAATTGAAAGCGGCGGCCCGGTAACGATTACGCATCCCGATGTCATTCGCTACTTCATGCTCATCCCGGAAGCCGCGCAACTGGTGATACAGGCGGGTGCCATGGCCAAAGGGGGCGAAGTGTTCGTGCTCGATATGGGCAAGCCGATAAGAATCGTCGATCTGGCGCGGACCATGATCAGGATGTGCGGGATGGTAGAGAAAACAAAGCAGAATCCGCATGGTGACATTGAACTGCAATTCGTCGGCATGCGTCCTGGTGAAAAACTCTATGAGGAGTTGCTGATCGGAGACGACGCCGTTCCCAGTGAACATCCGCGCATCCTGTGCACCACAGAACATTCGCTGCATCCCGATGTGCTGGACCAATACATCGCGCATCTCATGTTGGCATGTAACACCAATAACAGAATCACCATCGAAGCCATGGTGAAGGAAATTGTCACTGAATATATTCCCCCGCCAAAGGTGGAGGTGGTGACGATGTCGAAGCCCGCAGTTCAATACCGCTGAAATGCAGCTTTGTGCATGACTTGAATCAGGTTTTTGTCCATAACGATCGCGCGTCCGATATTGGGCGCATGAAAACGGATAGCGCAGGCAGATCATGAAAAACGACAAACAGATTTATCCCTTGGAACAACTGATTGACAAGCTCGAAAACCGCACGGCGGTGATCGGCATAGTCGGCCTCGGCTATGTAGGGTTGCCGTTAATGTTGCGTTACGTCGATATCGGATTCAAGGTGATCGGCATCGACATCGATTCGGAGAAGGTCGAAAAGCTGAATGACGGCAGAAGTTATATCGAGCATATTTCACCAGACGCGATAGTGACATCTCTGGCAAAAGGGTTTGTGGCAACCACGAATTTTGCACGCGCATCGGAGGCGGATGCATTGATTGTTTGCGTGCCGACGCCACTCAACGCCTATCGTGAGCCCGATTTGAGTTTTGTATTGAACACGGTTGATGCGCTGCTTAAACACCTGCGCCCTGGCCAGATCGTGTCACTGGAAAGTACCACGTATCCCGGCACGACCAACGAAGAACTCCAGCCGCGCATCGAGTCGCGCGGGTTCAAGATAGGCGAGGATATATTTCTCGTGTTCTCGCCGGAGCGCGAGGATCCCGGCAATCCCGCATTTGAAACCCGCACCATTCCCAAGGTGTGCGGCGGCATCACGCCTGCCTGCCTGAAAGCCGGTATCGCGCTCTACAGTCCGGCGATCGATACGGTGGTGCCGGTCAGTTCCACACGCGCAGCGGAATTGACCAAGCTGCTGGAAAACATTCATCGCGCCGTCAATATCGGACTGGTCAACGAAATGAAGATCATTGCCGACAAGATGGATATCGACATCCACGAAGTGATCCACGCCGCAGCGACAAAACCGTTTGGTTTCACCGCGTATTACCCCGGTCCTGGACTGGGCGGGCATTGCATTCCGATCGATCCGTTCTATCTGACATGGAAGGCGCGCCAATACGGTTTGCACACGCGCTTCATCGAGCTGGCAGGCGAAATAAATAATGACATGCCGCATTGGGTCATTGGCAAGGTAACCGATGCCTTGAACCAGCGTGGCCGTTCGGTCAAGGGCAGCAAGGTGCTGGTGCTCGGTATTGCGTACAAGAAGAATGTGGACGACATGCGGGAATCGCCCTCGGTGGAGTTGATGGAAATTTTGCGCGACAAGGGCGCGGAAGTTGCCTATTCAGACCCGCATGTGCCTCTCTTTCCGAAGATGCGGGGACATCGCTTTGATCTCCATAGCATGCCGCTCAATGCCGAATCGATTGCATCGTACGACTTGCTGTTGCTCGCGACTGGCCACAACGCGTTTGACTACGATTTGATTCAGAAAAACGCGAAGTTGATTGTCGATACGCGCGGCGTGTACCTTGAGCCGTTGCCGAATGTAGTCAAGGCATGAGGTGATTTCCGTGAACAAATATCCCATTTTCGAGGCGCATACGGGCGCGCTGCTGCGTTGTTCCTCGTTTGTGTGGCCCGCCACACGGCACTCGTCACGCCTTGCGGGAGTATCGCCTTGCAAGGCGATACCGTTACGCAGGCGTGGGACTTGTCCCACGAAACCCCTGCTGCACCATCCCGTCTGCACCACGACCATGGGATATTCATTCACGGAAATCACCTGAGGAGAATGAACCATGCACCAATTTCCTCCCGCCGTCACCAATCGAAAAATCCGCTTTGCGCTTGTCGGTTGCGGCCGCATCGCCAAAAATCATTTTGGCGCGATCAAGCATCATCATGAGCGTTGCGAACTGGTCGGCATTTGCGATATCAACTCACGCGCGCTGGAAGAGGCTGTCGTCGCCACTGATGCCACGCCTTACAAGAACCTGACCGAGATGCTGGAGCGGTGCGAGGCTGATGCCTTTATCCTCACCACGCCGTCTGGCCTGCATCCGGAACAGGCAATACAGATTGCCAAAGCCGGCCGCAACGTCATCACTGAAAAGCCGATGGCGACCCGATGGGAAGACGGCAAGCGCATGGTCGCCGCGTGCGATACCGCAGGCGTGCGCATGTTCGTCGTCAAACAGAATCGCCGCAATTCGACCTTGCAAATGCTCAAGAGAGCCGTCGATAAAAAGCGTTTTGGCCGAATCTACATGGTCAACCTGAATGTGTTCTGGAGCCGTCCGCAGGAATATTACGACAGCGCAAAATGGCGCGGCACTTGGGAATATGACGGCGGCGCGTTCATGAATCAGGCCAGCCATTACGTCGACTTGATCGACTGGATTGTCGGGCCGGTGGAAAGCCTGCACGCCTACACTGCGACATTGGCGCGTTACATCGAAGTGGAAGACACTGGCGTCATCAGCCTGCGCTGGCGCAACGGCGCGCTTGGGTCGATGAATGTGACCATGCTCACTTATCCGCACAATTTTGAAGGCAGCATTACCATCCTGGGCGAGAAGGGGACGGTACGCATCGGCGGCGTCGCCGTCAATGAAGTGACGCAATGGGATTTTTCCGAACCGGACGAAGACGATCCCAAGATCAAGGAGGCCAGTTATCAAACCACTTCGGTCTATGGTTTTGGACATCCGCTGTATTACGACAATGTCATCAAGGTCCTGCGCGGCGAGGCGGAGCCGGAAACAGATGGGCGGGAAGGGCTGAAATCGCTGGAGATCCTGATCGCCACTTACTTGTCGGCGCGCGATGGCAAGCGCATCGCGTTGCCGCTGGAATACTGATATGGCGACCTTCATTCATCCCAGCGCTATTGTCGACGAAGGCGCGCATCTGGGCGACGCAACCCATGTCTGGCATTTCTCTCACGTCTGCGGCGGCGCCCGCATCGGCAATGCCTGCTCGTTGGGGCAGAATGTTTTCGTTGGCAACGACGTGGCGATCGGCAATAACGTCAAGATCCAGAACAACGTCTCGGTGTATGACGCAGTCACGATCGAGGATGACGTTTTCTGCGGCCCCAGCATGGTGTTTACCAACGTCTATAACCCGCGTTCGGCGGTGCCGCGCAAGGACGAGTATCGTAAAACATTGGTCAGGCGCGGCGCGACGATCGGGGCCAACGCGACCATCGTTTGCGGCATCACGGTGGGGCAATATGCATTTGTCGCGGCCGGCGCGGTCGTCAACCGCGATGTCGCGGATTTTGCATTGATGGCCGGTGTTCCGGCACGTCAGATCGGCTGGATGAGCCGCTTCGGCGAGCGCCTCGATTTGCCGCTCGATGGCGATGCACAAATCGCGTGCCCGCATACCGGCGAGCGTTACGTCCTCAAGGAGCGTGTCTGCATGCTTCTTGCTCCAAGTTGATGTACACATAAGGAACAACATGGAATTCATCGACCTTCAGACGCAATATCATGCATTGCGTGACACGATCAATACCCGCATCCAGACCGTCCTCGACCATGGACAGTACATCATGGGGCCGGAAGTCAAGGAGCTGGAAGACAGACTCACCGCCTATACCGGCGCGAAGCATTGCATCACGGTCGCCTCCGGTACGGAAGCGCTATTGATTTCACTCATGGCGCTCGGTATCCAGCCGGGAGACGAGATCATCACGACGCCATTTTCCTTCATCGCCACGGCGGAAGTGATCGTGCTGCTGGGCGCAAAGCCGGTCTTTGTCGATGTAGAGCCTGACACATGCAACATCAATGCCGGCTTGATCGAAGAAAGAATCACCTCCATGACCAAAGCCATCATGGTGGTGTCGCTTTACGGGCAACCCCCCGACATGGATGAGATCAACGCTGTCGCGCTCAAACACGATTTGCCAGTGATCGAGGATGCCGCACAGAGTTTCGGCGCCAGCTATAAAGAAAAAAAGAGCGGCAATCTCTCGACCATCGGTTGCACCAGTTTTTTTCCGAGCAAGCCATTGGGCTGCTATGGCGACGGCGGGGCCATCTTCACCAATGACGATGCCATCGCACAGGCTTGCCGCGAAATTCGGGTTCACGGCCAGAGCAAGCGTTACTGGCACACCCGTGTAGGAGTTGGCGGCCGGATGGATACATTGCAATGCGCAATTGTGCTGGCAAAACTGGAGCGATTTGACTGGGAAGTGCAACAGCGCCTGGAAATCGGCCGGAAATACAATATGCTGCTGGATGAGCGCGGTATCCAGCGAGTGCAACAGCGTCCCGACCGCACCAGCGTTTTTGCACAATTTACCGTTTTTGTAGACAGGCGCGATCAGGTGCAAGACAAGCTCAAGCAGGAAGGCGTTCCCACCGCCGTGCATTATCCCTTCCCTTTGAACCGGCAGCCCGCCTACAAGTATTTGAGCGACCCTGACTGGACGCCTGTATCCAACAGTGTGTCTCGCACGGTAATGAGCTTGCCGATGGGCGCCGACTTGAGCCCTTCCGCGCAAGAGCATATTGTGGAAGCCTTGAACCAATGCCAATTCAAGGATGTGAATTGAACATCCTGCTCATCAACCACTACGCCGGTTCGCCTTGGCATGGCATGGAATATCGTCCCTACTATCTGGCGCGGGAATGGGTACGCTTGGGGCACAAAGTAAAGATTGTGGCCTCTGCGCAATCGCATGTTCGCGCGCAACAACCGCAACTTCGAGGCCAGAGCCGCCTGGACGAAATAATCGACGGCATCCAATACACGTGGTTCGACACGCCTGCCTATGCCGGCAACGGCCTCGGAAGGGTGAGCAATATGGCCGCCTTCGTCATCCGCTTGTACCGCGAGGGCAGGAGGCTTGCGCAATACTTTAAACCCGATCTCGTCATTGCTTCCAGCACCTACCCGATGGACATTTGGCCGGCGCATCGCATCGCAAAAATGGCTAAATGCAGACTGGTATTCGAGGTGCATGATCTCTGGCCCATCTCGCCAATGGAGCTGGGCGGCATGTCGAGGTGGCATCCATTCATCATGCTGGTGCAGGCAGCGGAAGACTACGCGTACCGCCATGCGGATGCGGTGGTGTCGATGCTTCCGAAGGTGCGCGAATACATGGAATCGCGCGGAATGGCACCGCATAAATTGCATATCGTGCCGAACGGAATCGACCCGGCGGAATGGCTTGAAAATCATCCGGCTTTGAATGGGGCAGCGCTGAAAACACTCTCCGAACTGCACGCGCAAGGATGGTCGATTGTTGGTCATGCGGGTGCGCAGGGCGTATCGAATGCGCTCGATATTTTTCTGGATGCGGCAAAACTGATGGAAGGTGAAAAGGTCGCTTTCGTGCTGGTGGGTGGCGGATCGGCAAGGGGCGGTTTGCAGCAGCAGGCGCAGACGGAAGGTTTGAAGAACGTCTGGTTTGTCGACCCGGTAAAGAAAGAGCAGATTCCAGCGTTGCTGCAGTGGTTTGATGTGGCATACATCGGTGTGCGGCGCAAGCCATTGTATCGGTTCGGGATAGCGCCCAACAAGCTTATGGATTACATGATGGCTGGCCGACCAGTCGTGATGGCGATCGAATCGGGAAACGATCCGGTCGCTGAGGCGGACTGCGGTTTGACCGTCAAGCCGGGAGATCCGCATTCGGTTGCGCAGGGAATTCGACGCTTGCTGGCCCTGAGCGAAGACGAGCGTAAAGCGATGGCGTGCAGAGGCAGGAAATTTGTGTTGGAAAACCATACCTATTCTGTGCTGGGAAAGCGCTTTCTGGAGGTGTGCAAGCATTGAAACCAGGCAGGTAGACAAAATTTTTTGACGTATTGCCAGGCTGTGATGCGGAGCGCGGTTTTGCTCCCTTCTCCCGCCTGCGGGAGAAGGGAGCAAAACATGGTGCCGATTATCGTCACTCAAATGGTAAGAGCCATGTAGAGGTAATCGTGGAAACGAACAATGAACAGAAATTCCTGCCTTTTGCTATCCCGGAAATAGGCGAGGAAGAAATCCAGGAAGTCATGGAATGCCTGCGTTCCGGCTGGGTGACGACTGGACCGAAAACCAGGCAATTCGAAGAGGAATTCGCTGCATACATGGGTGACGGTGGCGAGGCGATTTCGGTCAATTCCGCAACCGCCGGTTTGCATTTGGCACTGGAAGCGCTGGGCATCGGTCCCGGCGACGAGGTGATTGTTCCCACCTTGACCTTCACCGCAACCGCGGAAGTGGTGCGTTATCTCGGTGCCGATCCCGTGTTCGTTGATGTCGATCCGGTGACATTGAATATCGATGTGGCTGCAATCCGGGCAGCGCTCACGCCGCGCACCAGAGCAATCATTCCTGTGCATTACGCCGGTCTGGCGTGCGATATGGACGCGATCCTGGATCTGGCGCGAGCACACGGATTGAAGGTGGTGGAGGATGCCGCGCATGCCTTCCCTACTTGCTACAAGGGCAGGTTGATCGGCACCTTGGCGAGTGACGTGGCGGTATTCAGTTTTTATGCAAACAAGACCATGACCACCGGCGAAGGCGGCATGGTGGTCACGCATGACGCCGCTCTTGCCAGCCGCATCAGGATGATGCGGCTCCATGGCATCAACCGCGATGCATTCGATCGTTATGTATCCAAAACGCCGTCATGGTTTTATGAGGTGGTGGCACCGGGATTCAAATACAACCTGACCGATATTGCATCGGCATTGGGCATTCAGCAATTGCGAAAAATCGATCGCTTCCTGCAACGCAGGCAAGTGCTTGCACACGCCTATGTCGAGGGCCTGAACGGTTTGCCCCTGTGCCTGCCGGTGGATGCCGACGCTGGTGGAGGAGGGCAGCATGCGTGGCATTTGTACGTGGTGCGCTTGACTGACAAGGCACGTATCGGCCGCGATGAATTGATTCAGCAGCTGTCCGACTACGGCATCGGCACCAGCGTACATTTTATTCCGCTGCACCGTCATCCCTATTGGCGCAACACCTATCGCCTGAAACCGGAACAGTTTCCCGAGGCAGATGCAGCTTACCGATCAATGCTGACGCTGCCGCTGTATACAAAAATGACCGATGCCGATCAACAGCGGGTCGTTGCAGCGCTGCGTGGATTGTTATGCTGATCAAGAGAGCATTCGATTTGACGGCGGCACTGCTTGGCCTGGTTTTTCTGGCGCCGCTGTTTGTCGTCGTAGCGTGCTGGATCAAGTTCGATTCACCCGGGCCGGTGTTTTTCCAGCAGCAGCGTATCGGACGACAGAGCGTGCCGTTCAGCATTTTCAAGTTTCGCACGATGCTGGCCGACACGGAATCAAAAGGTCAGATCACGGTAGGGAACGATGCGCGCGTTACCCGTGCCGGGAATTTTCTGCGGCGGTACAAAATCGATGAATTGCCGCAATTGATCAATGTTGTGCTCGGCGAGATGAGCCTGGTCGGCCCGCGCCCGGAGGTGCCGCGTTACGTCGATTATTATCCAGAGGATGTCCGCAAAATCGTGCTATCTGTTTTGCCCGGCATTACAGACTGGGCCTCAATCGAATACAAGAATGAGAGCAATCTTCTCGCCGGCGCGCGTAATTCGGAACGTGCTTACATTGACGTTATCTTGCCTGTCAAGCTTGAGTATTACGTGCGCTATGTCAGGGAGCGCAGCTTTTTGGTTGACTTGCGAATCATAGGTGCAACGTTGTTGGCGATAGTGCGTTAACTTCGATGTTACTGCGCCTTGTGAGGAATCAAAAAGCCAAAATGCGCTACGGCGCATGATCGTTTTGTAGGCCATTGGAGGAATCATGAGCAAACTAATTCTGGTTTTGGCGCCTCATACTGATGATGGAGAATTCGGCTGCGGCGGAACAATCGCCAAGTATATTCGTGAAGGCTGGCGGGCAGTATATGTTGCCTTTTCAGCCGCCGAGCAATCCGTTCTTCCCGATTTGCCACGCGATATTCTCAGGAAGGAAGTGCGATTGGCAACGGCTGTTCTGGGAATCGAAGCCGATGATTGCATCGTTCTTGATTTCGAAGTAAGAAAATTCCCGGAGCAAAGGCAGAAAATTCTGGAAAAGATGGTGAAATTGAGCGCGGACTTGCATCCTGATCTGGTGTTCCTGCCGAGTCCGCACGATACCCATCAGGATCATCAGGTTATCGCGCATGAGGGTTTTCGTGCATTCAAAAAAACCACCATGCTCGGTTACGAAGTCGCCTGGAATAATCTGGATTTCCGCACCAGCTGTTTCACGCATTTGAGCGAGCAGGATCTGAGCAAGAAAGTGGCAGCGCTGTCGTGCTACGAATCGCAGGCAGGTCGTATGTACGCACGTGAGGAAGCCGTGAAAAGCCAGGCGGTTTTCAGAGGGACACAAATCGGAACCAAATACGCCGAAGCGTTCGAGGTCATCAGATGGATCATCGGTTGAAACGTCCGGTTTCCGCTGCATCACTCCCGGCCCTGGCTCAATGAACGCACCAGCCTCACTGCATGGCACGCGCCATTGAAACAGATCATGTCGATCATCAGCGGCGCATTGCCAAAGAACCGCTTTGTGCGCGGTGTCGCTGTACTCGTCAGCGGCACTGTCGGCGCGCAAGCCCTCATGGTGCTGGCAGCACCTCTTCTGACGCGCCTTTATACGCCGCAAGATTTTGGTTTGCTGGCGGTGTTTGTCGGCTTGCTATCGATTGTCGCCGTGACCGCAAGTCTGCGTTACGAGCTGGCGATCCCGTTGCCGAGTGACGAGCGTGAAGCGGCGGCCTTGCTTGTATTGAGTCTATCGTCGGTACTTGTCGTCGCCGCACTCAGTGCCATCCCTGTTTTTTTCTATCGAAACGCGATTGCCGGGCTGCTCAATACGCCTGCGCTTGCCGATTATCTGGACCTTGTGCCGCTTGGCACGCTGTTTGTCGGTGCGTTCAATGTACTGAACGTCTGGGCTATCCGAGTGAAGGCATTCACGCCGCTTGCGAAAACAAAATTCAGCCAATCGGTGGCTGCCGTCGGTATTCAAGTGGGGGGCGCATCGCTGGGGCCGGTTGCATTGTTGCTTGGGCAAGTCGCCGGGCAGGCCGCCGGATCGCTCTCTCTCGGTCTGCGCGTGTTGCGCCAGCAATGGGGCGCGATCGTCAGTGTCAGACTATCTGACATTGCGCTTGTCGCCCGGCGCTACAAAAGGTTTCCGCTGTTCTCAACCTGGAGCGCTCTTTTCAATACCGCCGGCATGCAACTGCCGCCGTTGCTATTTGCCGCGTTGTTCAGCCCGGCAGCGGCCGGGATGTATGCGTTGGCCAACCGCGTGCTGGCGGCGCCCATGCAAATCCTGGGGCAGGCAATCGCCAGCGTGTTCTTCTCCGGTGCGGCACAAGCCCATCGGGAGGGCGGGCTGGGATTGTTGGTAGCGAACATTCACAGACGCCTGGCGCACATCGCGATGCCGCCGATATGCATCCTGTTGATTGGCGGGCCGGAAATTTTCAGTCGTGTTTTCGGCACTGAATGGCGAGAGGCCGGCATCTTTGCACAATGGCTTGCGCCGTGGTTGTACCTCGTATTCATCACTTCCCCGCTTTCGCCATTATTTGACGTGCTCAGCAAACAGGATGTCGAAATGGCATTCGAAATCGCCTCGTTGATTATTCGCGTGGCGGCCATTGTTGCGGGAGCGTGGATCGGCGATGTCATGACAGCGGTGGTCTTCATCTCGATTGGCAGCATTGCTTGCCGGCTGGCCAACATGGTCTGGCTTCTCCGGGCGTCCGGCAATGGATGGGGCGAAATCTGGCGTCCTACGCTCAGTGCGCTTGCATGGGGCGTGATTCTGGTGTCGCCCATTATCCTGAGCGCACTATGGGAGGTTGATCGGCTACTCTGGTTTTCCGCACTTGCCATGACTGCCGTACTGATTTCAGCTCGCTACGTTTACCTCATGAAAGATGCCTGGCTATGACGATGAGTGCAAAGGAAATTTATCGGGAGTTTTCAAGGAACGAACCATCCCTTCCGATTTTCTCCCGGGATTGGTGGCTCGATGCCGCGATAGGCCCCGATGCCTGGAATGCTGTTCTGGTACAGCGAGGCGAACAGGTGACCGCTGCAATGCCTTATGTCTTGCGCAAGCGCTATGGAATGACGGTGCTCGGCCAGCCGGCGTTGACGCCGAGACTTGGACCGTGGTTGCGACCAAGCGATGCGAATTCCGCGAAAAGGCTGACCGACGAAAAAGACTTGATGCAAGCGCTGATCGATCAACTGCCTGACTTTGATTATTTCAATCAGAACTGGCATTACGGATACACGAACTGGCTGCCGTTTTCCTGGAACGGCTTTCAACAAACAACCTACTATACGTACGTGACGATGGAACTCGGCGACACGGAAAAGGTTTGGTCCCGGCTCCAGCAGAATATCCGCGGACATTGCAAAAAGGCGTCAAGCAGATTCAATTTGACCGTTCGCGATGACCTGTCATTTGATGATTTCCTGACGTTGAATCGGATGACGTACCAACGTCAGGGAATGGAGATGCCATACGCCGAGTCGATGGTTCGTCGGCTGGATGAAGCCTGTGCGAAACACAATTGCCGAAAGTTCTTCATCGCGATCGATCCTGAGGGACGGCACCACGCAGGCTCCTATATCGTGTGGGATGAAAACAGCGCGTATGGCGTCATGAATGGCGCCAACCCGGCCTTGCGCAACAGTCAAGCTACCAGTCTCTGCTTTTGGGAAGCCATCAAGTATTCCTCGCAAGTATCGGATCGATTCGATTTCGGAGGGTCGATGATGGAACCTGTCGAACGGTTTTTTCGCGCATTTGGAACGACGCAAATCCCGTACTTCAATATCAGTAAAACGCCTTCCAGGCTGCTGCGAATGCGGCAAGGTTTGCTGTCGGTGATGAGGG
>CBINHE010000021.1:0-50627 GCA_966250375.1 uncultured Oxalobacteraceae bacterium
ACCTGCTGGTGATCCTGAACGACAACGACATGTCGATCTCGCCGCCGGTCGGCGCCTTGAATCGCTATCTCGCGCGCCTGATGTCCGGCAAGTTCTACGCGACCGCGAAAAATGTCGGCAAGTCGGTGCTGCCAGGTCCGGTATTGGAGTTGGCCAAGCGTTTTGAAGAACATGCGAAGGGTATGGTTGTGCCGGCAACAATGTTTGAGGAATTCGGCTTCAACTATATCGGTCCGATCGACGGCCACGATCTGGAATCGCTAGTCCCGACGCTGCAAAACATCAAACAACTCAAAGGCCCGCAATTCCTGCATGTGGTGACCAAAAAAGGGCAGGGCTACAAGTTGGCCGAAGCCGATCCGGTGTTGTACCACGGCCCTGGCAAGTTCAATCCCGCCGAAGGCATCAAACCCGCCGTTGTCGGCAAAATGACCTACACCCAGGTATTCGGCGAGTGGCTCTGCGATATGGCGGCGCAGGACAAGCGCCTGATCGGCATCACGCCAGCCATGCGCGAAGGTTCCGGAATGGTGCAATTCGAGCAACTTTTTCCGGATCGTTATTATGATGTCGGGATTGCCGAACAACATGCCGTCACGTTCGCCGCCGGCATGGCATGTGAGGGTTTGAAGCCGATTGTTGCTATTTATTCCACATTTCTGCAGCGCGCCTATGATCAATTAATTCATGACGTCGCGCTGCAAAACCTCGATGTCACCTTTGCGCTCGATCGCGCCGGACTGGTTGGCGCCGATGGTGCAACCCATGCCGGCAATTACGATCTGGCCTATTTGCGTTGCATTCCCAACATGGTTGTCATGGCCGCCTCGGATGAAAATGAGTGCCGTCAGATGCTCTCTACCGCTTTCCAATATAATGGGCCCGCTGCGGTACGCTATCCGCGCGGTGCCGGCATTGGCGCTGCGATTGAAAAAGGGCTGGCAACGCTCCCGCTCGGTAAAGGCGAAATCAGGCGAGAAGGCAAAGGTATCGCGATTCTCGCCTTTGGCACCATGCTCGCACCGAGTCTGGTCGCAGCCGACGATTTGAATGCAACAGTGGCCAACATGCGTTTCATCAAACCACTGGATGTCGAATTGGTGAAACAACTGGCGCAAACGCACGACGCGCTGGTGACCATCGAAGAAGGTGCAGTCATGGGCGGCGCAGGGGCTGCGGTGGCGGAAGCACTGGCGGCGGCCGGCATCACCAAGCCGCTCTTGAATTTGGGTTTGCCCGACAAATTTATCGACCATGGCGATACGGCCCTGCTGCTTGCCGCATGTGGCCTGGACGCCAAGGGAATCGTGGCATCGGTGCGGCAGCGCTTTGGCAAGGGCGAACCGCGTTTGGTCGTCAACAACTAACAAAATCCGTCAGGTTCCGTGCAGTGGCCTGACAACTACATAGGCGATGCGATGAACTCTCGCGATCTCAATCTCACTACCATTCCCGACGTGCAGAGCACGATCGATACCCGTCGACTGTCGATACAGCGCGTCGGCGTCAAAGGAGTACGCTATCCGGTAATTGTCAAGACCAGTACCGGGGCGCAGCCGTCGGTCGGCACTTGGAACATGTATGTGCATCTGGCCGAAGAGCAGAAGGGTACGCACATGTCGCGTTTCATCGCGCTGCTCGAAGGCAATCGGGCGCCGCTGGATGTGAAAAATTTCAGCAACCTGATGCACAAAATGGTGAAGCTGCTGGAAGCGGATGCCGGCCGCATTGAATTATCGCTGCCGTATTTCATCAACAAGACGGCGCCGGTGTCGGGTGTCGAGAGCTTGATGGATTATGAAGTCGGTCTGACCGGCGAGATCAAAAACGGTGTACTCGAAATCACGTTGAAAGTGCTGGTGCCGGTCACCAGCTTGTGCCCGTGTTCGAAAAAGATTTCTGCCTATGGCGCGCACAACCAGCGTTCCCACATCATGGTGCAGGCGGTGTTGGGCGATGACTTGCCGATCGACGAATTGATTGCAAAGATCGAAGAGCAGGCGTCGTGCGAACTGTACGGTTTGCTCAAGCGCCCGGATGAAAAGTATGTGACGGAACGCGCTTACGATAACCCGAAATTTGTCGAGGATCTGGTGCGCGACGTGGCAGGGATGCTGAACGCGGATAGCCGGATTCTGGCTTATACGTTGGAGGCGGAGAACTTCGAGTCGATTCATAATCATTCGGCGTATGCGCTCATTGAGTTTGACAAGCGGGTGAAATAAACGAAGGCTTGTTTTACACAATAAAAAAGCGACGCAAATGCGTCGCTTTTTTACTTCGGGTGCCATATCAGTCAGGCAGCTATCCCTCGCACATTCCCGCCGTTCGCAGCTCTCGATTACCTCATCCGAAAACCACTCTAAATCTCGCGCTTTCGCCCGTTCTCCCACAGCACATCGCTGCCACCCGCAAAGCGATTCAGCACGCGCGACAATACAAACAGCAAGTCCGACAGCCGGTTCATGTATTGGCGCGGGTTGTCATTGATTTTTTCGCTCTTGCCGACACTGACGATGCTGCGCTCGGCGCGGCGGCACACAGTGCGGCACACATGCGCCAGCGATGCTGCGCGCGATCCGGCCGGCAGGATGAAATCCTTGAGCGGAGGCAAATCCGCATTGTATTTTTCCAGCAGCGTATCCAGCCGCGCCACATGCTCGTCAGTAATCATCGTATAGCCAGGAATGCATAATTCGCCGCCCAGGTCGAACAGGTCGTGCTGAATCGAAATCAACTCCTCGCGCAACGCCGCCGGTAATTCTTCGCACAACAACAAGCCGATATGTGAGTTGAGTTCATCCACATCGCCCATTGCATGCACACGCAGGCTGTCCTTGCTGGTGCGGCTGCCGTCGCCCAAGCCAGTAGTGCCATTGTCGCCGGTGCGCGTTGCGATTTTAGAAAGTCGGTTGCCCATATTTGTCGAAGGTAGATTGAAACAGTAAGGATACGGCAAAGTATAGCGTTCACTTTGTCACACGTATTAATCTAATACCAATCCTCACTCATAACGCGACATGAAATCGCGTCTTTTTCCGTCTGGCTGCGTTGTTCGTCGTTGCCATAGCTTGCTATGGCGCCTCCTCTCGTCTTGCCAGCCGAAAAAATCCATCGATTTCATTGTCACGTTATGAGTGAGGATTGGTATAAATCCATCAAGGCTCGCTCAGGGGGTAAAATCAGACAAAATGGAGGCATTGTTAACCATCCTGTTCAGTTTTCGGCGCTGAAGAAACTGCTGCCGAAATCCTGCGCTGGTAATCCTTGAGAGACGCGTACTTTACTCAAAACTGCCATGGCAATCCGTCTTTCCCCGTCCACGCGCTAATGAACGCGTCTTCCAATCTTCAATTTACCGTGGCACGCCAGCGCGAAGTCGTCGCGGCACTGCGCACGTTGTTGCCTGAACGCTGCGTTCTCTTCAATGAAGAGGACACGCGCCCCTATGAATGCGATGGATTGGCAGCGTATCGTCAATTGCCGATGGTCGTGGCGCTGCCGGAAACAGAAGCGCAAGTGATCGCGATTCTGAAGACCTGCCGCGACCTGAAGGTGCCGATCGTGCCGCGCGGCGCCGGCACCGGACTGTCGGGCGGTGCAATGCCGATTGCCGACGGTGTTGTGTTGTCCACGGCAAAATTCAACAAGATTGTGAAAGTCGATGCGCAGGCACGCACGGCCGTCGTGCAGCCCGGCGTGCGCAACCTCGCAATTTCCGAGGCGGTGGCTCGGCACGGCTTGTATTACGCACCCGATCCATCGTCGCAAATCGCCTGCACCATTGGCGGCAACGTGGCGGAGAATTCCGGCGGCGTGCATTGCCTGAAATACGGCCTCACCGTGCATAACGTGTTGCGGGTGCGGATGGTGACGATCGACGGCGATATCGTCGAACTCGGCAGCGCAGCGCTCGATGCGCCGGGCTTCGATTTGCTGGCCGTGTTCATCGGCTCGGAGGGCATGCTGGGCGTGGTGACCGAAGTCACCGTCAAGCTGATCCCGCAGCCGCGCCTGGCGCGCGTAATTATGGCGTCGTTCGACGATGTGGTGAAGGGCGGCAATGCCGTGGCCAGCGTGATCGCGGAAGGCATCATTCCGGCCGGACTGGAAATGATGGACAAGACATCGTCACGCATGGTCGAACCGTTCGTGCATGCCGGTTATGACATTGATGCAGAAGCGATTTTGCTGTGCGAATCGGATGGCATGCCGGAAGAGGTCGAGGAAGAGATCGCGCGCATGAGTACAGTGCTGAAGAACGCCGGCGCCACCGTGATCGCGGTTTCGCAAAATGAAACGGAACGTTTGAAATTCTGGTCAGGACGCAAAAATGCCTTCCCGGCCGCGGGCCGCATTTCACCGGATTATTACTGCATGGACGGCACGATCCCGCGCAAAAAACTGGCGCAGGTCTTGCTCGGCATTGCCGCGATGGAAAGCAAATACGGATTGCACTGCGCCAACGTATTCCATGCGGGCGATGGCAATTTGCACCCGTTGATTTTGTTTGATGCCAACACGGAAGGCGAGTTTCACCGAGCTGAATTGTTCGGCGCCGACATCCTGGCGCTGTGCGTTGAAGTCGGCGGCACCATTACGGGTGAGCATGGTGTCGGCATCGAGAAAATCAATTCGATGTGTGTGCAATTTTCGCCACGCGAGATTGAAGCGTTTTTCGCCGTTAAACGCGCGTTCGATCCAGCTTTTCTGCTTAATCCGGACAAGGCGATTCCTACCCTGAATCGCTGTGCCGAATACGGCAAGATGCATGTGAAACGCGGACAGATGAAATTCGCGGACTTGCCGCGCTTTTAACGCTTAAAAAACACAATGGAACACGTATTACGCCAATTCAGAGAGCGCATCATCGCCGCCAGCGCCGCCAACACACCGTTGCGTTTTCGTGGCGGCGGCAGCAAGGACTGGTACGGCCAAGCGTTGCAAGGTGAAATATTTGATACGCACGAGTATCGCGGCATCGTTGCCTATGATCCGACCGAACTGGTGATCACCGCACGTTGCGGCACGCCGTTAGTCGAGATCGAAGCGGTGCTGGCAGAGAACAATCAAATGCTGGCATTCGAGCCGCCGCATTTTAGCGATGCTGCCACTGTCGGCGGCATGGTTGCTGCCGGTTTGTCGGGGCCGCGCCGGCAGGCAGTGGGCGCGGTGCGCGATTTCATGCTTGGCGTGGTGCTGATGGACGGCAAAGGCGATGTCTTGCGTTTTGGTGGGCAGGTGATGAAAAACGTCGCCGGTTATGACGTGTCGCGCCTGCTGACCGGTTCGCTCGGTACGCTCGGCTTGATTCTGGAAGTGTCGCTGAAAGTCTTGCCGCGACCATTTGCCGAAACGACATTGCGCCTGGCGATGAACGAGGCCGACGCAATCCAGCGCCTGAATGAATGGGGCGGGCAGCCGCACCCCATTTCGGCCAGCGTATGGTACGGCGGCGATCTGCTGGTTCGGCTATCGGGGGCGCAGGCGGCGGTCAATGCAGCGCAACACAGGATCGGCGGCGAAGCGGTGCAAAACGCTGACGAACTGTGGATGCGTTTGCGCGAGCAGCGCCATGATTTTTTCGCATTCGGCGCCACGGATTCGCGCGTTTTATGGCGGTTATCGGTGCCATCGGCTACCTCGTCGATCGTACTGCCCGGCGAGCAATTGATCGAATGGGGCGGCGCGCAACGCTGGTTGAAATCCGATGCGGATGCTGTGTTGATTCGGTCTGCCGCAGAGACGGCCGGCGGCCATGCAACGCTGTTCAAGGGCGGCGACAAAGAGGTTGGCGTATTCCACCCACTGGCGCCCGCCATTTCGAAAATCCATCGCAATCTGAAAAGCGCATTCGATCCGTCCGGCATCTTCAATCCGGGTCGCATGTACATAGAGTTTTGATTTTTGAAATTTGTAGGCTCGTATGCAGACCAACCTGGCCGATTTTATCAAGGACACGCATGAAGGCGAAGAAGCCGATGCGATTTTGCGCAAGTGCGTGCATTGCGGTTTTTGCACGGCGACTTGCCCGACGTACCAATTGCTGGGCGACGAACTGGATGGACCGCGCGGGCGCATTTATCTGATCAAGCAAGTGCTGGAAGGCAAAGAGCCCACAGCCAAGACGCAAGCGCATCTGGATCGCTGCCTGACTTGCCGCAATTGCGAATCGACTTGCCCATCCGGCGTGCAATACGGCCGCCTGCTCGATATCGGTCGCAAGATCGTCGAAGACCGCGTGCCGCGGCCGCTCTCGCAGCGCATCGTGCGCACGGCACTGAAAGAAGCGCTGCCGCGCAAATGGCTGTTCACGCCGGCCCTGAAAGCGGGGCAACTGATGCGTCCGCTGCTGCCCAAGGTATTGCAGAACAAGGTGCCGGCAAAACAAGACGCCGGCGTGTGGCCAGTCAGGCAGCATGCGCGCAAGATGGTATTGCTCGATGGTTGCGTACAACCCGCGATGGCGCCCAACATCAACGCCGCCACTGCACGCGTACTGGATGCGCTCGGCGTGCAATTGATCATCGCCGCCAGAGCCGGTTGCTGCGGCGCGATCCGCTACCATTTGAACGACCAGGATGGGGGCTTGGCCGACATGCGGCGCAATATCGACGCCTGGTGGCCGCATGTCGAAGCAGGCGCGGAAGCGATCGTGATGACAGCCTCCGGTTGCGGTGTGACGGTCAAGGCATACGGTCATTTGCTGCAACATGATCCGGCGTATGCGGAAAAAGCGCGACGGATTTCAGAATTGACCAAGGATTTGAGCGAGATCCTGCCGGACTTTGCCATTGAACTGCAACGCAAGCTGAATGGCAAGATCGGCAAGCGTGTTGCCTACCATCCGCCTTGCACCTTGCAGCACGGTCAGCAAATTCGCGGCAAGGTCGAGGGTATATTGCGTGCCGTCGGCGTTGACGTGCAACTGTGTGAAGATAGCCATCTGTGTTGCGGTTCGGCCGGCACCTATTCCGTGCTGCAGCCGGAATTGTCGTATCAGCTGCGTGACAACAAGCTGGCGAATTTGCACGCGACCGAGCCGGAGATGATCGTGTCGGCCAATATCGGTTGTTTAACGCATTTGCAGTCAGGTACGCAGATGCGGGTGAAGCACTGGATTGAATTACTTGATCGCGTATTGGCTACGGTTGTTTGACCCAATAACTGTTGCTTCGTTTGACTCTGGCAATTGTTGTGAGCCACGATTTTCAATCAGTAGTTCGCTTTTATACCGTTCAAGAAGATTAATAAGTTCTTTTTAACATTGAACGCCACTTCCTTGCGAAGAACTTCCGCCTTGTCCCAATCACTGTTGGGCCTAACTGTGTTTGCAGTTTACGAAATATTTTTTGCGTAAGTTCTCATATATAATCCTTGCCCGAATAACAATTTTACGGCGCGCATCGCATATCGCCCCCTTGAGGGACGTACTTCAGGGGGAGATTCTCTGATGTTCTCAAAAGATGTCCGGCTTCAATGGGCTTTCGGTACCGCGCCGCCACTCATCTCAGGGAACTCGCATGGCGCCACCCAGCCTGCCGGCATGGTCAAGCCGGTCTGAACTCACCCAAAACGTCCTGGCATCGTTCGCATCCTCCTTTACCCAGGAAAGCCGCCTGTTCAAGCTGGAATTTTCCGAAGACAGCGACATTGCGCCCGATTTGCTGCTTCCCCACCGCATGCGTGGCATCGAGCGGATTTTCGGCACGTACCTGTATCAAGTTGAAGTGCTGTCGTCCGATGCATATGTCAGCGCTGACGAAATCCTGGCGCAGTCGGTACAGTTATCCATCCTGTTGGCCGACAGCACGTATCGCATGGTTGCAGGCGTCGTCACCAGCTTCGGCTCGCTTTCATCGGATGGCGGATTCTCGCGATACGTACTTCACATCGAACCATGTCTGGCCGTGCTCGCGCACAGCTACAACGCCTGCGTGCGGCAGGACATGAGCGTCTCCGATGTCTTGCTGGACGTGCTTGATCGCCATACGCAAAACAACGACATCGTCAAGCGCTCGTTTCAAGTCGAGCTGCGGTTGACGGGAACATTGCCGATACTCTCCTACGCGACCCAGTATGAAAGCGACCTGCACTACATCGAACGCTTGATGGCCCAATACGGCCTGATCTACTTCTTTGAATTCCGCAACGACAACGGCCACCCCGTTCACCTCATGGTCATCACCGACGACCACTACACGATCAAACCAGGCCTGCAGCCAAAAATCAGATTCGCAGGCGCGCACGCGGGCGCTCTCGCCGACGATGCGCAAGACACCCTCACGCAATGGAGCGGCATGCAGCGCATCCAGACCGGCATGGTCAGCCTGACCAGTTTCGAATACAAAAACGTCAGCGTCGATCGCGCCAGCGCGCGGTCAAGGGTCAACCAGGGCAAGGCGGGCAATCAGCTCTCCTCCACGTTGCACGACTTTGACCCGCAGACACACTACTACGCCAGGGGCGGCGACAATCTCGATCGGCACGCGCAAATCCGGCAGGAAGCATACGACTTTCAGGCACAGCAATACACAGGCGTGACCGGCGTGCGCGGCCTGGCGCCCGCCACATCAATCGAAATTTCCGGCCACCCGGTGCATGACCAGGAAAATAGCGAGCAGCGGCACTTTGTCATCGTCACGATGGTCTGCGAAGCTGTCAACAATCTCGGTCAGGAAAACGAAGCGGCGCTAGCCGACCTGCTGCGCGCCCGTCCTGACATCCCCGCCGTGCTTGCGCCATGGTTTGGCAACGGCCAAAGCATGCTGGATGATACACGGCATCCCTACCGCAACCTGATCACCTGCGTGCGCCGGGACATACCGATTCGCCCCCGCTATGCCCATACCGACTACACCAAGCCCGCCGCCCCCGCCATGGTCACTGCCACCGTGGTCGGCCCGGAAGGCGAAGAAGTGTTCACAGACGAATATGGCCGCGTCAAGATTGAACATGATTTTCAGTTTCCCGACAATCACCCGCAAGGCACCGCCAACAAGAATGAAAAGTCCTCCACCTGGGTGCGCGTACTCTGCATCTCCGCAGGCCAGAACTGGGGCTCCCAATTTATCCCGCGCATCGGACAGGAAGTCGCCATTCTGTTTTTACATGGTGATATCGACACCATGATTTGTATCGGCGTCATGCCGAACGGCACGCACAGGAAACCATTTTTTGCCGGCGTCGGCGATCTGCCCGCGAACAAGATGCTGTCCGGGATCAAGGGCAAGGAAAATCAAGGTACCGGCTACAATCAGCTGGTGCTCGATGACAGCACCAAGCAAATCAGCACGCATCTGATGTCAAGTCATGCGCAAACAAAATTGAGCCAGGGCTGGCTGGGCACGCCGCGCAAGGACGGCAAATCCGACCCGACCGGCGAAGGATTCAACCTCGAAACCGACGCCGCAGGCGCCATCCGCACTGCCGGCCCTCTGCTCATCACGACCGAAGCGCAACGGCGCGGCGGCGGCCAGCAATTGATGCGCGACGCCGCCCTGCAAGTGTTGACCGCCGCCCTGGCGCTGGTCGAACGCACCAGCGACTTTGCCGCCGAAGTCGAAGCCAATCAAGTCGAGACCGGGCGCGGCAACCAGTTCGTCGAAGACGACAACAAACCCGGTGCCAAGGCCGATGCCGGCCACCAGACCCACCTGAAAGAAGCGCTCGACAATCTGGAGCGCGGCTACAACAACGACCCGCAAGGCAAAACCGGCCAGGGCAGCCAGCGCGGCGGACAAAGCATTCTCGCGCTATCCTCCCCGGACGGCGTCGCCATCGCCAGCCAAAAAAGCGCCACCCTGGCGACAGGCGCCAACCTCGATCAAGTCGCCCAGCGCGACATCAACCAGACCAGCGGACGGCGCTGGATACACAACGCCGGAGAATCGGTCAGCCTGTTTGTCGATGGCAGCAAGGCGAAAATCAAATACACCTTCAAGATCACCGTCGCCAAGGGTGATATGCAGCAGCGCGTCCTCTCGGGCAAATACGTAGTTGAAGCGAACGACGATATCGTCCACAAGACGAAAGGCAAATACATCATCGAAGCGGAAAAGGGCGTCTGGATCAAAGGTGAGGGCGGCATGATCCACGTCGGGAACCAGATTGACCTGCACAATCCCGACGTCCTGTCGATCAAGGCGGCGGACTACGACTTCGCAGGACCGGCGGGCGGCAGTACGTCGCTTACGCTGCCCACAGGTACACCCAAACCCTGTAGCTGGAAAAACAAGGAAGCCGTCAGCAAGGGCGACGCTAGCGTACCCATCAACTAACACGCAAAACGACGATGACCACACACACCAACATCGCAGCCGACCTTGCGGAAGCCACGGTCGCCACCACTCTCGAACGCCTCATTGGATGGACGAGTCAGCATCCTGGCCTGCGCTGTCATGTCTTGATCGATCCAGCCATGCGCGATATTCAAGAGACGTGGGAACTGGTGGTGCCGGGCATCGGAGAGCGTCGCACCCCGATCGCTTTGCACGAAAGCCTGTTCCCGGAAGATCAGCGTCCATGCTTCTACGCACTCGATCTGACGAAAGCCACGGAGCATGCGTTGCTGGAAAGCAGCATCGGCACCGCGCTGGAAGACTGGCACCCGGACGCCGCCATGCTCGGCGAGGGGCACCGCATCTGTGGTTGGCTATGGCTACCGCAGGACATCTCCGCAGACGATCTGGCGCGGCATCTGGCCCTGCAGGCGGTGCAATACGACCTCTCGCGCAACGGGCGCATCCTGCTGCGCTATTTCGATCCGCGTGTGCTCGATCTGCTATGGCAAACGTTTGCACCCCAGCAACGCGTCGCCCTGTTTGGTCCGATCCGAGCTTGGCACTTCATCGAACGGACGGGCACCTTGAAGACGCTCACCGCACCGCAGGATGCCAATGCTGCCGCCCCGGAAAGGCTCATCCTCAATGAAGGCCAATGGACCATGATCAGCCGCGTGGGGCTGGTGAACCAGACGCTGGCACTCGTGCAAGCCGCGCGCGCATTGCCTCTCCATCAGACCGCAGCCAACGAAGCCGACCACGCCCTGATCCGCGCCCAAATCAACGGCCTGCAAGACGAACAAGACTTGATAAAATTCGCCTTCCTCGCCGTGACCGTGCATCCGCGCTTTGATGAACATTCGCACATTCGTTCGATCTTGCAAGCGGTTAGTGAAGGCGCGGAGTTCTGCGCCGAGGTGCAACGTCTCACACCCCACCAATGGCAACAAATCAGCGCCGGTCGTCCGCCGCAATAATCGTCCAAGAATAGAACCGCCATGATAAAAACCGATCCAGGCTGCGATAACTGCAACAAAGCTGGTCTCGCGATACTGCCAGTGCGTTACGCTGTACTCCCCAAAGGCATGAGCGCCAAGCTGCCTGCCGCGCTCAAAGCGCCGCAGGTCAAATCCATCGCGCTGCAACACCATCAATATGCGCTGCGCACGCTGCGCGCCGGATTCATCTACGTCTTCCACGAAAAGCGTTGGGGTTTTCATGCGATACCCGAGCTGGCGATCAATTTCGCGTACGAAGCCTATAGCGTCAACGAAAAAGGCTTTCTATCGAAGCAGTCCGGCGCAGTCGCTGCCCGCTCAATAGAAAATGAGAAGGCATGCAATCAAGAAAGCCATTACGCGCCCACCTCGGTCATTGCCATCAAAAATCCCGAAAAGGCGGGAGTCGTATGGATCGCTTTCTCGGAACACAAATGGTCACGGGAAACCCTGGAGGAATACGGCAAGGACGCCAAACTCCGCGCCCAGCGCATGCAAAAAATCGAACCGGCGACACTGATCGGCACCCCGGAACATGATGACGGCTTCGTGGCGACAGTCCAAAGCCTGAAGGGAATCGTCGAATACAGAGACACCGCGCCCACTGCCATCCTGCCGCCAATCGTCAATGCCAAGTTCAGCAAGGACGACGGCGACTACGATAAAGCCTTGCTCAAAAGCGTCAGTACGCTCTATCCGGTAGAAATGCGCACCGAAGTGATGGCCAAGGACACCATCGAGTTCATGCAAGCCATCGGCCAGGCGAGCGAGGGCAAAAAGCCCAATGCACCACTGGTGCTGGCGCTGTGGGATGGAATCGGCATCACCCATGAGCTGAACGGCTATCGCAACGAACCGGCAGGCCGCATTCAGCAATATGGACAGGAACGCGAACTGGAAATCAGCGCCCTGAACGCCATCGAAGGCGTAAAAAAGACGCTGGAAGAGAAAACGGCGGCATCTGCCGATGCTCAAATCAAGACTGCACATAGCCTCCCCAAAAACCAGGATCTGGATAACCGAGCGATGCGCGCTCGCACGACGAACCTGCGAAACTAAATGCTGAATTGCAAGAGATTGATCAGGAACGCGCCCGCCGTGCCCGAGCCAGCAAGACAGGCGCGGAAAAATTCAAGAAGGATCAAATCGCTGCAGCCTGGCCCAAGTATGAAGCCAAGTTAAACACGCAAATATTCAATCTCTTCAAGAAAAATCACAGCAGCTTCTTGGACGCGGCAGCCAAGGTCATCGACGACCGCACTGATGACCTCATGGCCTGGATGGAATCGCAAGCGCTGATCGATGCACTCACCGAATACCACCCTAAAAACATCAACGACGGCGTCGCGTTTGAAGACAAGGTCGGCGAGGCGATGTTCGGCATCGGCTCTTCGGAAAAGGGCGCGAAGAAGCTCGCGGCGTGGGTCAAGGAGGCCAAGGCCACGCAACAAAACCTGTTATGGCGTGCGATCGCCCTGAATCAGGAGGAGGGAATTGCCGAAGTAAATGCTGCGCTCAACCATGCGCAGCAGACCTTAGGCACACCACTAACGATAGAAAGTGCACAAGCTGCTGCGCGTGACAGCACCAAGTACCTAACGAAGATCGGTGACTTAGCAAAGAAAGGACTGACGCTACACAACCAGTTGAGAAAAGATGGGGTAATGCATGTACCTACAGCGGGGTTAGAAAAGATTTTACTGACAGTAGGTGAACGGTTTTTTCAACCGTTCCTCAAAAAAGGGGCCGATCTCGTAGGAGAGAAGATTGTTCAAAGCCTCTTGTTCGCACGTGCAGGCGCAGAACATGCAGCCATCATGGCACTGGTGCTTGCCGAAGCCAGACACGCCAAACAAGGCAGAGCCGATGCGCTTCTCGTACTCAGCATGGGCAAGGCATTGGCCGACAAGAAATCTGGAACAGAATATCGAGAACTGAAAGAAGCGTGGCAAAAACTCATGGGGGCGGCCGACACACCGAAGACCAGCGCAAATCCCAAGCTCGCCGGTGGCTTCAACGAAGCGAAGGACATACGCTTCGGACTGGTGGCTATTATGCTGCAGGGCGTTTTCGTGTGGAAACTAAGGCAAGACGCGGAAGCGGGAAAGAACAACGAGAAAATTCAAGCTGAGTTGCTAGCAGCAGAACTGAGCTTGGGGGCTGGAGCGGTTGATATTGGTGCCACAGTCATTAAGGGGCTTGCGGCCGCAAAAGATGCTGCAATTGGTTATCAGATCTTGAAAGTTGGTGGTGGATTACTTAGTGCCGGAGCGGCTTGGATTGCTGTAGTTCAGGATAACAAGAGTGGCGAAAAGGCTGCGAGAGAGGGACGTTATGCTCTGGCATGGACATATCGTAGACGCAGAGATTCGAATGCTTTGGCCGGCACATTCTCTCTTCTCGCAACGCTTTCCTATGCGGAACCCGGAATGAAGGCCATCGCGGCTCGATTCCCTTCGTCGTCAGTTGCAAAGTGGGCGGCTGGTCGGGCTGCGTTGTTGTTTAGGTGGCGCGCCCTTCTTATGCTTGGCGGAATTGGTTTCTCTGTCGCTTCGTTGGCAATCACATTGGCCATTTGGTATTTTAGCGATGACGCATTACAAACATGGTGTGAACGCTGCGCGTTTGGCAAAAAAAGTAAAGAAGGCTATAACTCAAGCGATGTGCAGGAGATGGCCTTGGATGAAGCGCTACTAGATGTAATGTGAGGCACATGATGACACAGCTACAACTGATTAAAGGCACGGTGAGCGAACTTCAGATCACCAAAGGCTACGAGGATTTTGTTTTTTCTTCTGCAGGGAAAAGTGCGGTAGGAGCGGCTGCAATCGGTGCCGCAGCAATGGGACAGATCTTTAATTCCACTGCCTTAGCCACCTCCAGTGGCGGGGCTGAAATCTCAATGGAGTATTTCACCTGCTTACTTGATGGTCAACGTGTGACGGGGAAATTTTACAAAGTCGGCTTTAAAAACAATGAAGAAATAGAGATGATAGTACAGTCGGGTGGCGAAGTAGTAGCTGTGCTTGCAGCTCGCAGCCCAACACAACGATTGATTTGGATGCTTCCATATTATGAGCGCGGCGAGGTGGCGCATCGACGAAACCACAGGAAGTGGACTTGGATTACTTCAACTGCTGGTTGTGTACTTCCTTTCGGATTTTGGATAATGATGGAGGGCGAAGGAGCCGGACCTTGGTGGTTTCTTCCGACAGAAATGCTTGGGACGTTTGTAATATGCTTTGCAGTGAACGTTTTCGCTCGCTCCTTCTTCACTCACTACGGCTACGCAACTACGCCGATCCTTGAAGCACTTGGATTCGACGACCCAGTAGAAACAGACCTGTATAAGATCGACCGCGCAGCACAAAAGAAAATCCAGCAAGCCACAGGAAAAATTGCTCCGCTGACTGAATCATGGACGTTCAGATATTGAGTTCTATGAGGCGCTTTATAAATCACCTGCAATTCGTACCTCAATATGCGGTAATACAGGGCGTCGTCAGCCGGTTACAAAAGCAGCACACCCATGTGCATTATTTGGAAAACGTCAAACAAGAACAGCGACTCGCAGGGACGGTGGCGGTGATACAAGCCGCCACCGGACAAGCGGGAGCGGTATTAAGCGCGCAGGCTGCGACAGACGAAGGCGATCCCGTGGAAGGCTTTGCGATGGAAGTCGCTGGGCATCCCGTGCGTGGCAGTTTTTGGAAGACGACGTTCCAAGATGGCGACAATGTGCAAGTAGTTGGGAAGTTCCAGAACGGTGTCTTTCATGCCATTGCCGTCACCAAGCCGGAAGAACGGATGATCTGGATGCAGCCGCATGCCGAACGTGGGACGAGATCTAAAGCGCGTCACTTACTTAAATGCTCGGGATGGTTTGTCCTGTTTGGGTACTTCTGCGCTTTGCTGTTGACGCTATTCACTAGAATGCCCCTATGGGCAAATTTGCTAGGAATGTCCGCGGCAATACCACTGATTTTATTTGTGACAGTTGGCATGAGCTGGGGCGATTTCATGGGCTTCTCCCGGCAGATGAATAGTGTGGGCGCTGCGCTTGGCATGCCTGAACCAGAAAACATGGATTTGTTCAAATCCACTAGGCAAGCGAAGGCAAACGGCAAACCCGACTTGCCAATGGGTGTGTATTACTACTGAGCGTTACCCATGCAGAAATCCGTACTTCAATATCAAGTAATACAGGGCGTCGTCAGCCGGTTACAAAAGCAGCATACTCATGTGCATTATTTGGAAAACGTCAAACAAGAACAGCGACTCGCAGGCATGGTGGCGGTGATACAAGCCGCCACCGGACAAGCGGGAGCGGTATTAAGCGCGCAGGCTGCGACAGACGAAGGCGATCCCGTGGAAGGCTTTGCGATGGAAGTCGCTGGGCATCCCGTGCGTGGCAGTTTTTGGAAGACGACGTTCCAAGATGGCGACAATGTGCAAGTAGTTGGGAAGTTCCAGAACGGTGTCTTTCATGCCATTGCCGTCACCAAGCCGGAAGAACGGATGATCTGGATGCAGCCGCATGCGGAGCGTGGGACGAGATCTAAAGCGCGTCACTTATTTAAATGTTCGGGATGGTTTTTAGTACTCGGCGCGTTGTGTGAGTTTTTATTAACCTTCTTCACCTCCCCCCCTGTTTGGCCCATGTTAGTTGGGTTGTCTCTCGCAATAGTGACAATTTTGCTTGTTACTGTGGGCTGGAGCTGGGGTGATTTCATGGGCTTTGCACGCCAGATGAATAGTGTAGGCGCTGCGCTTGGTATGCCTGAGCCGGAAAACATGGATTTGTTCAAGTCCACCAGGCAAGCGAAGGCAAACGGTAAACCCGACTTGCCGATGGGCGTGTATTACTACTGATCGTTACCCATGCAGAAATCGATACTTCAATATCAAGTGATACAGGGCGTCGTTAGCCGGTTACAGAAGCAGCACACCCATGTGCATTATGTGAACGCTGCGCGTTTGGCAAAAAAAGTAAAGAAGGCTACAACTCAAGAGATGTGCAGGAGATGGCCTTGGATGAAGCGCAACTAGATGTAATGTGAGGCACATGATGGCACAGCTACAACTGATTAAAGGCACGGTCAGCGAACTTCAAATCGCCAAGGGCTACGAGGACTTTGTATTTTCATCGGAAGGCAAGACCGCTGTGGGTGTTGCGGCTGTCGAAGCCGTAGCGATGGGGCAACTTTTTTTAACTCCACCGTGTTAGCCAGCTCCAGCGGCGGTGCCGAGATCAGAATGGAGTACTTCACCTGCATGGTCGATGGCCAACGCGTGGCGGGGCGTTTTCATAAGGTCGGGTTTGCGGATGGCGAGAATGTGGAGTTTGTCGGTGAAATGTCTGGAAACACGTTTGCCGCAATGGCGGCGCGAAGTTTAAAGCAACGATTGATTTGGATGCTGCCGTATCACGAACGAGGAGAGCTTGCACATCGGAGCAGCAACCGGAAATGGTCATTGCTTACATCAGGCATAGGAGCAGGACTATTTTGTGGATTCATGCTGTGGAATGGAGCGTGGGACGTTAATGAGCCTTTGTGGCTTTTTCCGACTGTAGTTGGCTTCTTTTTTATCATTTGTCTCGGCGTTAACATCTTCGCTCGTTCCTTTTTCACCCGCTATGGCTACGCGGCTACGCCGATCCTCGAAGCTTTTGGTTTCGCCAACCCCGCGAAACAGATCTGTACAAGATCGACTGCGCAGCGCGAAAGAAAATCGAGCAAGCCACAGATAAAAGAGCTCCGCTGACAGAGCTATGGACGTTCAGGTATTGATCGGCCTACCGTGGACTTCACAGAGCATGAAAGAAGACTTGCTATTCGTAGTTAATTTTTATAATGAGATTTTCATGAACAATCAAGAACAACAACAAACGACAGAGCCAACAAAAAGTACGCAATGGACTAGCCTTGCAATTTTGCTCATCAACGTAGCGGTTTATCTGGTGCTGTTAATACGAGGTGTGAATTGGCTGAACCCTGAAGCAAAAGAGTTACTACGATGGGGCGCGAATTTCGCACCCTTCACGTTAACCGGCGAAACTTGGCGTCTTTTCTCCAGCATGTTTCTGCATGCTGGCATTCTGCATCTCGTAGCCAACATGTACATGTTGATCGTCTTGGGCAGCTTCACCGAACGCCGATACGGCTCCGTTCGCTTTGCTGTGCTCTATTTGCTGTCTGGGCTGGGTGGAGGCGTTCTCAGTGCGCTTTGGTTTGGCTACCACAAAGTTAATACGGCTAGTCTTATGATGGGTAGCTTTGTTCAAGTCCACGAATTGAGTCCCGCTGTGAGCGTGGGTGCTTCAGGGGCGATCATGGGACTGGCAGGGGCATCTTTTGTTGCCAGACTGGTCGGCGAGAGAAACTACGATGCTTCAGGCAAGGATTCGGAATTCAAGGCTATCTTACAAGTGATCATTCTGAACCTTGTCATCGGTTTCATGGTGAAAGGCATTGACCAAGCGGCCCATATCGGAGGATTGCTGACAGGAGTTCTGACTGGCTTTCTTCTTATTGGTAATCACCAAGCAGCGCAATCAAAATTTAAGCAATGGGGCTATCCCTTCTTATTGGCCTGTCTGGGAACCTTTGCAAGTTTAGGGATTGCTTCACATGCACAAAGCGATGAACTCATTGAATTCCGTCAACAGCTAAAGGCAGAACAGGCAGAATCCGATAAAGAGATTGAAGCCGAGAACCGCAAACTTGAGGCGGTGAAGCTTAAGGCGCTTGAGGATGCGGCGCATGAGGCAGAACTAAAAGCATTGCCTCCTCCTGTGGAGGAAAACATCGCTCGGGGGACCGTAGTAAAGGTCGGTCAAGGGCCGGATGATATGGCGTTGAGCCCAGACGGGAAACGTCTTTATGTCACTAACGGATTAGACAATTCTGTGTCTGTTCTTGATCTGGAGCGCAAAGCTTTAGACCGTACGATTAACAAAGGGAATACCGTTACTGGCGATGATCGGTGCCCACCTCCAGATAACGTTTGCGGGAGACGAGGTGCCGCAGGCATTGCAATTAGCCCCGATGAACGCTATGCCTACGTAACTGCATTACAAAAAGATGCTCTTTCAGTTATAGATTTAACGAACAACCAGATTTTGCGCACCATTAAACTTGGGCGAGCTCCGCGTGACGTTCGGCTGTCTACCAAAGGCGATATTGGGTATGTCATTAATGCAGCAGATGACTCCGTTTCCTTCGTCGATCTTATGAAAGGAGTCGCTATCGGAGATGCCCTACGTATGCCGGGATACGGTACAGGTTTCTACTCTTCGTCTAATCCTCTATTGCTTTTGCTCTCCAATGACAATAAGCGCTTGTATGTTAAAACTAACGAAACAAGCAATATAGTTGTTTTTGATATAGAACAGCGCAAAGAGATCAACAGTGTTGAATTGCCGGGTCACTTGATGACGGCGGTCGAACCTCAACAAGGTCAACCACTTTGGCTTTCGAGTAACAGTGCCATTGTGAGAGTGGACCCCAATTCGTTGGAGACACAGCAGAAGCTACATCGGAGCTATAGCATCTGCAAACGAGAAATGTATCCTATTGCGTCAACCATGAATGCAAATGGAAGCCTGTTTGCTTTCGCGAGTAGCGACAAAAAACAGGTGTATGTCGTTAAGGTAGCAACCGGGCGCACCATCGGAATTTATCCGACAGGCCAAAATCCCAGGAGACTCGCATTCTCTCGGGACGGAAAATATATATATGTGCTGAATGCGGACGATCAGAGCATCTCCATCCTTGATCGTTCCAAATCGTTGGATGTGAAAGCGCTTGTACAGGAGACGGGTGAAATCCTTTGTCCACTTGAGGAATAATCATGTGCTATTACACGGAAGACGATTAGTTAAATAGGCAAAAACATAAACCATGAATCATCCAGCGCATCCGCTAGTCGCAAATGAAAATCGCAGCCGAGCGAGCGATTCTGAGTCAAAACAGAATTCTCCTCCGCCTGACAAAATACAAGATAAGGCCGGTGACGACAAACAACCTCGACGACCTTTTTCGTTTGGTGCCTTCGCAACCTCCGCACTGGCGATTATGGCGCTTGTCGGCGTGTTTCTGGCAGCGGCCGGGTATGGCGTCGCACTTTCTGTCGAAACAGAATTTGGCGTACCGCACGCGAGCATTTTTAAATCGAGCTTTGACTTGCTCTCGCTGTCAGTCTGGTTTGTGATATGGGCAACAAACAATTGCTCGGTTGCGCTTGAAAAAATATTCTCTTCATCCCCTTATTGGAACGCTGCCATTTTCATTTTTTTAATGGGATTGACAGTGTGGGTTGGCATTAACGGGTTGATGTGGATGCGTGATCGGTTTGTCGGTGAGGGGTTTCGCATAAAGAAAATACCCACATTCGCAAATAAAAGTAGCGCTAGGTCATTTGTCGCCTTTTCCATGGTGTTCGGCTTTACCGCAAGCTTGGGTGCATTGGTTGGCATGCCTCTGTTACTGGTGTTCGTGCTGATCATATCGGCCTTGTTTGGCATCGTTCCGGCCATGAGTCTTTTCGCCGGCGTCGATCATATTCAGAAAGACGTCATTCGCCCGGAGCATTGCCTTCCTCTTGCCTCAAGAAAGGAGAGATTGAGACAACTGGACAGTAAGCCAAAGAGCAGCACGCAAAAAGAGCGCTTCGCGACCTGCGTAAAAATAGTGGAGGGTGACAAAACGATTGCGAAAGGCAGAGTGGTTTTTAGTACGACAGAAAATATCGTCTTATATGATCCCGATACTGGAAAAGTAGTGCGCGAGTCCATATCCGGGCGAACAATCGACGTTGTGTCGCAGCTTTAAATCGCTTTAAAGGATTCGTTTTTTCATGCTGCTCAAACTTTTTGTATTCGTGGTGGTTGGCGTGTTATGGACGGCCATCCTGTGGTTCGGCCTCCACCCTGACTTCAGTCAATGGTCAAACATAGGTCTGATCATTGGTCATGCACTACCGCCCGTTTCCATCTGGTGCTCCTGGCTCTTCTGGCGCAGCTGGACAAAGCGCAACAAGATCAGGCTGGACGAGGCCCGCAAACAAAAAAACACCGCCGAAAGCAAGGCCGCGCTTGAAGATGCGCGCAACCGGCAGCAAGCCGAATTGCAGCAGCGCCGCTTTGCCTGCGATTGCCGGATTGTTGCCATCAGCAATCTGGTGGTGAACGATAAGTTGGAGCTGTCGGCAACCGGGCAAGTGCTGTTCCAGACCACGACCGCCGATGAAGCCAAGGCGGCTCATGCCAGCGACAACCTGCTGGAAGGGCTGGAGACGGCCGTCACGGATGCTTTGCGCCATGTCTATGCGAAATGCGCGGCGGCAGCCGTGCTGCCGCTTTATATTGTCTCGCCGCCGGATACATCCATTGCGGAAGTCTATGCACGGATACGCGCGATTCATAACCGCTTGGTCGCAGATTTGGCCTTGCCAATTGCGTTGAAAAACGACGTTCCGGCGATACGCGTTCTGCCACAGGGAAAGACCGCGACCAATGCGGTGATCGATCTGTTCGAGACTATCCCCAATTTTCCGGGCGCGGTTATTCTTGCTTTTGACTCCCCTTTGCTGGCTAGCCTTGCAGACCAAGAGCCGACACGCAAGGGCAAACCCAGTCATGGCGCATTCGCACTGCTGATGACGCATACTGAACTACCCGCTTTTCTGAAAATGCTTGCCGAAGCGCCGAGCGCCGATACGCCAAAGGAATGGATAACCTCTGCGGACATGGGCAAACAGGTGCCCGAACAGCTGGCGCTTTTGCATGCATTACCCGCGCCGTTGGTGAAGGGTTTAGGTAGCCTTCCTGTTTTGGCGCGTGTTCACAAAACTGCATCCATCCAGCACGCCGCGCCAGGGGTATCGAAACTGACGCTCTTGGCGAAAACGCTAATCGAGCGAGGACAAATCAATGCCGGCATGGCTGATCTCCCGCAAATTAGCGGCGAAGTTGATGCGCCACCGACAGACAAGCTGGCGCCAACGTGCGCGTGGCTGGTGCACAATGCAGGCACTGCAGACTGTTCCGGTTCCAATCTGTCCGCTGTTATGACGGCACTAAGCTATTTCGGCATCGATATGCATCCGTTCAAGACGGCGACCAATAGTGTGCAGCAGATTGGCGATCTGAACCTCGCAACGTCGTTAGCCATGTTGGCCTTGACGCTGGCGCAGTCAGCAGCGCAGAAGGGGCCGGTCATGTGTGCAGAATTTTCGCAGCCGGATGGGTTGACAGTAGGATTTGTTGTTCCTTCCGCCGTGACAGCCGGTTAAAGCGCGTTGCGCGAAACTGCAAGCGGCCTCCCTGACATGATCAAACTTTTTAACGGCGGAGAAATATTGTGCCTGGAATTATTCGATTGGGTGACCCGACCAGCCATGGCGGAAAGGTGGTTTCCGCTTCCGGCAATTTCACAGTCATGGGAGTCAAGGTGGCGCGCAAGGGCGATTCCTGCACTTGTCCGCTGCCCGGCCATACCAACTGCGTGATTGTCGAAGGCGATCCGACACACCGCATCGGCGGCATCGAAGTTGCCTACGAAGGTCACAAATTGAGTTGCGGCGCTGCGTTGATTTCGACTGTTCAGAATTTTAGAAAAGGCTGAATCTGCAATGATCACTTTCTCAGAAAAGGCGGCTGTAACGCTGCCCGTCATGCCCTCGGAAGAACTTGGCCGTCGCGCCACGGTCACCAGATTGGCGCCAGTGATAGCCGTTTCCATCGTCACTTATTTGAATGGCTTGCCCTATCCGGTGCAGTATCGCAATCAAGACGCGATCGCTGGCTGGCAGCGCGAACTTGGCATGAGCGAGACAAGCCGGAAATTTTGGCAATGCACGGCGCAACCGGGGTTCACTTGCCAGAATGCGGCGGACGCCTTCGAGCATTTGTTTGGTGCGCTGATCCAGCCAAAGGATCCTTGATTTCGTGATACTGGATTCGGAGGGAACTACAGCCTGATCCCATCTTGTGGGCTATTGAAATAAATCAACTATTCCGCCAGCAGCTTTTCGATATCGCCCATCAGTTCTTTCGGGTCGGTTTGCGGTGCATAGCGCTTGTACACTGAGCCGTCTTTCTTCACCAGAAACTTGGTGAAATTCCATTTGATCGCCTGGCTGCCCAAGAGACCCGGCGCTTCACTCTTCAAATGCTTGAACAGGGGATGTGCGTCGCCGCCATTGACATCGATCTTGGCAAACAGTGGGAACGTCACGCCGTAATTTTGCTCGCAGAACGCGCCGATTTCATCCGCGCTTCCGGGCTCTTGCTGGCCGAACTGGTTGCACGGAAAGCCCAGTACTTCCACGCCCTTGTCCTTGAATTGCCGATACACCGTTTCGAGGCCCTTGTATTGCGGCGTGAAGCCGCAATTGCTGGCAGTGTTGACGATCAGCAGCACCTTGCCTTTGTGTTGGGTCAGATCGACCGGCGCGCCGTTCAAGCTGTCTGCCTTGAAGTCGTAAATATTCGTCATGGTTTTCGCTTATATCAATAGGGAGGTATGAATGCGTAAATTCAAACGATGCCCAAATGCTCGGTACCTTTGCTCAAGTCGCGGTCTTTCGCATCCTTGCTGCGCAATTTGATTGCCAAACGTAAATCATTGACCGAATCCGCGTTGCGCAGTGCATCTTCATATGAGATTTTATCCGCTTCATACAAATCGAACAGCGCCTGATCAAACGTTTGCATGCCGAGTTCACGCGATTTTTTCATGATGTCCTTGATCTCATGCACATGGCCCTTGAAAATCAGGTCGGAAATGAGCGGTGAATTGAGCAATACTTCGACCGCGACGCAGCGTCCCTTGGTGTCGCGTAACGGCACCAGGCGCTGTGAAATCAGGCCTTTCAGATTCAGCGACAAGTCCATCAGTAATTGCGGGCGGCGTTCTTCCGGAAAGAAGTTGATGATGCGATCCAATGCCTGGTTTGCGCTGTTCGCATGCAAGGTCGCAAGACACAAGTGGCCGGTTTCGGCAAACGCAATCGCATAATCCATCGTCTCGCGGTCGCGAATCTCGCCGATCTGGATCACGTCTGGCGCCTGGCGCAAGCTGTTTTTCAGCGCGGTGCCCCAGTCCTCCGTGTCGACGCCGACTTCGCGCTGCGTGACGATGCAGTTGCGATGCGGATGGATGTATTCGACCGGGTCTTCGATCGTGATGATGTGACCGTAGCTGTTTTCGTTGCGATAGCCGACCATGGCGGCCAGCGTGGTCGATTTGCCGGAGCCGGTGGCGCCGACCATGATGACCAGTCCGCGCTTGGTCAGCGCGACTTCTTTCAGTACTTCGGGGACTTTCAGGTCTTCCAGCTTGGGAATCGCGGTGGTGATGGTACGTAATACCATCCCGACCCGACCTTGCTGCACGAATGCCGACACGCGGAAGCGGCCCAGGCCGCCGGGGCTGATCGCGAAGTTGCATTCCTTGGTGGACTCGAACTCGGCCGCTTGCTTGTCGTTCATGATCGCGTGCGCCAACTCGGTGGTATGCGCAGGCAAGAGCGGCTGAGTCGATACCGGGGTCATCTTGCCGTCGATCTTGAACGCAGGTGGAAATTCCGCAGTGATGAAAAGATCGGAACCGTTCTTGCTGACCATCAGACGCAGCAAATCGTGCATGAATTTAGTGGCTTGATCGCGTTCCATGGGGATATTCCTAATAATTGGGGGGACAGAGTTTGCGAGGCTAAGCAGGTAGGCAAAAGTTTTTTGACATTAATCTGCGATGCCTTTGAAATATGCAGGAAAACATTCAACGGGGACTGTGCGAGCTCCTTCCCCTTCAAGGGGAAGGCTGGGATGGGGAGGGGTTTTCATATCGCTGCTTTTTAACCCATCCCCACCCTAACCCTCTCCTTGAAAGGGAGGGAATTTCTTTGGTGGCCAAAAGTCTTTTGGCCACCTGCTTAGCCGAGTTACTCTGTCCCCCAATCATTCAGCCCGGAAAATTATCCGGCGTTTTTGCAGCAGCCCGGGCAGCCGCGTTGGAGATCACGTTGCGTTTGACCAGGTCAGTTAAATTCTGATCGAGCGTTTGCATACCGTACTGGGTGCCGGTCTGAATCGCCGAATACATTTGCGCGATTTTGGCTTCGCGAATCAAATTGCGGATCGCCGGTGTGCCGACCATGATTTCATGCGCCGCCACCCGGCCGCTGCCGTCCTTGGTTTTCAGCAGCGTTTGCGAAATTACCGCTTGCAGCGACTCCGACAGCATCGCGCGCACCATTTCTTTTTCCTCGCCAGGGAACACGTCGACGATACGGTCGATGGTCTTGGCTGCCGACGAGGTATGCAGTGTGCCGAATACCAGGTGGCCGGTTTCTGCTGCGCTCAACGCCAGGCGAATGGTTTCCAGGTCGCGCAACTCACCGACCAGGATCACGTCGGGATCTTCGCGCAGAGCCGAGCGCAGCGCGTTGTTGAACGAGTGCGTATGCGGCCCCACTTCGCGCTGGTTGATCAGGCATTTCTTCGATTCATGGACGAATTCGATCGGGTCTTCCACCGTCAATATGTGGCCGTAGTCGTTTTCGTTGATGTGGTTGACCATCGCCGCCAGCGTAGTCGATTTGCCGGAGCCGGTCGGGCCGGTTACCAGCACCAGACCGCGCGGCTTGCCGGCCAATTCGCCGAAAATCCTGGGGGCGTGCAATTGTTCCAGACTCAGGATCTTGGAGGGAATGGTCCGCATGACGGCTGCCGCTCCGCGGTCCTGATTGAACGCATTGACACGGAAACGCGCCAGACCGGGGATGGCGAATGAGAAGTCGCATTCGAGATTTTCTTCGTATGCTTTGCGCTGGCCATCGTTCATGATGTCGTAGATCATGCCGTGCACATCCTTGTGTTCCAGCGGCGGCAGATTGATACGGCGCACGTCGCCATGGACGCGGATCATCGGCGGCAAGCCCGACGATAAATGCAAATCGGAGGCATTATTCTTGACCGAGAACGCAAGAAGTTCGGAAATGTCCATTTATAATCCTTGAGCTTGCCCAACAAAAAGTTTTTTGATTATGTCCACAATCCCCCAGAACTTGCAAGCCGTGCATGAGCACATCGCAGCCGCCGCGCACGCCGTGTCGCGCAACCCGCAGGAAGTACGCCTGCTGGCAGTATCCAAGACCTTCGGGATGGATGCCGTGATCGAGGCGGCACAAGCCGGCCAAATGGCGTTTGGTGAAAATTATCTGCAAGAAGCGCTGGACAAGATGACGGCAGTACATGCCGCGCGCCCCGATTTGTTGCTGGAATGGCATTTCATAGGGCCGATTCAGAGCAACAAGACGCGACCGATTGCCGAACATTTCGATTGGGTGCATTCGATCGAGCGCGAAAAAATCGCACAGCGCTTGTCCGAGCAGAGGCCGGCCCATCTGCCGCCGTTGAATGTCTGTTTGCAAATCAATACCAGCGGCGAGGCCAGCAAAAGCGGTGTCGCGTCACAAGATGCCGCGCATCTGGCACATGCGATCGCCAAGCTGCCGCGCCTGCGGTTGCGCGGACTGATGGCGGTGCCGGAGCCGGCCGACGAATTCGAAAAGCAGTGCGCGCCGTTCCGGCAACTGCGCGTATTGTTGGAGGAACTGCGGGCACAGGGGCTCGCATTGGACACACTGTCGATGGGCATGTCGGCCGATATGGCGGCGGCAATTGCTGAAGGCGCGACCATTGTTCGTGTCGGAAGCGCAATTTTTGGACACCGAAATTATGCAAAATGAATTGAAAATCAGCTTTATCGGCGGCGGCAATATGGCGACCGCGTTAATTGGCGGCCTGGCCGGCAAACTCACCGCAGGCACCAACATTCACGTGGTCGATCTCAATGCCGATGCGCTGCAAAAGTTGCAGCAGCAGTTTGGCGTGACTACCGCACAGCAGATTGGTGCCGAGATCGCGCGCAGCGATGTCATCGTGCTGGCGGTCAAGCCGCAGCAAATGAAAGACGTGGTGTTGCAACTGAAGTCGCATGTATCGACGCAACTGGTGTTGTCGATTGCCGCCGGTATCCGCGCGATCGACTTGTCGCGCTGGCTGAACGGCCACACCGCGATCGTGCGCACCATGCCGAATACGCCGGCCTTGATCGGCAAAGGCATTACCGGTATGGCGGCGATGGACGGCGTGTCGGCGTCACAGCGCGATGCGGCGGACGCGATCATGCGCGCAGTCGGCGCCACGGTATGGCTGAACGATGAAGCATTGATCGATCCGGTTACCGCAGTCTCCGGCAGCGGCCCGGCGTACGTGTTCTATTTCATTGAGGCGATGCAGCAGGCGGCGCAGGAAATGGGCTTGAGTGCAGAGCAGGGTACGCAACTCGCGATCGCCACTTTCGTCGGCGCATCGCAATTGGCAGCGCAGTCGTCCGAGCCGGTCTCCTTGTTGCGCGAGCGCGTGACCTCCAAGGGCGGTACGACCTATGCGGCATTGACCAGTATGGAGGAAAGCGGCATCAAGGATGCCATCTGTCGGGCACTGAAAGCGGCCGCCGCGCGTGGCAAGGAATTGGGCGAGGAGTTCGGGCGGGAGTGACGCACTTCGGCGTCTGCACCTTCGGCATTTTTCGCGAATTAATGGTGGGGGCCACACATCGGTGCATCACCGAACGTTTCAGCGCGCAGAACGCGCCCTGCCGTCCTCGGCAATCTGCTCTAATGGCGCGCCCGCAGAAGCTGCACTAACGGCGCGACCGTACGCAACGTCCGCAGCGCGGTAGCGCTTCCATGAAAGATCGCCGATAGGCGCCGTGGCTTGATTGCGATGATGGCGACCACCAGCCCGACGATCCAACCCGGATGCCGCCTGATGCGGCCAAGGATGCCGAGCGCGCTATCCAGTGCAGAGGCCGTGTGTGACAAAGAGCGCGTGTGCATCGCCATCGCGCTTCGTTGCGCCTCGCAGCGGGCAATCAATTCCTGCCGGCGGCGAGCGAGTTGTTCCGCCTTTATTTGCATATCGTTTGTCCGTCGCTATCGCGATACCTTCAAGGTGTCGATATCACGGGATAACGCAGTGAGCGTGTGCATCAACAGTCGGGGTTTGTGGCGCAAGCGGTAACGCAATCTCCAGCCGACCAATGCGCCGATGCCCGCGAATAGCGCGATCAGCGTTGTGATGACGCCGATCCGGTGGGTGTCCCAATAAACGGCGACGATGAGCAAAATCGCCAGCAGAATCGCGACGCCGACGCAAAACACCGCCGTCAGCGAATACAGCAGAAAAGAAAAATAGCGGAGCGCTTCTTCTTCGACTTCGATCGCCGCCAGTTCCGCGCGGGTCTGGAGCGTCGCAACGAAGGTCGCTGCCAGCCGCGTTACCGATTCGGCTATTGCCATCGCTTATCTACGTCCAAGCAAAAGACCCGCCATCAAGCCGACGAATGCGACGACACTGACCGATTGCCACGGATGTTCTTGAACATATTTGTCTGTTTTATACGCAGCATCCTTGGTTCGGTTTACCAGGGAGTCTTCAATTGTCGCCAATCCCGTCTTTGCCGATTTCAGTGTCGATTCAAAGCGCGCTCTCGCCGATTGATACCCTTCGTCAACTTGTTGACCGGTATTTTTTTTCAGCAGTTCTTCCGCGTCCTTGATGACGGCTTTCAAATTGTCGACCAGTTTGTCGCGTGTTTCGCCGCCTTGTGTTGTTGTGTCCATAGCCCGTTCCGTCAACGTTGTTGAAATTCCAGAAATCAGTGTAAGCACGGAAGGGGAGGGCATTTTGCGCGGAATCAAACTCTGTCTGCTGCGCGTGACGACCGCGTCGCATGACGGGAGGTTATCGCAGCGCGTAGTCGAGCGCAATGCCGGCGAAAATCGCGGCGCCCAGCCAATTGTTATGACGGAATGCCGCAAAGCAGCGCATGCGGTCGCGGTCGCGGATCAGCGTGTAGTGATAGATCGCGCAAGCCGCGGCGGCCAGCAAGCCTGCGGCAAACCAGAGCCGCAAACCGTACTGCCAACCGACCACGAGGATCAGCGCAAACGCCAGCGTATAGCACAGCATGACGGCCGGTACATCAAAGCGCCCGAAGGTGATGGCCGATGTCTTGATGCCGATCTTCAGATCGTCGTCGCGATCGACCATCGCGTATTCGGTGTCGTAGGCGACCGCCCAGAAAATATTCGCCAGCAGCAGCAGCCACGCTGCCGCCGGCACCACGCCTTGTACTGCTGCAAACGCCATCGGAATGCCGAAGCCGAATGCGATGCCGAGATAGGCTTGGGGTATCGCAAAAAAACGCTTGAAATACGGATAACTGGCCGCGATCAATACGGCGGCGACCGACAATTGTTTGGTCAGTGCGTTAAGCGGCAGGATCAGCGCGAACGAGATCAACGCCAGCACGGCGGCCATCATTACCGCTTCCCATGCTGCAATTTTGCCGCTGGTGAGCGGGCGCTCCGCAGTGCGTTTCACATGCTTGTCGAAGTCGCGATCGGCAAAGTCGTTGATCGCGCAGCCGGCCGAGCGCATCAGTGCGGTGCCGACGCAGAAAATCGCCACCAGCGTCCAATCCGGCTTGCCAACTGACGCTAGCCACAACGCATTCAAGGTGGGCCAAAGCAGCAGCAGGATGCCGATCGGTTTATCGAGGCGAATCAGGCGAACATAGAGTTGGAGTCGGTTCATGAAAGCGGTTCTTTGTTTTGCTGGAAGCTCTACGTTAGCCCTCTATCGCTGCCACATCCGGCAACATCGTTACGCCGCGCAAATCGCACGCCAGTACTGCCTCGCGTACCGCTTCAATCGCGGCGCGTCGTGTAAAGCTCTTGCGCCATGCAATGACGACACGCCGGGCCGGGACAGGCGCTGCAAACGGCACATAGCGCAGCATGCCGTCTTTCGCCTGCATGTCGGGGACCGAGGCTTGCGGCAACACGGTAATGCCGATGCCGGATGCGACCATATGCCGGATCGTCTCCAGCGAAGAACCTTCAAAGGTGCGCGCAATACCGTCGCCGCTGGTCGAAAAGCGCGACATCTCGGGACAGACTTCCAGCACTTGATCGCGGAAACAATGGCCGTTACCGAGCAGAAGCATGGTTTCCGATTTCAACTCATGCGCCGGAATGCTGGCGCGATTCGCCCACGGGTGATGCTTGGGCAAGGTGACGACGAAAGGCTCGTCGTATAACGGTTGCGCCATCAAGCCATGGTCTGCAAAAGGCAAGGCTATGATGGCCGCATCGAGTTCGCCCTGGCGCAGTGATTCGAGCAAGCGCACGGTGAAGTTTTCCTGCAGCACCAGCGGCATTTGAGGCACTTGTTCGATCATCGTTTTGACCAGCGGCGGCAGCAGATACGGCGCGACCGTGTAAATGATGCCAAGACGGAAAGAGCCGGCCAGCGGGTCCTTGTTTTGCTTTGCGATTTCCTTGATCGCGGCGGTTTGTTCCAGTACGCGTTCTGCTTGCGCGACGATTTGCGCGCCCAGCGGCGTCATCGAAATTTCGGTGCCGCCACGCTCGAAAATCACGACGCCAAGCTCGTCTTCCAGTTTCTTGATTGCGACCGACAAGGTCGGTTGCGCGACAAAGCATGCTTCCGCAGCATGGCCAAAATGCTTTTGTCGCGCGACGGCGACGACGTATTTGAGTTCAGTGAGTGTCATGCCGGTATCTTCTCATATGCGAGCAAGTCATTTTTACACCTTCAAAAAATCTTCGCGTGCGCCCAGCCAGCGCGCCAAATGTGCTTCGACCGTAGCCGGATCGTCGCACAACAAGACTTGCGCCACGTTGCGCGCTTTCTCGACCAGCCATTGATCCATTTCGAGATCGGCAAAGCGCAGCATTGCCTGCCCTGACTGACGGGCGCCGAGGAATTCGCCCGGACCGCGAATTTCCAGATCCTTGCGCGCGATTTCAAAACCGTCGGTGGTTTCGCGCATGATCGCCAGCCGTTGTTTCGCCACCCAGCCTAATGGGCTTTGATACAGCAGCAGGCATACGCTGGCGGCGGAACCGCGTCCGACGCGGCCGCGCAACTGATGCAATTGCGACAAACCGAAACGCTCCGCGTGCTCAATCACCATCAATGACGCATTCGGCACATCGACCCCCACCTCGATCACGGTGGTGGCTACCAGCACATGGATTTCGCCGCGCGTGAACGCGTCCATCACGCTTTGTTTTTCCGCCGGTTTCAATCGTCCATGCACCAGCCCGACATGCAGACCCGGCAGCGCTGCGGCCAAGGTCGCGTGGGTATCGGTCGCGGTTTGCAGTTGCAGCGCTTCGGATTCTTCAATCAACGGACAGACCCAATACACCTGGCGGCCATCGAGTGCCGCCGCATGCACTCGTTCGATCACTTCATCGCGCCGGTTCTGGTCGATGATGCGCGTGACAATCGGCGTGCGGCCCGGCGGCAGTTCGTCGATCACCGATACTTCGAGGTCGGCATAATAGGTCATCGCCAGCGTGCGCGGGATCGGCGTGGCCGACATCATCAATTGATGCGGCACCGTGCCCACCGTGTCGACCGCGGATGTTGCATCCAGCCCCTTGTTGCGCAACGCGAGCCGCTGGCCGACGCCGAAGCGGTGTTGCTCATCGACGATTACCAGGCCCAGTTTGGCAAACTGCACCGCATCCTGAATCACCGCATGAGTGCCGATCACCAGCTGCGCTTGCCCCGATTCGATGACTGCTTGCGCGTCGGCTTTTTCTTTCTTCTTCAAGCTGCCGGTCAGCCACGCGACCTTGACGCCGAGCGGCTCCATCCACATCGCGATCTTGCGGAAATGTTGCTCCGCCAGGATTTCGGTCGGCGCCATCAGCACTGACTGATAGCCGCTGTCGATCGCCTGCGCTGCCGCCAGTGCTGCGACCACGGTCTTGCCGCTGCCGACATCGCCCTGCAGCAAGCGCTGCATCGGAAACGAGGCGCTGATGTCCGCCCGGATTTCGGTCAATACGCGCTGCTGTGCTGCTGTCAATTGAAAAGGAAGCGCGCGCAAAAAATCCTGTGAAAGCGAGCCGATCACCGGCAGCGCAGCGGCGCCCTTGGCCCGGCGCGCCACTTGCGCACGCTTCAACGACAATTGTTGCGCCAGCAATTCATCGAATTTCATGCGTATCCATGCCGGATGCGAGCGTTCCGACAGAGAGTATTCATCGATGTCCGGCGGCGGATTATGCAATAGCCGCACCGCCGGTTCGAACGCCGATAACTCGAGCGACGCGCGTAGTGGTTCAGCCAAGGTGTCGTGCCACTGCACCCGCGTCATCGCATCCGCAATGGCCTTGCGCAGCATCGGTTGCGACAGTCCTTCACCTGCCGGATACACCGGTGTCAGCGCGGCCGGCAGCGGTGCACCTTCCAGGATCACCTTGTAAGACGGATGCACCATCTCTGCGCCGAAAAAGCCATGCCGCACCTCGCCGCGCGCACGCACGCGGGTGCCTTCGGCCAATTGCTTGGTCTGGCTGCCGTAGAAATTCAGAAAGCGCATCACCAATTGGCTAGAGTCGTCGGCAATGGTCACGATCAATTGTCGACGCGGTCGGTACTGGATTTCGCAGGATGTGACGACGCCTTCCACCTGCGCCGGATTGCCCGCCATGAAACCGGCTTCGCGGATTGGCACGACCTGCGTTTCATCCTCGTAGCGCAGGGGCAAATGCAGCACCAGATCCATGTCCGAGCGCAGGCCAAGCCGGGCGAGCTTGTCCTCGATCTTGTTCGCGCGCGGTGACGCGCTTTTGGCGGTGGCTGCGGACTTTTGCTTCGGTGCGGGCATATCCATGGGTAAAGTGGGCAGCAGGGCGTAAAATAGCGGGTTTGTTAATCGCAAGGGCACGCAAACGCATGCCTGTCATTGTAGAGCCAAAGGCCACATTGACAAACTGAACACGATAGCAGTTCTTCGCACGCTCCGATACCACTCCGCCCATGTATTCACTGTCCGATTTTGATTTTGATTTGCCGCAAGAATTGATTGCACAATTACCGCTGTCCGAGCGCAGTGCATCGCGCTTGTTGCATGTCGATGGCGACGCGTGCATCGACCGCGCATTCGCCGATATCGTGTCGCTGCTACATCCGGGCGATCTGCTGGTTTTCAATGACACGCGCGTATTGAAGGCACGATTTTTCGGCGTCAAGGAAACCGGCGGCAAGGTTGAAGTGTTAATTGAGCGCGTGATCGACAACCGCACCGTGCATGCGCAGGTCCGCGCGTCAAAGTCGCCACCGCCCGGCACCGCGATTCGGCTAGCCGACGCCTTCGATGTGATCGTGGGCGAACGGGTCGGCGAGTTTTATACCTTGCAGTTTCCCGCCGATGTATTTGACCTGATCGAAACGCATGGCCGCTTGCCGCTGCCGCCGTATATCGAGCACACGGCCGACGCATTCGACGAACAGCGCTATCAAACCGTGTATGCGAAAGCGCCGGGCGCGGTCGCCGCACCGACTGCCGGCCTGCATTTCGACCAGGCGCTGCTGGACAAGCTGCACGCCAAGGGCATCCAATTCGCGTACGTCACGCTGCATGTCGGGGCCGGGACTTTCCAGCCGGTGCGTACCGAGAATCTGGCCGAGCACAAGATGCATAGCGAGTGGTACACCATCGACCAACAGACGGTGGATGCGGTGCGCGCCGCGAAAGCCGCCGGACGTAACGTGGTGGCGGTCGGCACCACCAGTCTGCGCGCGCTCGAATCGGCGTCGCAATCGGACGAATTGCAGGCGGGCAGCGCCGACACGCGGCTGTTCATCACGCCCGGCTATGCATTCAAGACTGTCGATCGCCTGGTGACCAATTTCCATTTGCCGAAATCGACCCTGTTGATGCTGGTGTCCGCATTCGCGGGATACGCGCACATCCGTACGGCCTATCAGCACGCAATTGCCCAACGCTATCGTTTTTTCAGCTATGGTGATGCGATGCTCCTTTCAAATAAAAATGCAAAAGGGTAGGGGATGGCGGCGCCAAAAGCGTACCGAATCGCTGATTAAAAAACGCAGAGAAAAATGAAATACACACTCCTGAAAACCGACGGCAACGCCCGTCGCGGTCGTCTGACACTTAACCACGGTGTGATTGAAACGCCGATCTTCATGCCGGTCGGCACTTATGGCACGGTCAAGGCGATGTCGCCGGTCGAATTGAAAGACATCGACGCCCAGATTATTCTCGGTAACACCTTTCACCTATGGCTGCGCCCGGGCATCGAAACGATGGCCAAGTTCGGCGGCCTGCATCGCTTCATGGGCTGGGACAAGCCGATTCTGACCGATTCCGGCGGCTTCCAGGTGTTTTCGCTAGGAGAAATGCGCAAGATCACCGAAGAGGGCGTCAAGTTCGCATCGCCGATCAATGGCGACAAGCTGTTTTTATCACCCGAAATTTCGATGCAAATCCAGCGCGCGCTGAATTCCGACATCGTGATGCAGTTCGACGAATGCACACCCTATGAAATCGACGGCCGCCCCGCGACCGAAGAAGAGGCGGCGAAATCGATGCGCATGTCGCTGCGCTGGGCGCAGCGCTCGCGCAATGAATTCGACGGCGGCGAAAATCCGAATGCCTTGTTCGGCATCGTGCAGGGCGGCATGTTCGAACATTTGCGTGATGAATCGCTGGCGGGTCTGGAGGAAGTCGGTTTCGACGGCATCGCGATCGGCGGCTTGTCGGTCGGCGAACCGAAAGAAGACATGATGCGCGTGCTGTCGCATGTCGGTCCGCGCTTGCCGGCCGATAAACCGCATTATCTGATGGGCGTCGGGACACCGGAAGACTTGGTCGCCGGGGTCGCTAATGGCATCGATATGTTCGATTGCGTGATGCCGACCCGCAATGCGCGCAATGGCTGGCTATTTACGCGGTTTGGCGATATCAAGATCAAGAATGCACGCTACAAGGATGACGAGTTGCCGCTGGATGAAACCTGTGAATGCTATGCCTGTCGTAATTTTTCACGGGCTTACCTGCATCACTTGCACCGGGCGGGTGAAATTCTGGGGGCAAGGCTGAATACGATTCATAATTTGCACTATTACCTGCGATTGATGCGCGAGATGCGTGCTGCTATTGATGCGGGACAGTTTCAGGTATTTGTCGTGCAATTCAAGACAGATCGGGCACGCGGCGCATAACCAATGCTTGAAAAATTGCTGCATGGACCCATTTGCGGTCAGCAGCGCAAGGCTATTAGAGCATTTTGCGAAGCAATGTAGGTGCGCTTCGCGAACCGAAACGTTCGGTAATCAGCGGTGCGGGGGGCACGCCTTACAGCCATCGGTAATTAGTCCTAAACAAGCTTTCAATACATATTCCCGCAGAAGACGTTGCCTGTACGACACAAGCGGGAAAACCTGCGCCGGATGCTAAAATGGCCGGTTATTTCACACAACAATATGGAGCGTCACGTGTTCATTTCTAATGCTTATGCCCAATCTGTAGGTGGTCTGGGTGGTAACTTGACCAGCTTTTTGCCGATCATCCTGATGTTCGTCGTCCTGTATTTCCTGATGATTCGTCCGCAAATGAAGCGCCAGAAAGAACAGAAGTCGATGATGGACTCGCTCGGCAAGGGCGATGAAGTGGTCACAGCCGGCGGCGTACTCGGCAAAGTGACCAAAGTCACCGATGTCTATGTCACGTTGGAAGTGGCGGACGGCACCGAGATCGTGGTGCAAAAAGTGGCTATCTCCACCTTGCTGCCGAAGGGCACGATCAAGTCGCTGTAATGGGGTGCGCCGAGCTTGATTGAGTTGGGAACAGAGCACCGCTACACTAAACTCTGTCCCGCAATGATACAAACACGCGGCGCACGACGCTTGCCCCACCTGAATCTTGAATCCTTATGAATCGCTACCCCCTCTGGAAATACATCATTATCGTCATCGCATTGCTGTTTGGCGTGTTGTACACGCTGCCGAACGGCTTCGGCGAATCGCCCGCCGTGCAAATCAGCAGTGCCAAGGCTACCGTCAAGGTGACCAGTTCCACGATGGGACTGGTTGAGCAGGCGCTGCAAAAGAACGGCATCAAGCCGGAAGGGGTATTTTTCGAGGAAATCGGCACGCAAGGCTCGGTCCGCGCGCGCTTCGGCAATATCGATACCCAATTCAAGGCGAAAGCGGTGCTGGAAAAAGAGCTGAATATCGATCCGGCCGATCCGACTTACACAGTGGCCTTCAACCTGCTGCCGAACACGCCGAGATGGTTGCAAAGCCTGCACGCGGCACCGATGTATCTTGGCCTGGACTTGCGTGGCGGCGTGCATTTCCTGATGCAGGTGGATACCAAGGGCGTGGTGAATAAGCGGGTGCAAGGACTGCAATCCAGCGTGCGCAGTTTGTTGCGCGACAAAAATATCCGGCACGCAGGAATCACACGTAACGGCGATACGATCGAAGTGCAGTTCCGCGAGCAGGATACTCGCGTGAAAGCGAAAGAAGTGCTCGCGTCGCAGTTGCCGGACGTGCTGCTGACGGAATCCCCGGGTGCGGCCGATTTGAAGCTGGTGGTCACATTGAAACCGGAAGCGTTGAAACAGGCGCTGGAAGACGGCGTTGGACAAAACATCACTACGCTGTCCAAGCGCGTCAATGAATTGGGCGTCTCCGAGCCGGTGATCCAGCGCCAAGGCGCTGACCGTATCGTAGTGGAATTGCCAGGAGTGCAAGATGTGTCGCGCGCCAAGGCTATCATCGACCGCACCGCGACTCTGGAGGTGCGTATGGTCGATGAGTCTGTGATGCGCGGCACCGAAGAGACCGCTGCAATCCCGTTCGGCTCCGAGTTGTTCAAGGTCGGACGAGGTGCCCCAGCTGTTCTGTACAAAGAGCCGATCATCACCGGCGAATATATTTCCAGCGCGTCTGCCAGCTTCGATCAGAATCACCAGCCGGCGGTCAGCATTGACTTGAACGGCGATGGCGGTCGCAAGATGCGCGAAGCGACACGCGGCAAGATCGGCAAGGCAATGGCGATCGTGCTGTTTGAAAAAGGCAAGGGAGAAGTGTTGACGGTGGCAACCATCCGCGACGAGTTGGGCTCGCGCTTTCAGATCACCGGCATGGGTTCGGCCGAAGCAGCCTCCGACCTGGCATTGTTGCTGCGCGCCGGTTCACTGGCGGCACCGATGGAAATCATCGAAGAGCGTACCATCGGCCCGCAACTGGGCGCCGACAATATCAAGAAAGGCTTCCACTCGACGCTGTACGGCTTCGCGGCGATTGCGGTTTTCATGGTCGTGTATTACCAGCTGTTCGGTTTTTTCAGCGTGTTCGCGCTGGCGGTCAACCTGTTGCTGTTGATTGCCACCTTGTCGGTGCTGCAAGCGACGTTGACCTTGCCCGGTATCGCGGCGATCGCATTTACCCTAGGTATGGCAATTGACGCCAATGTGTTGATTAATGAACGCATCAGGGAAGAACTGCGCTCGGGTAATTCCCCGCAAGCAGCGATTGCCGCCGGTTTCGACCGCGCATGGGCGACGATTCTCGACTCGAACGTGACGACGCTGATTGCCGGCTTGGCATTGCTGATTTTCGGTTCGGGCGCGATTCGCGGCTTTGCGGTCGTGCATTGCCTGGGTATCTTGACCTCGATCTTCTCGGCAGTGTTCGTGTCGCGCGGCATCGCGAATCTGTGGTACGGGCGCAAGAAGAAATTGACCGGACTGTCGATTGGACAGATATGGAAACCGACGGCTTGATTTGCTTGTAGATCGTTCAAATGATGCAGCCAGATAACGAAAGGTAGGGTGCGCCCCGCCACCCCTGTCAACATGGACTGCATGAAAAGCGAAGTATTGGCAGTACATCTGTAAAAATATACGAAGGATGAAGATACGCACGTGATGCAAGATTTCTGTTATCAATCACTTCGTTGCTTTGTCTCTCGGTTTTCAATTGCTGCTTTGAAAAATGGTTAGAGAATCGCTATCTCAGATCGACGGAAGACAGTAAAAAGCTACAGATTTATGTCTCATATGAAATTTTTTCGTTTTCCAGATGCATGTTGACAGGGGTGGGTGCGCCCCGCGTACCAATGGCGCTGCGGCGGTTCTGGTGCGCGGGGCGCATCAGAACTACAATTTATCAGGTTGATTTGCCAGCTTGGTTAGTAAACAGGGTAGTTCTTGCAACTGCCCGAAAGAGAGGAAGCAATGGAGTTTTTCCGCATCAAAAAAGATATTCCGTTCATGCGCCATGCGTTGATTTTCAACGTAATCTCGGCGTTGACGTTTGTTGCAGCGGTGTTTTTCCTGTTCTCCAAGGGATTGCATCTGTCGATCGAATTCACCGGCGGCACCGTGATGGAAGTTGCCTATCCAAAAGCGGCCGATATCGATTCAATCCGCAAGACGGTCGAAGGCTTGGGATATACCGACAGCCAAGTACAGAGTTTCGGTACCGCGCAAGATGTGATGATCCGCCTGCCAGTGCAAAAGGGCGTCAACTCGGCGCAATTGAGCGACAAGGTCATGGTTGCGTTGAAAGCGCAAGACAATAGTGTGGAGAAGCGACGTGTTGAATTCGTCGGTCCGCAGGTCGGCGAAGAGCTGACGCACGATGGCTTGATGGCGCTCGGCATGGTGGTGATCGGCATCATGCTGTATCTCGCCTTCCGCTTCGAATGGAAGTTTGCGGTGTCGGCGATCATCGCCAACCTGCATGACGTGATTATCATCCTCGGCTTCTTTGCGTTCTTCCAGTGGGAATTTTCGCTGACCGTGCTGGCAGCGGTGCTTGCGGTGCTGGGTTATTCGGTCAATGAATCGGTGGTCGTGTTCGATCGGGTGCGCGAGACCTTCCGTGATCGTCGCTACGGCAAGCTGACCACGCCCGATGTGCTGAACCATGCGATTACCAGCACGATTTCGCGCACCATTATTACACATGGTTCAACCCAGATAATGGTGTTGTCGATGCTGTTGTTCGGCGGCCCGACGCTGCATTATTTTGCGATCGCGCTGACTATCGGCATCCTGTTCGGCATTTACTCGTCGGTGTTTGTCGCCGCCGCGGTGGCAATGTGGCTGGGCGTCAAGCGGGAGGACCTCATCAAGCCGGTGAAAGCAAAGGATGAAACCGACGGCGCTGTCGTATAACAGTGGCGTCCAAATTGAAAAGCCGGCTGTCGAGCCGGCTTTTTTTTCGACTGCGCTTGATCGCGCCGAGCATTTACTTCTTCGAGTTGCTTGCGGTCAAATGGACTTTGAGTTTTCCAAGCTCGCGCTCCAGCGATGCGAAATCCTGTTCGCCGTAGCCGGAGAACGGTTCCTTGCAAAATTGAACATGCGGCTCGAATACGCGTTTGAATTCACGTGCTCCTGCCACGGTCAACTGTACGACGGTGCTGCGCCTGTCCTCCGTTTTGCAAAAGCGCTTTACCAGCCCCTTGCTTTCGAGCCGATCGACTACGCCGGTCAAGGTGCCTTTGGTAATCAACGTTTTCTCCCCCAGTTCCTTGAAGGTCATGCCCTCGGTATTGCCCAGCGTTGCGATGATGTCGAATTGCGATGGGGTGAGATCGAAGGTGCGCACATGCGAACCGGACAGCTGCTCGAATGCGTGATAGCACTCGGCGAGCAGGCGGATGCTGCGCAAGTATCGTTCTCTCATAGGGAAGTATCGCAGTTTGGTTAATGCGGAAACTCATGAAGGAGCCGGCTGGTCCGGCCAGCTCTGGAATCAATCTGCCTTGAGTGCTTCGACCTGAATCGCGAGCTTCACTTCCGGTGCGAACCTCGGCGTGCCGTAATTCAGCCCGAAGTCGGTACGCTTGAATTCCGCTGTCGCATCGGCACCGCACACTTCGCGTTTAAGCATCGGATGCTGAATGCATTTGAATTTATTGATCGCGAGCTTCACCGGTTTGGTCACGCCGAGCAACGTCAACTCGCCGTCGACTGCGACCGGCTTGTCGCCGTCGAATTGGATCGATTTACTTTTGTAGCTGATGGTCGGAAATTTTGCGACATTGAACATGTCCGGTGATTTCGCATGATCGTTCATCTTGGGATGGCCAAAATCGATCGAATTCGCGTCGATGGCGATGTCTAGAGCGCCGGTTTTGGCAGCGCGATCAAGCGTGACGGTGCCACTGGTTTTGGTGAATTTTCCGCGCCATACCGAGATCCCCATGTGATCGGCTTCGAAGCTCGGATACGTATGGTTGGGCTCAATGTTGTAGGTCTGAGCAAAAGCGGAGGCTGTGCCGGCTGCCAGTAATGCGGCGACCACGAATTTGAGTTTCATGTGCGATTCCTTGTTGGTGGTTGATAATGATTATTGCACCGCTACGACGCGGAACTTGATGACAACTTCATCGGCGACCATGCTGGTGTCTTTCCATTCCCCTTCGCCGATGTTGAAGGCGAGCCGCTTGATCGGCAGTGCGCCTTCGAATACCTGGTTGCTGCCTTCCTTCTTGACGGTGAGCGGAAAGCTCACGTCGATGCTCTTGCCCTTGATCGTGAGTTTGCCGACGACGTCGAGCTTGCCGTTGGCGCCCGGCTTGATGGCACTCGATACAAAACTTGCTTTCGGAAACTGCGCTGCATTGAACCAGTCCTTTTTCAGCACCTCCTTGTTGTACTCGGGATCGCCGAGATCGAAGCTGGGGATGTCGATATCGACATTGGCCTTGGATGCTTCCGGTTTGGCGCTGTTGAAGTCGATCTGCGCGTTGAATTTTCTGAACCTGGCTTCGACCGGCACGTTCAACTGCTTGAACACCACCGCGACGCTGCTTTTTGCGCTGTCGGTCTTGAGCGCGGCAAGCGCGAGGCACGGCAGTGCGACACACAGGACGATCAGGCTGCTATGGCGCAGTACGGAACGAATTGACATGACATACCCTTTCTTGGATAACGGTTCAGGGCAGCATGCGTTTGAGCAGGCCGTCCCGGTCGATGAAGTGATGTTTGAGTGCTGCCAGTACATGCAGGCCGACGCCTGCCAGCAGCGTCATGTTGAGGATGTAATGCACTGTTTTGAGAATCGGTTTCAATTCCTGATTCGATTCGATCAGAACCGGCAGCGGAATAACGCCGAGATACACCACCGGCACTCCGGCCGCCAAGCTATAGAAATAGCCCGAGATCGGCACTGCGAAAATCAGTACATAAAGCAAGTGATGCAAGCCGCTGGCGGCTTTTTTCTGCCAGGCTGGCATCGCGTCCGGGTAGGCGGGCGCCGGATGCGTCAGGCGCCACAGCAAGCGCACGCACGCCAGCCCAAGGACTGTGATGCCGATCCATTTGTGCCACGAAAAATATTTCAGCTTGGTTGGCGTGAGACCGGGAATGTCCACCATCGTGACGCCAAGCGCAAAGCCGGACACGATCAGCAATGCTGTCAGCCAGTGCAGCAACATCGCGGTTTTCGTATAACGAGGCATAAATATTTCTTTTTAAAAAGAAGTCCGCATTAGGACAAATATGGTAGCAAGATTTGGCGTTGTCTGCTCAAGACGGATATCAAGAGCAGAAAATCAGAAACAGGATTGGCGTTTGTGTTTCACGGTACTCGCGTCTACACGGACAAGGAGGGATTCCACAAAAAATTATTCGAGACGAAAGGCGAAGAGGAGGCGCACGATTTGCACTCACCCCTCCTGCCAAATTGGAAGCTGCTTTAAATTTTCTTGGCCAAGTCGGCCGCGTGACCGATGTAATTGGCTGGTGTCATTGCTAACAGATGGTCTTTCGCCTGTTGCGGAATCGCGAGGCCGTTGATGAAGTCGCGCAATGCGTCTTTCGAGATGCCTTTGCCGCGAGTCAATTCCTTCAGTTGCTCGTACGGGTTTTCGATGCCGTAGCGGCGCATGACGGTTTGCACCGGCTCGGCCAGTACTTCCCAAGTGGCATCCAGATCCTCCGCCATACGGCCGGGATTGACTTCCAGCTTGTTCAAGCCGCGCAGGCAACTGTCGTATGCCAATACGGCATAACCGAGGCCGACGCCGATATTGCGCAGTACGGTCGAGTCGGTCAGGTCGCGTTGCCAGCGTGACAGCGGCAGCTTCTCGGACATGTGCTTCAACACTGCGTTGGCCATGCCGAGATTGCCCTCGGAATTTTCAAAATCGATCGGATTGACCTTATGCGGCATGGTCGAGGAACCGATTTCGCCAGCCTTGGTGCGTTGCTTGAAAAAGCCGAGCGAGATGTAACCCCAGATATCGCGATTCAGGTCGATCAGAATCGTATTGGTGCGCGCGATCGCATCGAACAATTCAGCCATGTAATCGTGCGGTTCGATCTGGATCGTGTACGGATTGAAGGTCAGTCCCAGATGCTGCTCGATCACATTTTTGGAGAATGCCGGCCAGTCGAAATCGGGATAAGCGGACAGATGCGCATTGTAATTGCCGACCGCGCCGTTCATCTTGCCCAAGATTTCGACTGCGGCGATGCGTTGTTCCGCGCGCTTCAGCCGCGCCACCACATTCGCCATTTCCTTGCCGAGCGTGGTCGGGCTGGCTGGCTGGCCATGCGTGCGCGACATCATCGGGACGTCGGCATTCTCATGTGCCAATACCGTCAGCTTCTCGATCACGCCTTGCAGCGCAGGCAGCAGTACCGTGTCGCGCGCCGTCTTCAGCATCATGCCGTGCGATGTGTTGTTGATGTCTTCCGATGTGCATGCGAAATGAATGAATTCCGACGCGGCGACCAATTCAGGCACATCCTTGATCTGTTCCTTCAGCCAGTATTCGACCGCCTTCACATCGTGATTGGTGACCGCTTCGATCGCCTTGATGCGTTCCGCATCGCTTTCGGTGAAGTCGGCTGCCAATTTGTTGAGCAGCGACGTGGCGAAAGTCGAGAAAGGCTTGATTTCGGCGAAGCCTGCTGCCGACAACGCTTGCAGCCACGCAATTTCCACTTTGACGCGGTGATGCATGAATCCTGCTTCGGACAGGATCGGGCGCAGTTTGTCGGTCTTGGCAGCATAGCGGCCGTCCAGCGGGGAAAGGGCGGAAAGTGTGGAAAGAGGCATGATAAGCAAGCGGTAGGCGTGGATAAAAGGACGTGCCGAGAGCGGCGCAACTGAAGTAAAAACTGATAAAACGCAATTTTACCATTCACCGCCACGCTCAAAATGACCTGTCCCATGTTCGCCTGAGCAGCCGGCTGATTATTTAAACAATAAACGCCAATGTTATAATCACCAACCTTCTTATTCCAAGCATCTATGAAACTAATCGGTTCTCTCGCCAGCCCGTATGTACGTAAAGTCCGTATTGTGATGGCCGAAAAAAAACTCGACTATGAGTTGACCCTGGAAAATGTCTGGGCTCCTGAAACCACAATCCTGCAGTCCAATCCGCTTGGCAAGGTACCTTGCCTGATCATGGAGGATGGCGGTGCGATGTTTGACTCGCGCGTGATTGTTGAATACCTCGATACGCTGACGCCGGTCGGCAAATTGATTCCTGCCCATGGCCGCGAACGCGCCGAAGTCAAATGCTGGGAAGCCTTGGCCGATGGCGTGCTTGATGCCGCGGTTCTGGTTCGGCTCGAAAATACGCAACGGCCGGCCGCGCTGCAAAGCAAGGACTGGATTGCGCGCCAAATGGCGAAGGTCGATGCTGGCTTGAAAGCGATGTCGTCGGGCTTGGCCGATACGCCGTTTTGCGCCGGTACGTACTATACGCTGAGCGATGTCGCGGTGGGTTGCGCACTGGGCTGGCTGAGCTTCCGTTTTCCGGAAATCAAGTGGCGCGACGATTATCCGAATCTGGCCAAGCTATTCGATAAATTGTCGGACCGGCCATCGTTCAGGGATACGGTGCCGCAGTAAGCGTATATAAAGTAAAAAAGGGCGCACTGCGCCCTTTTTTACTTTTCAATGGGAACTGTTTTTCGCCGGCGTTCGGGGGCGTCGGATTGGTCAATTATTTCATTCACTTCTTATGCGGCCTGCAGCAGTGATTGTCCCGGATGCCAATCGCATGGCGTCAGGCCACCGGCTTGCAGGGCTTGCAGCGTGCGCAAGGTTTCATCGGTGGAGCGTCCGACATTACTGCTGTTGATCGTGACCGATTCAATCATGCCTTCCGGATTGACGATAAAAGTCGCACGGTGGGCGAAACCTTCCGCCGAGAGGATGCCGCAACCTTGCGTCAACGCGCGCGTCAAATCGCCTATTAGCGGGAAAGCGAGTTTGCCCAAGCCGTGCTCGGTCCACGCCTTGTGGCAATGCACGGAGTCGACCGATGCACCGAGCACGATCGCGTTCGACTTTTCGAACTCGGCATAGTGACTGTTGAATCCCTGAATTTCGGTGGGGCAGACGAAGGTGAAGTCGAGCGGATAAAAAAACAGCACCAGCCATTTGCCGCGATAGTCGGATAGCTTGATCGGGGAAAATTCGCCATTCGGCATCAATGCTTCACCGCTGAAGTCAGGTAAGGTTTGTCCTACGGTTAACATGGTATTTCCTTTCTGAATTAAGAGAATTGCGCCAAGCACATGGTGGATCGTTATCGAAGGCGGCGGTTCGCATCTGCTCGGACACTTGCAGATTGCGGGCAGTTCCGCTGCGCCGTTACGTTACGTCCTTGTCGTCCGCAGTCATCGCACGTGGTTCAGCGACTTTTTCTGAAAAACTGTCATTCGGCCGCGTTGAACTGCTGCGAATGATGCCACCACCCAGACAAACGTCGCCTTGGTAGAGTACAGCCGATTGGCCTGGCGTCACTGCCCACTGCGGCGTCGGGAATATCAAAGAAAATGTGCCGGCGTCGTCCGCCTGGTAGCTGCACGCGACGTCCGCTTGTCGGTAGCGCGTTTTGGCTGACAGTTGCTGCTCTTGCGGCGCTTCGCCGGCAACCCAGCTGATTTGCTCTGCCGTCAACGATGATGACAGCAACCACGGATGGTCATGGCCTTGCACGATATACAGCGTATTGTTTTCGATATCCTTGTGCGCGACGTACCAAGGTTCGCTGTCGCCTTCCGGGTTCTTGTGCGCCCTCATGCCGCCCAGGCCGATCCCCTTGCGCTGGCCCAGCGTGTAAAAGCTCAAGCCGACGTGCTCGCCGACGGTATCGCCATCCGGTGTTTTCATCGGTCCGGGTTTGTATGACAAGTAGCGGTTCAGGAATTCGCGGAACGGGCGCTCGCCGATAAAGCAAATGCCGGTCGAGTCTTTCTTTTTCGCATTCGGCAATTGCAGTTGTTCGGCGATTTTGCGCACTTCGGTCTTCTGGATTTCCCCGAGCGGGAATAGCGTTTTCGACAATTGCACCTGGTTCAGCCGATGCAGGAAATAGCTTTGATCCTTGCTGGCGTCGAGCGCTTTCAGCAATTCGACGCGACCGGCGTTTTTGCCGCTTGAAACTTCGCGCACGCGTGCATAGTGTCCGGTCGCGATCAAATCTGCGCCCAGTTTCATTGCATGGTCGAGGAAGGCCTTGAACTTGATTTCCGCGTTGCACAGCACATCCGGATTTGGGGTGCGACCGGCCTGGTATTCACGCAAGAATTCGGCAAATACGCGGTCTTTGTATTCCGCGGCAAAATTGACTGCTTCGATATCGACACCGATCACGTCGGCAACGCTCGCTGCATCGATCCAGTCTTGACGCGTCGAGCAATATTCCGAATCGTCATCGTCTTCCCAGTTTTTCATGAACAAGCCGATCACTTCATAGCCTTGTTCCTTAAGCAGCCATGCCGATACCGACGAATCGACGCCGCCCGACATGCCGATGACGACTTTTTTCTTAGCCATTCATTACTCCGATGGCCGATGGATGGGTGTAGATCAGCGACAGCGGCGCGCGTTTACCTGCCAAATAGTCATCCACGCATTGCAGCACCAGCGGACTGCGATGCGTTTCACTGCACGCGAGCAATTCGTCATATGTCATCCAGAGCGTGCGCAGGATGCCGTAATCGAGCGGACGGTCATGCAGCGCGCCGAGCTCGCCAGCGAAGGCAAAGCGCAAATAGGTGACTTCCAGTCCAGTGCGTGACGACACGTAGCGCGACATGTACATGCCGATCAATGCGGTCGGCACAAAGTCGTGCGCCGTTTCTTCCAGCGTTTCGCGTGTCACTGCGTGCAGCAAGGATTCATTGGGGTCGAGGTGGCCGGCCGGCTGGTTAATGCGGATGCCGTCGCTGGTTTCTTCTTCAACCAGCAAGAAACGGCCATCGCGCTCAACGACCGCCGCTACCGTAACAGAGGGTTTCCAAACGTCAGTCATACATGGCCTTGAAATAGGGCGCTCATTTTACCGTGCGTATCGCACTTGTGCGTTGCTTGGGGCTCGCGGTTGCATTACAGTGATGCCGCGCTGGGTCACGCAAGCATCACGATGTAGTGATAATTCACCGCAAAAAAGATAAAACGGTTGATATTTCACAACTTTTTTCGATGAATGGTTTGGTTGTTAAGCAAAAAAGCGGCAGAATCCGTTGGACCCGAACCATTTTTGTCTTTCGCTTACTAAGGAACTTGTTTCAGGCGCGTTCCTCTGACCGCTATGCCAAACGGCCCGAATTAGGGAGAGCCTCAAAAAAAGATTTTGCCGGATGTTTGCAAAAAAGAACGATTGTTCCATTTAATAAATTCCGTGCAAGATTTACATGTGGGTTTCATGTAATAAATTATTAATTGTTGGAGAAGTCCATGAGTATTGCCATACCCGCCAACACGCGGACGGGTGAGTCCCGTATTGCTGTAAACAGGAGATCAAGATGGAACGTGTAATGCTTCGCGCCAAGATTCATCGAGTTACGGTTACGCAGTGCGACCTGCATTACGAAGGCTCGTGCGGCATCGACGAAAATTTGCTGGAGGCGGCTGATATCCGCGAGTTCGAAAAAATCGAGTTGTACGATATCAATAATGGTGAACGCTTTTCCACCTATGCTATCAAGGGCAAGCGCGGCAGCGGCGAGATTTCGCTCAACGGCGCGGCGGCGCGCCGGGCGCATCTGGGTGATCTGTTGATTATTTGCACATATGGGTCGATGAACGACACTGAGATTGAGACCTATCAACCCAAGATCGTTTTCGTGGATGAAAAGAACCAGATCACCGGACTTAAAAAGTAGTCGGCAGGGGCAGACTTGGCGCTGCCCTTATCCGAATCGGCAAGTCAAACTCCCGTGCCAGCACGGGTGAACCAACACTTACAAGAGGGGAGCGCATGGCTCTAATGATTGGAGTGCCACGGGAAGTTTTTCCGGGCGAAAAGCGCGTTGCAACCGTGCCTGAAGTCGTTGAAAAACTCATCAAGCTGGGTTTCTCGGTCGCGGTCGAATCCGGTGCGGGCGAGGCGGCTAATTTCAGCGACGATACCTATCGCGCTGCGGGAGCGCAAATCATTGATGGCGCCGCCAAGCTATGGGCAGCGTCCGATATTGTCTTCAAGGTGCGCGGGCCGAGTGCGGAAGAAGTCGGCCTGATGCGCGAGGGCAGCACGCTGGTAAGTTTCATCTGGCCGGCGCAGAACCCTGAATTGATGCAGCAGTTGGCGGCGAAGAAAGTCACCGTGCTGGCGATGGATAGTGTGCCGCGCATGTCGCGCGCGCAGAAGATGGATGCCTTGAGTTCGATGGCGAACATCGCCGGCTACCGTGCCGTGATCGAGGCGGCGCATCACTTTGGCCGCTTCTTTACCGGCCAGATCACTGCCGCGGGCAAGGTGCCGCCAGCCAAAGTGTTCGTCATCGGCGCCGGTGTGGCCGGTCTGGCTGCCATCGGCGCGGCCTCCGGTCTGGGCGCCATTGTGCGGGCCAACGACACGCGGCCCGAAGTGGGTGACCAAGTGAAATCGATGGGCGGCGAATTCGTCCCCGTCGAATATACGGAAGAAGGCGCTGGTGTCGGCGGCTACGCCAAGGTGATGAGCGAGGGTTTCCAGAAAGCCCAGCGCGAGACTTTCGCCAAGCAGGCAAAAGAGGTCGACATCATCATCACCACCGCGCTGATCCCCGGCAAGCCGGCACCGAAGCTGATTACCGCCGAGATGGTGCAGTCGATGAAACCGGGTAGCGTGATCGTCGATCTGGCATCCGAGCAGGGCGGCAATTGCGAACTGACCGAGCCGGGCAAGGTAGTGGTCAAGCATGGCGTGACCATCATCGGCTACGCGGATTTGCCGAGCCGCCTGGCCAAGCAATCCAGCACCCTGTATGCGACCAATCTGTTGCGCCTGACCGAGGAATTGTGCAAGGCCAAGGACGGTACCATTAACGTCAATTTTGAAGACGAAGTCATCCGCGGCACCACGGTGATCAAAGAGGGCAACGTCACTTGGCCGCCACCTGCACCCAAATTGTCGGCAGCACCGGCAGCGGCGGCCAAACCAGCGGTCGCGACGCCGGTGAAGTCGAGCGGCCACGGCGCCCCAAGCGAACCGGCCTCGGGTACCCGCATCGCCATTTTGTTCGGCGTGGCGGCGGCCCTGTTCTGGTTCATCGGCGCCAATGCACCAGCGGCATTTCTCGGGCACTTGACCGTGTTCGTACTGGCTTGCTTTGTCGGTTACATGGTGGTGTGGAACGTCACGCCCGCCCTTCACACGCCGTTGATGAGCGTGACCAACGCGATTTCCAGCATCATCGCGATCGGTGCGCTGGTGCAGGTGGCACCGCCGCTCGCCGGCGGGATCGAACGTCCGGGCGACTGGATACGTTGGCTGGCAGTGATTGGCATTGTGCTCACCACGATCAACATGTTCGGCGGTTTCGCCGTCACTCGCCGCATGCTGGCGATGTTCCGCAAATAAGGGGCGCTAAATGTCTGAAAGTCTTACAACGGTCGCTTACCTTGGCGCGACCATCCTGTTCATCCTGAGTCTCGGAGGGCTGTCCAATCCGGAAACCTCGCGGCGCGGCAATTTGTACGGCATGGTCGGCATGGCCATCGCGGTGCTGGCAACCGTATTCGGGGCGCATGTATCGCCAGCCGGCATTCCGTGGATCGTCACGGCCATGCTGGTGGGCGGCAGCATCGGATTGTATGCCGCGCGCACCGTGCAGATGACGCAAATGCCGGAACTGGTTGCGCTGATGCACAGCCTGGTTGGTCTGGCTGCGACGCTGGTCGGCTATGCGAGTTACATCGATCCGGCTGCATCGGCCAATTTCAGCGGCGCGGAAAAGGCGATCCATGAAATGGAGATCTATATCGGTGTGCTGATCGGCGCGATAACCTTCTCCGGCTCGTTGATTGCATTCGGCAAGCTGTCGGCTCGCATCGGCGGCAAGCCTTTGTTGTTGCCGGGGCGCCACCTGCTCAACCTCACGGGTCTGCTGATCGTGATCTACTTTGGCGTACAGTTCTTGCGTGCCGAGACCTTGGCTGCCGGCATGACACCGTTGATCGTCATGACCGTCATCGCACTTTTGTTCGGCATTCACATGGTGATGGCGATTGGCGGCGCTGATATGCCGGTGGTGGTGTCGATGCTCAACAGTTACTCGGGCTGGGCGGCGGCGGCTACTGGTTTCATGCTGTCCAACGACCTGTTGATCGTGACTGGCGCACTGGTTGGATCGAGCGGCGCAATTCTTTCCTACATCATGTGCCGCGCGATGAACCGCAACTTCATCAGCGTGATTGCCGGCGGCTTCGGCACCGGCAGCGGCAAGCCAGCGCCGGCATCTGACGGTGCGCAGCCGGCCGGCGAAGTGGTGCCGGTCAGTGCCGTCGAGACCGCCGAGATGTTGCGCGAAGCGCGGAGTGTGATTATCGTCCCGGGTTACGGCATGGCGGTGGCACAGGCGCAACACACGGTGTACGAGATCACCCGGCACTTGCGCGATAAGGGCGTCAAAGTGCGCTTTGGCATTCACCCGGTCGCAGGCCGGATGCCGGGCCACATGAACGTGCTGCTGGCCGAAGCAAAGGTGCCCTACGATATCGTGATGGAGATGGACGAACTCAACGAGGACTTCCCGGACACCGATGTTGCGATCGTGATCGGCGCCAACGACATCGTCAATCCGGCGGCGCAAGAAGACCCGGGCAGCCCGATCGCCGGCATGCCGGTGCTGGAAGTGTGGAAGGCCAAGACGTCGATTGTCATGAAGCGCAGCATGGCTTCCGGCTATGCGGGTGTCGACAATCCGTTGTTCTACAAGGAAAACAACCGCATGCTGTTTGGCGATGCCAAGAAAATGCTGGACGAGGTGCTGGTGGCCTTGAAGTCGGCGTGATTTTCGGTAGTAACGGGATGGGAAAAGCCGCGCTTGCGCGGCTTTTTTTTGGGATTATGTGACTTTGATGAGGCACGACAAATATTCCGTTTTCAATTCGCACTCCAGTCGATCAACTGAGGTATGGGTACGTGAAACCGATAAAGTGCACTGCATTCAGCGAGAAATGAACAATAACAGGCGCTTCAATTCGCTGAGTGATGAAATAGGCATATGCGTAACCAAGGCCGGCAAGGCTGGCCAGCAGCACATAGGTTGTACCGCCTGCGAGATGCGCTGCCCCGAATAACAGAGCAGAACACATAGCCGCGCTCAATCGACCGTACCGAAAACGGGCCAACGACAGCGCGAGACGGTCTTGTAAAAAACCTCGGAAAAATGTCTCTTCAGCGATGACGGTAAAAAACAGATTTATCACCAGGAACAGCATGGTGGTTTGCGTAATTTTAAAATCATGATCGATGTAACCGATGCTCATCGCGATACCCAATATCGCAACGACGGTTATAAGCGTGATGGGATAGGTTTGTTTCAGCAATTTTCCCGACTCTGAAAATGTGCTTGTTCGATTGCATAGGAATGCCAGGAGGATCAAGCCAACGGCGCCCTTGTCGAAATTTGCATATTGCGTAAAAGCGGCTGCGCCAGCGGATAGCGTCATCGAGGAAATGACCACGGGATTATTGAATCCGGGTAGGCGATGCAAGGCCAAAGCCAAAGCTAAAATTACTGTGACTGTGCTGAAAAAAAAGCGCTGCATGGACTTCTGTTTGAATGCCCGAGCAAGATATGCGGCACCGCAGAATATGCCAAGCTCACCTATCGATAGCGGGTTAAGTACGCCGGCAACCAGCCCGCTTACCATCGAAGCGGCAAAGAACGCTATCCATGGTGGCATGGCAATCCGCTTGCCAATATAGACAGGCTTTAACCAAACAGCGCAGATCGAGAGTGCAAGAAAAATAAAAGTAATGAGTGTCGATTCTTGAGTCGTCATTTTTTACAGTGTTTTTATGGGGGGGGAATTTTCGCGTCCGCGAAAAAAGCGCGTCCAATGCTCGATGACACCCTGCTTACACAGAAGTCAGTAACTTAGGCGACGGAGAGCCTACGTGTTCCCTCCCTTTCAAGGGGAGGGCTAGGGGCGAAG